>NZ_QGMP01000001.1:1979087-2308935 GCF_003259185.1 Isoalcanivorax indicus
CCCCTTCAACAGCCTCTACTGGCATTTCATCCAGCGGCATGAAAAGCGCTTTGCCAACCACCCACGAATGGCAATGATCTATCGAAGTTGGGGAAAAATGGACAAGGGCAAACGCGAGGCGATTCTGGCGCGCGCGAATACCTTGCTGACCCATGTAGAAACGCTCTGACAGGGCGTCGGAATACGCCGCCCCTGAGTGCGCCCCGGCCTTGCTCGCAGCCGGGGCTTACCTCGGCTCAGGGTTCTGCCGGTGCTGAAATGATCGGTTCAGACACATACTCCAGTTGCGCGTCGCCGGTCTCGATGCCGAGGTAGAGCGCGCCGGTCAGCAGCACCGGCTGGCCGATTTCCAGCTCAATGGTCAGCGCGATCGGTGACAGGTTTTGCTGTCTAATTTGCAGGCGGCCATCATCAAGAAACGTCAGCGCCCCGCTCAGCTCCAGCGTCAGCGGATAGCTGCGCAGGTTGTGCGCCACCGGCAACAGTTCACCGCCCAGATTATGATTCACGACCTCGGGGTCCAGTTCCGGCGCGTCCAGGTACAGTGACAGTTGCGCCATGAAACGCGCCTCGCCGGCCTCCTCAACGATCCACCCCTTGATGCGGCCGTAATCCGGCGCTTCACATTCTCCAGAGGCCGCGTTACAGGTATAACGCATGCGCATGACCTGCGGCCCTGTCTGCGCGGGGAGCGCCTCAAAGTTCAGCGATGCGGCGACATCAGACAACTCGACGTGCACCACGGTACCGGACAGCAGCACCTGGGTGGGATGGATATAGGCCAGCACACCCCCCTGATCCTTGACCTGATCGGGAATGCCCGGATCGGCCGCGTCGATGTCTTCCGGTGGTACATAGCCGTACACCTCCACATCCAGATTGCCGTTCAGAAACAGGTAGGTCTCGTCAGGGCAATCCAGCGGCGCATCGTCGGCATCAAAACCACACCCCACATTGGCGTCGCGGAGGGCATTGCCCGAAGCCGCCGTGCCATCAGCATCAGGGTTGGCATCCGGATTGCGTGACAGCCGCGTGCTGTTTGCCAATGCCATCGGGTCCACCGAAGGCAGCGTCTCACCGGCGTCCAATATGAAATTGGCATTCACGTCCGCCCCGGGCAGATTGCGCAAGGCTTGCATCACGGCATGCGACGGCGGCGCACCCAGAAAATGAATCGCCATATCCGGCCCGCCTGCCGTCGCCGGCACGGCCTCGTCGGGAGTTTGCGCCAGTAACCGGGTTTGCAGTGGCAAGCCGCGCCGGTCACAGATGGCGTCGCTGCCGCAGACCGGATCCAGCTCGGACGAACGCAGGGTATAGCGATACAGACTGCCGACCGTCCAGGGCGCGGTCGGGGTAAACGTCAGCGTGCGCATCCCGACCGTCACCTGGCCGTCAACCGGATCACCCACCGGATCGCCTGCGGCGTCAATCTCCTCCACCACAAGGGTGTCTGCGGTCACCGAATCCGGATCCATGTCCTGGGAGAAGGTAACCCTCAAGGAACGATCCGCGGGCAGGCGCGCCAACGGCAGGTGATCGTCGTCCGGCTTCCCACCCAGGCAACGGCCGGCATCATGGTTCGCCAGGTCGGCTTGTTCGGTAACGCAGGGGAAGCCCGGATAGGCACTCAGCACCACCGGGGCACGCGGCTGCTCCGTGACAAAGGTCGGCAAGGCAAACGTATCTTCCTGCACCGCCAGGGCATTGCCCGCCAGGTCGGTAATGCCGTCCTCCAGCACCAGGCTGTATTCGCGCGGCGTGGCATCAGGGCTGTAGATCAACGGTTCCACCGGTCGAATGACCAGGGCGGCACCGTCGGTGTGAACACGGGGCGTCTCCGCCAGCAGACCGTTCTCATACAGGTGCACACGCCCGACCAGTGTGGTGGGGTCGAGAACCTTGGTGAAATTCAGGACCAGCGGATCGCCGGGACGGATCAGCTCAGGGTGGGTGCCGGGCAGCCCGCTCTGCAGCTCGGGCGGCGTCGTGTCGTCCAACGGGGGCGGCGGGTGGTTTTGATCCAGATAGGAGCGCATGGAAAAACTCAGCACACTGCACGCAGATTCGTCGCCCAGGATACGAGGCTCCGCCACGCCCACCGCATCGACGACCAGCCTGCCCTCCTCGACAAACACGGTGCCCACCAGCTCAAGATGCATCAGGTTCTGCGTGACGGCCGCATTGGCCCGGGGATCTTCCGTGGTAATGGCCACGTCCATGTACAGCTTCAGCCAGCGCGGCGCACCGGGCAGGCTGCTGTAGGGATTCTCCAGCATGTAACCCATGGCGTCCGACACAAACTGGATCTCCACCGCGCCCGAGTCGAAACCGGCCGGCACGGCGCCGCCAATCAGCACCTCGAGAGACGTACCGCTCAGGCGCGAGCCGCGCGCAATACGCAACGGTGAGGTATCCGGAAACGTGGGGATATGGGCCAGCTCGGCCCGTATGTCGCCGCTCTGCTGGGTGCTGTTGTCCTCGCCCAGCAGTACCGAGGCCATGGGCACCATATTGACCGGCTCGCCGGTCAGCGGCGACACAACTGCCCCGCCCTGCGCGTCCGGCACTTCCTGCACCAGGGTGGAGCGATTCCCGGTGTCCTGCGGCGAGAACGTCAGGCTGTACGCGTCCAGCGCATCACCATAGGCACTTCGGATGCCACCGAGCAGTTGCAGGGTGTAGTCCTCACCCGGCAGCAACTCGGTCAGGGGATCAAGCGTCAGGTGACGCCCGCGCACCAGCACCTGCGCTGGCACCAGCGCACCCTCGCTGTCGGTCAGGCTCAGGGTATCGCCATAGCGCACCGTGTCCCGCGCCAACGGTTGCGTAAACAGCAACCGGAAGTTGGAGAACGCCAGAATGGGCAACGCCTCGCCATCCGGAATCTGACGCTGCACAGTAAAACCCGTGCTGCTGGCCATCTGTTCACGCGGGCCTTCTGCGGCCGCGCCCGTGGTGAACGAGAAACTGGTCGGTGCCATCTCTCCGGCAGCCAGACTCAGTGCCTCGATCTGCAAGGTGTATTCACTCAAGGGCGCCAGGCGTGCCTCGGGCACAAGCACCAGGCCGCGCCCCTCGCCCACCTCGCGATGGCTGAACGCCACCGTCTCCCCCTCGCCATCCAGTAACGTCAGACGACTCTCCGGGTGCGACGCGGTGATCTCGCTGCTGAAGCGCAGCACCAGCGGTGCCGACGCGGGCACTTCAATCTGTTGCGGCGCCGGATAGCTGTATACCAACCCTTGCTGGCCGGCGTAGCGATCCGGCCCTTGCCGGATGTCCGCCTTGTCATCCCCGCAACCGGCCAGCAGCAGCGCGCCCATCAGCAGCGCCCCGATCAGCGGCGCATTGAATGCAGGTAACCTGATGCCTGTCATGATGTGCTCCTTACTACGCCCGGTCAGAATCGCAGCGTCACGCTGCCCGCAAAAACATGCACCTCGCCCTTGGTGCGCACGGTTTCCAGTGGGTCGGGGTCTGACGGGTCCGACGTCACCAGATCAAACTCGCGATGTTTGAGATGATGGAACTGGTAGCCGACATCAATCTGTACCGGATGCGCCATGAACGGCAGGCGGTGGGCCACCACGCTCAAACCCAGACCCAGCACCAGCTTGTCGTTATCCAGATAATTGACGTCCGGGGTGCGCGTGCTGCGCAACGCCGAACGCTCCCAGGCGGCGCCAGTCTTGACGGTAAAATGCTCACTGACGTCGTGTTCAAGGCCGAGGCGTGGAATCACGATATCGCGAAAACGTGCTTCGGCCTGATCGCGCACGGTGTCCCCTTCGAATTCGCGGCTCAGCCGTTGCCATGCCTGGTATTCCCCGGTCAGCCCCACACGGGTGCGGCCAGCAAACGCGTACTGTATGCCCAGGGTGGTAATCTCCGGCTGAAATGAATCGATGGCTCTGATGGCCAGCTCGAGTCCCGGCCCGGTCACGGTGCCGGGAATTTCTGCCTCGGCATCCACGCGCACACGGGTGTTGGAATAGCCGCGATAGCCCAGTGCAATATCCAGATGATCCATCCAGCAGTCTTGCACGCTGCAGAACGTCTCGCCCATGTTGACGTGGAACCCGAGGATCGGCCGCAGCACCGGCTCGGCGGTGACATCCAGTCGTTCGCGGCGGGTATCTCCCTGGAGATTCGTCTCGGTATACAGCTTGGCGTCACTGTGCAGCGTCAACCGGAGCGCTGCGCCGAAATTAATGCCTCGCCACAATTGGGTGCCGACGCCGATCGACAGGAACAACGGTTGCCGACCGTAGTGCAGGAACTGGCCGAACTCGGATGTCTCGGCATTGAACGCCAGCATCTCCTGCGCATACCGCTCTGATCCCAACATGAAACCGAGGTACAGGGGATGCCGGAACGTTGTCAGGTTGCTCAGATCGGTTTTCAGGCCCAGCAACAACTGCTGCGACGGGGTGTCGTCCAGCACACTGCCACTGCGTTGCGCGGGCGCCGCGCCGCCGAGGCTTTCCGCACGCAAGGTATGGTCCGCATGGAACAGACCGCCCGTGAGTTCACCTCGGCCGTCCCGCGCCAGGGCGGCGGGATTGTAGTAGACCGACGAGACCTGTGTGCTGAACAGGGACAGTGCTTGCGCCGTGGCCACATCATGAGGCAACACACCGTAGGTGGACGGCGCGTTGCCCATGGCGGCCAGCGTCGGTGTCGCCGCCAGGCTCAGCGCCGCACCGAAAAACGTACCCGCAATCGTTGTTATTTTCATAAGGTTGCCTCCGCGATACCGCTCAGGGAAAACAATGGGATGCCGGCAGCTGCCCGGCCAGCCGCTGTTCGATAAAGGCGTTGACGCCCTCATTGCCGTGATAGACCAGATTCAGATGACGGATCACGCCGGTGTCGCCGCCGGTGTCATGGCTTTGCCAGGTCACGTCCACGCCGAGGGCGCAGTAGTCATCGCGCAGGGTTTGCGCCTGCCCATAGGCCACCAGACTGTCCTGCTGCTCGTGGTACAGATACACCGGCACCGCAATGGGTTGATCACCAAGCTGGTTCTCGGCAATGCGATTGAAACGCTCGGCATTGAGGGGATTGATGTCGGTGAGATCATCCAGCGTGATACCCGCAAACCCCTGCAGCAGCTCCAGCACGCACATGTCCTCCTGCATTGCCTGCAACGCCGCCATGCCAGCCTGATTCACAAAGGGCGCCAACGACAGCTCGGGGTACGCATGGTCCTGCCCCAGCAAGGCATAAAACATGACGCCAAAACCGGGCTCCCCGTTGAGCGGCAACGCCACCGCCGCCAGATTGGCGGGCACACCGCCCCCGGCCACACCCACCAGATTCAGGGTCGGCGCGTAATCCGGTTGCATCTGCCCGGCCCACATCGCCGCACCGCCGCCCTGGGAATAGCCACGAAACAGCACGGGCGCCAGATCGGAAAGGCCGGCCTCGGGAAAGCGCTGCGCCGCACGCACGCCGTTGATCAGGGCGGCGCCCATGGATCGGCCGACCATGTAGGTGGTGGCCGGGTCCGGGTGATAGCCCTCATAGTCGGTCACCAGCACGGCATAGCCACGCTGCAGCATGTCGTTGAGGGTGGCCTGTTCATAAAAAGCACCCTTGTCGATCATGCGCGAAGGTGCACAGCGCGCCGCCGGCCCATGCGTCCCCGGGCCCATGCCGATCAGCGGCATGCTGCCCGGATCGCCCGCGCGCGGTACCACCAAGGTGCCCGTCACCGCATTCGCTTCACCGAGGGCATCCGTGGAGCGGTACATGACCTGCCAGGCACGTGCCATGGCGCGCGCGGACGGCGGCCCCGCGTTGACCTCACGCGTTTTGATGATGTCGCCCGGCTCACCGGCAGGCAGCGGGACCGGGGGCTGATACCAGTCATCGGCGACGGCGATCAGCGGGCCGCTGATCACTATCGTCGCCAGCGCCGTCAGCAGCGCGGTCAGCAACACCGTGAGACGTCCTCTGGTGCGTCTTGTGTCAATCCTGGTTGCGTCGATCATGGTTGCGTCCTCTCTGTTGCGCCCGGTGCCAGACTCGGTGCCAGGCCCATTGCCAGCGCCATACGATTGCCCGTGCCGGTCATGAACAGATTGATAAAGCTTTCCAGGCCGCCACAATTCTCGAACGTCGGCATATCGTAGGTCCCCTCCAGATAGACGCCCTCCAGAACGCCTCCCGCTTCCACGTCAAACGCACCACCGGAGGGGGTTGCCAGATGCAGCGTTATCGGTGTGGCGGTTCGACAGGTTTCGCCGCCACCCGACAGCAACGGCAGACCCAGCATGCGCACGCTGATGGCGGGCACCCGCACGTGCATGAGCGTTTCCGTTGTCAGGATGTCGCTGTCGAGGTGACCCCGGGTCTGTGCCACCGGCTCGAACAGCAACTCGGCGTCGGCCATCAGCAAACGCAACAACCAGCGCATGTGCAGCCGGGTGTGGGCAGGCGCGAAATGCATGTCGGCGGCCAGCGCGCCGTCGTCTTCCAGCACGCCGCTGATCTGGCCCTGTAACGCCGCCATGCCGTCTGCGGCACGAATCAGCGTCTGCCCGCTTATCGGCAAGGCAAATTCTCCGCCTGCGCTACCTTCACCCACGATCAGGGTATGCAGGACGTTATCCTGATCCGGTTCAAGCAGACACTCGGCTTCAAATTCGCCGATACCGGTCAGTGCGCCCTGCGCGTCCAGCGGTCGCAGTGTCATGACCAGATGCTCAACCCTGATCGCCACCTCGCCCGCATTCTGTTGTTCAAATATCAACGGCGGCGTCTCGCCCTGCGCGTCAATCTGAAAATCGCCGGGCGCGCCCGGCATGGCTTGCTCGGGCACCGTCATGGGCACCGAGAGGTCCAGCGTCAACGCCGGGCCGTCGATCCGGGCCTGAGCCTGAACCGTGCCCGAAAGCGTGCGCGAACCGAGAAAATCCAGCGCATTGCCAGCTTGCCCGCTGACCAACGCCTCGGCGTTTATCCGGAACGCCTCCGTCAACTCACCCACCGGCACCGTATCCGGTATCTCGGCGGTGATCGCCACCGTGAGGGGCTGTTCTTCCAGCAGCGGGAATACACAGGTGTACTCCAGCATCAATGAGGGGGTATCGTCTTCGGCATGAGCCGGTGCCAGGGTGGCGATGCCGCCCCAGAACGCCGCAGACAGCACACAGGTGCTGATCAGTCGGCCCGGCCGTATCACTGATTTCATGCAGGTATCCCGAAAAAAAAGCCGGATTGCCCAGGCAGGCCAGGCAATCCGGGGGACTGACTTCAGAGGTCAGCCTCAAGTGAGACATGAATGGTGTTATCCGGACCGGCCATGAACATGTTGATAAAGCCGTCGAACCAGCCACCACAGTTTTCAACCGGAGGCAGGGTGTAGGTCGCCTCGAGGTTACCGCCCAGGAAGGGATCAAACTGCTCGCCTTCAGGCGTCTTCAGCTCAATCTCGATTGCTTCGCTGGTCCGGCACTCATCACCCCCGCCAATCGGCAGCGGAATGCCCAGGCCGATCACTCGCACGCGCGGCAGTTTGATATACATGGTCGCGTGAGCGGTGAGCACGCCATCCACCAGGGTGCCGGTGGTTTGCCCGACCATCTCGAACTCCACATCCGCGTCCGATGTGATCCAGCCCATGATCGGACCGAGGAACGGAATATTGTAAAGCGGATAGAGAATCTCGAATTCGCCGTGGGACGGATCAAGCGTGAGATCAGCGACGAAGTCACCCGTTGCCAGATCCAGCACGGCTTGAATGCCACCCGTCAGCGGTACCGTGCCGTGAGGTTTCTTGATGAAAGACTCACCTGTCAGGCTCATCGGGAAATCGACGGTATTCCCGCCCCCGGTGGAACCCTGACCGCTCAGCGGCACCAGCGTGGCGGTGTCCGCCGCGTTGGATTCGATTTCAAGCGTGGCCGCGCGATTGCCGGTGGCCGTGGGCGAGAAAGAGATGGTGATGGCGCAGGTCGCATCCGGCGCGACCGTCGTGCAGTCATTGTTTTCAATAAACTCGCTGGCTTCAGAACCGGTAATGCTGATGCTGTCGACAAACAAGGATTCCAGGCCCGTGTTGCCTATCGTCACCGTCTGCGTCGCGGCGTCGCCGACCTGCACCATGCCGAAGCTGACAGACTCCGGGTTCACGGTGATCTCCGGGGTCGGTGTCATGACACTGGAACCCATCAGCGCCACAGAGACGCTCGGCTCTTCGGCGTCGTTGGACTCGATCACCAGTTCCGCGCTGAAGCTGTCCTCATTGACAGGATAGAAGGTCACATCAATCGTGCAGCTGTCGCCGGCCGCAACGGTGGTGCAATCGTTGCTTTCAGAGAACGCACCGGCATCAGGACCTGCCAGGGTAATATTATGGATACCCAGCTCTGCGCCGCCCGTATTGGAGACGGTGACAGATTCCGTGACGGTCAGGCCACCCTGAACATTGCCGAAATCAAGCTCGTCCGGCGTCACGCTGATACGCGGATCGGTCGGGGTATCGCCCCCCACGGTGAAGCGATGCAGCTCCTGATCCTGCCCGGCATCCGCAGTACAGGACACGATAAAGGCTTCCGGGTTATCCGGATCCGAGTGCCAGCTGCCGCCGAAATCAACGTAGCTGCCATCGGCGCGGCGCGCGATCATGGCCATGCGCAGATTATCTTCGACCACAATGATCACCTCGCCTTCATTGTTCTCCATGAAGGTCAGTGATGGCGTTTCGCCATAAGCGATCAGGTCGAAATCCCCGGCAGATGGGGGCACCGGCTGCTGATCGATGATCATCGGCACGGTCAGATCAAGATTGAGATTGTTGCCGGACAGATTTGAATCAGCATAGGCCATGCCTTCAATCGTCGTGGCGCTGACGATATTCAGGCCGGTCCAGGTGTTGCCCATCGCCGTGGCAACGATATTCAGATCAAAGGCCCCGGTGGGCTCGTTGACCGGTATGGTGAGCGGCATATGCGAACTGATATCCGCACTCAGTGGTTGCACACCGATCAAGGGGTATTCACAGCTGTACATCAGCTGCAGGTTAACGTCGACCGAGTCGGCAATGGCCAGGCTGCTGCCCGCCCCCCCGACGGCCGCGGCCAGCACGGCTGCGGCCAGTTTCTTTTTTATCCCGCATGGCGGGCGTCTGTTACTCGTGGACTCCATGATACTTTCCTCCGTATCCCTGTTATTGGCGTTCTTGATGCAGAATGCTCCGATAGGGACTGCTCAAAACAACGAAGCATGATCAGCGCGATCATTATCTGTTCGGGGAGACGGAGGGGGTCATTGATGTAAACGGCAATGATGTTGTCAAATCGGGAAGGATGGAAAAACCTGTGAAATACGTCATGACCCTTGGTACGTCATGCATCATTTTTCTTTTTGCGACGGCGAACCTCACCGGGTGTTGTGCCCGTCCAGACCCGATAGGCTTTGGTAAAACTGGCCTGATCGCTGTACCCGAGCACCTCGGCAATACGTTGCAAGGAAAGACGAGTCTCCGTCAGATAGCGCGTCGCGAAAGCCTCGCGTATCTCATTGCGCATATCATGGAAAGAGGCGCCAGCCCGGCGCAGATGATGGCGCACTGAGCGGGGGCTCATCTCCAGACGCTCCGCCACGCGCTCCAGGGTGCTGTCGCGCCCCGGGTTATCCAGCAATTTCTGGCGAACCAGTGCGACCACCTCCATATCGTCACTGGCCTGCAAGGATTCGCGCGAGCGCGCACCGGCCAGATAGTAGGACAGCGATGCATCATTGCTCCAGGGCCGTCGGCCTGACAGCGGCATCAGTACCTGGCTGACAGGCGCGCCGAACACCACGCGCGAGCCTTCAACCATGCTTTCCCACTCGCTCGCCGGTCGTTGTGCATGAAAATCGAATTCGAAGCGCAACTGGCGGCACACCAGCGACGCGAGCGAATGAATACTGCCCATATAGATGGCCACCACGAACGGCCTCAAGTCACCCAGATCCCATACATCCTCCAGGCGGACGCTGATGTCCTTGCCCACACATTTGATATCCATGTCCATGATGGGCAGTGCCACACGGATGTACTGCACGTTCATCCTGATCAGATCGCGCTGGTCTTCCTGCCACAGCAATGAAAAGCCAAGGAGTCCGTGCCCGAGCAAATCCAGTTTCTGGCCGAACCGGAAACCGGCCCGTTCATCGTCCAGCAAGCGTCGCGCCTGATTGAGAAGGTGCAACGTCTGGCGCATGCTCAGCATCATGCCGGGGTCGTCGAGTTGCTGCGTGTCCAGATCGGAGCCATGCAGCACAGCGCCCCGGGAAATGCCTTGCGCCTCGACAAAATCAAGAAACTGTCGCGCATAGCGGACCGGGATCAACGGCACCTCGTAGGCCATGGTGTTCGTTTTATGCAACATAATGGGTGTCGCTCGCCTCGACGTTCATCACGCCTTGTCTGGATCGCCACCTTGCGGATCAAAGCGGGAACGCATAGCTGCTGTGAAATATCTCTCCTTCCGGATCACCGTCTTCGGTCAGACCGAACAACTGCGGCAAGGCCCCGTAAGCCCGCAACGATACGGCCTGCTGCTCCAGGCGGGCCCGCAGAAGCGTCTCGCCCCCGGGGCCCGTCATGGAGAATTCCGGATAGGTCTCCACCAACGACAAGACGCCGTCCAGAGGCGGCACGCTGACAGGGTCCAGTTCACCCCAGGACACCTTGCCGCCGCCATAGCGCAAGGCGCCATCGGCACGTTCTACTGCATTATCACGTCGTGTCAGTGCGTTGATACGTATCTCGACCATGCCCTCAGCACGGATATCCGGGAGCAGGTCTTCCACCAGCAGGACGGGCAATGTGACCAGCCACTGCTCCAGTCGCCACCCTCGCCAGCCTCCACCCGCCCAACCCGACGCGTGAAAGTCACCGGCTTCCACGCTCAGGCGCAGACCCGGCGTCAGGCCGCGCCGCTGCAGTGTCCAGCGCCCGAGGAAGCGATGCCCCTGCCAGTTGCCCTGAACCGAGCCGTCCCACCAGACACCGCGTATGCGCGTAATGATCGGACGCTCTGCTTCGGCATCGATGGCCCGCAGCGGCGCCAGTACTGTCGCGGCGGGGAGACCGGCCAGCAGAAAACCACATAGACTGGCCAGAAAAATAGCGCCCAGTATGGTGTGCTCCCTCGCCATCACAGCACTCGACTTGCGCGCCGCACATCACCTGGCGTCTTGCCCGTCCAGGCCCGGTATGCCTTGGTGAAACTGGCCTGGTCGCTGTATCCCACCTTTTCTGCGATGCGGCTCAGCGGCAAGCGCGTATCCTTGAGGTAACGGGTGGCGTAGGTCTCCCTGATACTGTTGCGAATATCGTGAAAGGCGAATCCGGCCAGGTTGAGGTGATAACGCACCGATCTCGGGCTCATGCCCAGCTCTTCGGCAACGCGATCCAGCGAGCCATTGCGGCCCGGGTTGTTCATGACGTGCTGCTTGACCCGCACCACCACCTCGACCGCACTCCCGGATGGCGGCGTGGCCGTCTTTCCGGGGCTATCCGTGCCGATGCTCTCCCTGGACCTTACCGCCGCCAGGCGGCGCGCCAGGCTCTCGTCGCTGCCCCACGGCCGGTAGCCTGAAAGCGGCATCACAATGCGGTTTTCGTTACAGCCAAAACGCACCTCGGCACCACGGACCAGTGTGGCCCAAGCGGCCGCGTTCCGGTCTGCCTGAAAATCGAACTCGAAGACGAAATCGCGACACACCAGCGACGCCAGCGTATGAATGCTGCCCATGTACATTTTCGCCACAAAGGGCCGCAGCGACCCCAGCTCCCAGGTATCCGCGAGCGCAATACAGACCTCATCGCCGAAACACTTGATGCGCATGTCCATGATCGGCAGGGCAACACGCAGATAATCGACGATCATCCTTATCAGTGTGCGAGGATCACGTTTTTGCAGTAATGCGAATCCGAGCACACCATGCCCCTGAAGGTCGAGGCGCTGGCCAAAGGCAAAACCGGATTGCTCGTCTTCCAGCAGCTCCTCGGCACGGCTCAACACGCGCACCACCTGAACCATGGAAAAGAACCGGTTGGGGTCATCCAGGGTTGCTTCGCGCACGCCCGTGCCATTGAGAAGCATCTGTCGGCTGACGCCTCTGCTTTCCACGAAACTGACAAATGCGCGCACATAACGGACTGATATGATAGGCACTTCAAATGCCATGCTGTCTGCTCTGTACATTATTCTTCTCACGCCAGATACAGGTTAATTTTTATTTTCCCCCCAAATCCGTCGTTTTCTTATTATGGCTTTCTTGTCTTATTATTATTCTCCTGCTCGGGCATTCATTGATCTGATCGACAAGATTCTTGTCAAAAGCGGGCACAGATTATTAATTCTGTAAAAAAGCAGAAACCAGGCATCTTTCCGTGAACCAGCGCACACCTGCCGAACCGGAAACGGTACGTTCGCACCGCTTCAGGCCTGTGCTTCGGCATGCTCCTGCTCAACGTCCGACTCGT
This sequence comes from Isoalcanivorax indicus, assembly GCF_003259185.1. Classification (NCBI taxonomy): domain Bacteria; kingdom Pseudomonadati; phylum Pseudomonadota; class Gammaproteobacteria; order Oceanospirillales; family Alcanivoracaceae; genus Isoalcanivorax; species Isoalcanivorax indicus. Next base: position 1,991,578 of record NZ_QGMP01000001.1, read on the forward strand.
TGCCGGTCTCCAGGCAGGTCTGGACGGCACGTATCAGCCCCACCAGACTCTGATCAAGCTCGCGGGTCACGTTCAATGCTGTGGAATGCAACAGACCTTGCCAGCCACGCTGCTGAAGCTGCATCAGCAACTGATGCATCGCCTCATTGTGGCGTTCTGCCAGTGCCGCAAGGGTGTGCGCTGAGACACCGCTGTGTGGCACCTCCTCCTGCGACAGGTCCAGCTTGCCGATCAGCAAGGTCTCCAGCGTGTTCAGGGTCGACAGCACATGAGCGCCCAATTCACTGACCCAGGCACTGGTCGCGGTGCGCAGGCGCATATCATCCAGATTGCTGCGCACATCCTTGACGGCCTTGCAGGCATACACGGCGTCTCGGGTTGCTGCCGTCAGCGCGTTCAAACGCCCGGCATGCCCGGGAGACAACTCGCTGGCCTGCATGGCTGTGGCAAACGTCAGCATTTCCCCTTCCAGATTCTTCAGCGCCTGATATTCATCCAGAAAGCCCGGCGCCCCGGCAAGACGGCGGCGCGGCAATGCCGCAGGGCGCAGGGCCTGGCCGGTTCGACCACCGAATACGCTGGCCGTGAGCTGCATTGCCCTGCCCAGAACATGCAGGGTTTCCTTCTCCATGCTGGCCATGGCGGCGTCGCTGATTGACGGCGGTACCTTGCTGACAAACTGACTGACCTGATTACGACGCCCCCCCACATGTTTTTCCAGAAGCGGCGCCGCATACCCCAGCAAGGGGTAGAACAGGAGCACGCCGAGCAGCGTGAAAAAGCTGTGGAACGCCACCAGGCTATACAGTGGATCAGTGATGTTCAGCCAGGCTTGCAGCGGCGCCACAAATGGCAGCAGCACGATGAGGGCAAAGACTGCGGTCGCGGTGCTGTAGACCACATTGAACACCGCCACACGGCGGCTGGCCGCATCGCCACGCAGGGCACCGAGGGCCATGGTACTGGTGGTGCCAATATGCGCGCCGATGGTAATCGCGGCCCCCATGGGCAAGGTAATGACACCGGCATGCAGCGCCGACAGGCTGATCATCATGGTGGCCGAGCTGGACTGCAGCAGGGTGGCCAGCACCAGCCCCACCACCGCGAACACCGCCACCGGGTAGTCCGCCAGCCAGGCCACATCCACCTGGGCGGCGAAGGTCTCCACGCCTTCCTTCATGAAGGCCAGACCAAACAGCAGCAAACCAAATCCCAGCAACAAGCGCGCGGCAGCACCGGGCCGGTTATGTTCCGCCATCATGGCGACACCCAGCCCGCCCAGACCCAGCAGCGGTAACGACAGCGCCCCCATGTCGAGCTTGAAACCGACCGTGGCCACAATCCAGCCGGTCACTGTCGTGCCAACATGGGTGCCTACCACTACACCCAGCGCGTTCTTCATCGGCATGATGCCCGCGCCCACAAAGGCGAGCACCAGCAGGCCCACGAGCGAGCTGCTTTGCATCAGCGCCGTAGCCGCCGCACCGACCAGCACCGCAGTCCAGGCACGCCCGGTGCTGCCGCGCAGCACCCGCACCAGCACATCGTTGCCCAGCCCCTTGAGGCCGCGCTCGATGTAGTCCATACCCAACAGGAACAGGGCCAGGCCCGCCAGCAACTGCCATCCATCCAGCATCAGGTCCCCCGGCTCCGTTAAAACAGATCAGACGCTCTTGCCATGAGCCTCCTACTATACGGGGACTTCGCTGCTCAGCGTAACGGGCGCCCGAAACGGCGGCGACGGGCGTGGCGTCGGGCACCGGGCTGCCCATCACCTGGCCAGTCGATGGGCACCTCCATGGGCGGCACCCGGGTGGGCTCGATACCGATCATTTCGTTATAGGGTGAGGCGTGCAGCAGCGTGGCGTCCAGCACCTCCAGGAAGGCCAGCGCCTTGCGCACGGCTTCCATGCTGCGGAAGCTGAGCACCTTGCCCTGATCGTCCACCAGCACATGCCAACCGCCGCCCAACTGCACCTCGACAGTGTAGAGCGACAGATCCACCGAGCGGATACGCAGACGCCCGACGACCACATTCCGTAACTGGCCAACACGCATTTTCATGCCGTCAGCCTGCCTCGACCAAGGTCAGGTGCAAGTGAAGACGCCGATACGGCAGCATGGCGTATATACTGTTTCCGGATTGCCGCCTCGGGGGATGCATGGCCGACCGCTCTCATCTGACCACCGTGCGCTTTGCCAGTGCGCTGCAACAGGCCTGCCTGCGTGAGCCCTACACCGGTCAGCGCCTGCGCCGCGATCTGCTGGCCGGGCTATCGGTGGGCATCATCGCCATTCCGCTGGCCATGGCGCTGGCGGTGGCCATCGGCGTGCCGCCCCAGTACGGCCTCTATACCGGTATTGTCGCCGGGCTGGTGATTGCGCTCACCGGCGGCGCGCGCTTTTCGGTCTCCGGCCCCACCGCGGCCTTCGTGGTGGTGCTGCAACCGGTGGTTTACCAGTTCGGCCTGGGCGGCCTGCTGCTGGCCACGTTGATGGCAGGCGTGATTCTGGTGCTGATGGCACTGGCCCGTTTCGGGCGCTTTATCGAATATATTCCCGAGCCGGTTACCCTGGGTTTTACGGCGGGTATCGCCATCGTTATCGTCATGCTGCAGCTGCGTGATTTCTTCGGGCTGCCGCTGGCCGAAGTGCCGCCGGATTTTCTCGACAAGCTTCAGGTGCTGGGCAGCCACTTGCCCGCCCTGCACTGGCCCACCTTGCTGACCGGCGCCGCCACGCTGCTGGCGCTGATCCTCTGGCCGCGTCAGCGCACCGGCATTCCGGGGCATCTGCCCGCTGTGCTGATCGGTGTGCTGGTGGCGCAACTGCTGGGGCTGGGCGGGCACAGCATCGATACGCTGGGCAGCCGTTTCAGCTTTACCTGGCCGGATGGCAGTCTGGGCCAGGGCATCCCCCCGTTCCTGCCGGAGTTTCGCCTACCCTGGCACTGGGATACCCCGTCCGGCGCCAGCCTGCTGTCCACCGAGGTCATGCGCGCCCTGCTGCCAGCGGCCTTTACCATTGCCATGCTTGGCGCCATCGAATCGTTGCTCTGCGCGGTGGTGCTCGATGGCATGAGCGGGCGGCGACACAATGCCAACGGCGAGCTGCTGGGCCAGGGCCTGGGTAATATCGCCGCACCCTTCTTCGGCGGTTTTGCGGCCACGGCCGCCCTGGCACGCTCCACCGCCAACTACCGCGCCGGGGCCACCTCGCCGGTGGCGGCCATGGTGCATGCGCTGGTGCTGCTGCTGGCTGTGCTGCTGCTGGCCCGCTGGCTGAGCTACCTGCCCATGGCCTCGATGGCGGCATTGCTGTTGATGGTGGCCTGGAACATGAGCGAGGCGCCCAAGGTGCTGCATCTGTTGCGCAAGGCGCCGCGCGAGGACGTCATCGTGCTGCTGGTGTGTCTGTCGCTGACGGTGGTCTTCGACATGGTGATCGCCATCGCCGTGGGCATTGTGCTGGCCTCGCTCATGTTCATGCAGCAACTCGCGGGCATGACCCGCATCAGCGACGTCAGCGCGCAACGCAAGCTGATCGGCGATACGCCGCTGCCGGAGGACTGGCGTCTGATCAAGATCGTCGGCCCGCTATTCTTTGCGGCGGCAGACCGGGTGTTTGATGATCTGCTGGACGAAACGGCGGGGCGCCGTGGCCTGGTGCTCTACATGGACGGCGTGCCGATTCTGGATGCCGGCGGCCTGAATGCCTTCCTGAAGTTTCTCGACCGGGCCGCCGACCGGGGCACGGAAATCGTGGTGGCTGATCTGCAATTCCAGCCCCTGCGCACCCTGGCCCGGGCGAATGTGCTGCCCAGGCCAGGCCAGTTGCGTTTCACCCCGACGCTGGCCGCCGCGCTGGAGAGCCTGCAACCGGGCGCCGTCAGGGAGTGAAGACAATCTTGCCCGCGCCGCCCTGCTCCAGCGCGCGGTATGCGGATACGCCGTCCGCCAGCGACCATTCGCGGGGCGCCGCCGGCAACGGCAGGTCACCCCGGGCAAACAGTTCCCCCAACCGCTCGAGCATGCCAGCGCAGGTGGCGCTGTCATGCAGCAGCGAGTTCACGCCGATCAGGGTCGCCGCACGGCGATAGAAGCCCAGGATCGGCATCTCGGTGACACCACTGGGCGGCGCCGAAATCGCCACCAGGCGCCCGCCGTTGCCCAGCACTTCCACTCCCGGTGCCAGCCAGAAGCCGGTGGTATCGATGACCACGTCCGCCCCCTCATCACCCCCTTCGCCAACCCGGGCGACGAAGTCATCCGGGTTACCCAGCAGGATGCCCTGGCACCCCGCTGGCACCTCCGCCAGCTGGGCGTCACGACGCACCGCCCCCACCACCGTGGCGCCGCGTGCCAGCGCCAGCAGACTCATGGCCTGACCGACCGCGCCACTGGCGCCGATCACCACAACGCGCGTGCCGGCACGGATGTCCGCGCGCTCAACCCCTTCCAGCGCCGTAATCCAGGGCACGCCGCAACTGGCCGCCTGGGCAAAGCTCAGACAGTCCGGCTTGATCGCCACCGCCTCGGCGGGCAACACCAGATATTCGGCATGGCTGCCATCCCGGGTAAAACCCACCCCTTTGCCCGACCCCCACACCGCCTTGCCTCGCAGTGCGGCGGGGCCTTCGACCACCACCCCGGCAAAATCACGGCCGGGGATGCGCGGCACCGTCGTGTAGGGAAACCGGCCCAGCACATTCTTCAGATCGCTGGGGTTCAGACCTGCGGCTTCGATACGAATCAGCACGTCACCGTCTGCTGCCACGGGTTCAGGCACCTGTTCGTTGAGTATCAGCTTGTCCAGGCTGCCGGTTTCGGCGAACTGAAGGGCTTTCATGAGCATCTCCCGGAAAAAAACACTGTGATCCTGTGCGGAAGTATAGACCATCAGACCTTTGGCCAAGTGTCCTCAAACGGTGTGCTACAGTTCCAGGACCTATCGGAGGCAGGAGCCCGCCATGACGTCAGAGGCATCACCCCGCATTCTTGTGTTCGCAGGCAGCGCCCGCCGCGCTTCCCTGAACAAGCACCTGGCCCGCGCCGCCACGGACAGGCTGCGCCAGCAGGGCAGCAACGCCACGTTCGTGGACCTGCGCGACTACCCCGCGCCGCTGTACGACGGCGACCTGGAAGCCGAGTCCGGCATTCCCGACAAGATCCGCGATCTGAAACGACTGTTTGCCAGCCACGACGGGCTGGTCATCGTGTCACCGGAGTACAACGGCTTCATCACGCCGCTGCTGAAGAACACGCTGGACTGGATTTCACGCCCGGATGGCGACGCCAGCGGCCTGGCCCTGTTCCAGGGCAAGCTGGCCACGGTGATGGCCGCCTCCCCCGGCGGCTTCGGCGGGATGCGCAGCCTGCTGCTGATCCGGCAATTGCTCGCCAACCTTGGTGTCACCGTATTGCCGGAACAGGTCTCTGTGCCGCGCGCTACGGACGCGTTCAACGACCAGGGCGAGATTGTCAGCGACGATCTGGACAAACGTCTGGACAAGGCCTGCAAGGCGCTGGTGACACACCTGCAGCGCCTGCATGGCAAGGGCTGATCAGCTGTCGCCCGCCGCGCGGCGGCGGGCCAGATGGCGCCAGACCCAGCCGTCAGGACGATGCGCGCCGGTATGCACATAGCGCAGGGAATTCAGGTGATGCAGGTTCCAGCCCAGCAGGGCCTCGGCCTGCGGCGTGCCACACCAGAGCATGCGGTCGCCTGCCTGCAGCAAGGTGTCGTCGTCGGGCAGCAGCAGGCATTCCCCGCCACGGCGTAACATCAAGGGCACGGCATTCAGTCGATCCCGTCGCTTGCGCGGATCACGACACAGGTTGCCAAGCTGCACCGGCTCACCGAGCGCCTGCGCCTGCATGACGGCAGGCGCCTGCCTGTCGCCCAGGGTGATGGTCCAGCAATCCGGGGTCATATCACCGCTGATCTCGGCCAGGCGCTTCACCAGCGTGTGATTCCAGTCATTGCCCTGCCGCGCGGACTGCTCCAGAAAATCCCGCAACATGGGCGCACTCAGCACCGAAAGAAAGCGGCTCGCCGTCAGATAGCTGGCCTGCACCGGCAGCGCCGGGTTGGCGGCGCGGAAGAGTTCGCGGTTATACAGACGATTCTCCAGCGACACCATGTAGATATCCGGATTGAGTTGTCGTGCCGTCACCATGATCGAGAGGTTGTCAGCGTCATCGTCCGTGCAGGCCACCAGGGCATCTGCTTCGGAAATGCCAGCCTGATTCAGGGTCACCGCCTCGGTACCCTTGCCCGGGATGCTGCCCGGCGGGCAGTCGTCCACGGCTTCGGCCACCACCAGCACAGACAGCCCGGCCTCGCGCAGGGCGCGATAGACGGCCCGGCCGAAATCACCAAAACCGCAGATGATCCAGCGGCCCTGGGGCGGCTCCGGGCGGTGCGGCAAGGGCGCATTGGGCAACGATGTCAGCCAGTCATACACGCGGTGCGCATCCGGTTCACGCATCCCCATCACCAGCCGCTGGGCGAAGTCCTCACACGGGTTGACCACCAGGTCCGTACCGAACGACAGCATGTTGTTGGCGGTTTCTTCCGTATCAACGCGGCAGAACACCAGAATGTCCCGGTTCAGCAGTTTGGTGGCTATCGCCACCTTGAGATTGGTGTGATCGTTGTCGGTGACAGCAAGCACCCCGGCACACCAGGGGTGTTGCAGCCCGGCATCAATCAGGTTGCCGGGCACCTCCGCGTCCATACAGAAGGCGGGCACATAAATGCCACTGTCGCGGCTACGCAGCTCTTCCACATTGGTCATGTCCCGATCAATCACGACCACGCGCTGCTTGCGCCCCAGCAGCGCCCGGGCCAACAGCTTGCCGGTATCACCATAACCGCAGATCAGATAGAAGGGTTCGCGAATGCCGTGAAGGCTGCGCAACAAGCGCGTGCGCAACAGCGCGTTGCGAAAATCCGTATCCTGGATCAGGGCAATGATAGTGCCCACCGAATACAGCCAGGCGAATACGGTGAGGTAGATGCTGACCATCGTCCACAAACGCTGGGCATTGGAGAAGTCATAGGGCACTTCCCCGAAACCGATGGTGCTGCCGGTGTAGCTGACCACATAAAAGGCCTGGAAGAACGTCATCCGCCAGGGTTCACCCTGATCGTCCACGCCGGGCATCAGGGTGAAGCCGAACACCGCTAACGCGTAAGCGGTGATCAATACAATGATCGGCACCCGCATACGGCGCAGGATGATCGGCACTATGGAGCCCCGCGCCGCGACCGGAGTGGTCATGATGGCTTACCGATGCAAGGTGACCGTTTCCACGGTCAGCAGGATGGTGGACACGGCGTTGGCCAGCAGGGCGCCGCCGGACAGGGAAACGATGCTGGCCATCACGGCGGGCGTCAGCCCGATATCCAGCACATGCACCGCCACGGCCCAGACAATGGCAGCGCTGATCAATTGCAGATCCGCCACCAGACTTGATGCCAGCAACACCGCACCGATCTGGGTGCGCTCACCGAATTTCAGCACCGTGGCAATCAGGCTGACGATGATCGCAGCAAACAGTTCATAGACATTGTGGTGTTCGGGGTTATCGATCTCGCCCAGAAAGAAGCCGAAGTTCAGCGTCAGGGCGAGCAGAATGAAGAAACCGAAGACAACTTTTTCGAGATTCATGGGGCAGTCCTTGTGCGGGCCTGCCCCCGAGACTAGGACATGGCATGAACCGCTGTCCAGCCGCTCATTTCTGGTACTTCGCTTTCCACTCGCTGTAGGGCATACCGTAAACGTGCTCCCGGGCCGCGTCATAGTCGATCTCGACGCCACGCTCCGCCGCTTCGGCGGCGTACCACTTGGCCAGGCAGTTGCGGCAGAAACCGGCCAGGTTCATCAGGTCGATATTCTGCACCTCCTTGTGGGCATCCAGATGGGCCAGCAGGCGACGGAATACGGCGGCTTCGATATCGCGGGTGTCGGTCATGGGCATTCTCCTGTGATCCGGCGGCGCATGTAAAATATGGCCACCAAAGGGTCGGCAGTGTGCGCCGGGGCATGGCACCCCGAGGCAGTCATGTTACGCTGATCCTCCTTGTGAAGCAGCCCGGAACACCGTTCATGTCCTCTCTGAACTCACCACAGACTGACGCCCCGGACAGCGCTCCCGTGCGCCGCATATGGCTGGTCTATGACACCGAATGCCCGGCCTGCGACTACTACTGCAACCTGGTGCGTATCCGTGAATCCGTGGGTGAACTGATGCTGGTGGACGCCCGCGAAAACGGCCCGCTGATGCAGGAAATCACGGCGCGCGGGCTGGATATCGATCAGGGCATGGTGCTGATGGTGGATGAGCAGATGTACTACGGCGCCGATGCCATTCATGCGTTGTCGCTGCTGGGCAGCGACAACGGCCTGTTCAATCGGCTCAACTATCTGGTGTTCCGCTCACCGAAACTGGCCCGGGTGCTGTACCCGGTCTTGCGCAGCTGCCGCAACCTGCTGCTGAAGCTGCTGCGCAAGACCCGGATCAACAACCTGGATCAGCCCGGTAACGACCGTTTCTGATGGCGCCCTGCCCCTCAGGGCTTGAGCACCACCTCAACGCGGCGATTCAGGGCGCGCCCTTCACGGGTGGCGTTATCGGCCAGGGGTGAGGCACTGCCCTGCCCGTCGGCCTCCAGCCGCCCGGCGTCTACGCCCTGCGCTTCCAGCAAGGCCACCACACGCTGCGCACGGCGCAACGACAGCGCCCGGTTGTAGGCCTCCGGACCGCTGCTGTCGGTGTAACCGCGCACCACGACCGACGTCCCGGGATGGCGTTGCAGATAGTCCACGACCTGGTCCAGCTCGGCTTGCACCGGTTCATCGGTACCGAAACCGAAGGTGACGACCCCGACCGTGAACGGTTCCGTCGGCGCCCTCGCCGGTTCGGGTTGCGCAGCGGGTTCAGGTGTCATCTCACGCTCAGGTGCGGCCGCAGGTTCTGTCCTGACGGGCGGCTCGGGCGCAGGCGCGGGCGCGGGCGCAACCTCCGCCGCCACACGCGGACTGCGCCCGAAACGATACAGCAGGCCGATCGCCAGCAGATCGGTGTCATCGTCTTCCACCGTGTAACGGTCCCAGGACGCCCGCACCAGCCAGTGCTGGCCCAGCGCCCAGTGAACGCCCGCCCCGAACGTGGCGTCGGTCCCGGAAAAGGTCTGGCTGTCACCCGCCAGGCCGTACTCGGTTTCCCAGCGCAGGGCCCCGCCCCGCAGGTACGCCGCCAGGCGCTCGGTAAACGGATAGCGCAGCAACACCGCCGCTTCGGCGCCGTTGCCCGAAGCGGCCGGGATACCGCGCAACTGTTCGATGGTCACCGGGCCGGTACCGGCCAGGCCGGTGGCGATTTCCCCCAGATCGACATACCCGGCTTCCACGGCCAGGTAGCGCCAGCCGTAGCCGCCCAGGAGCTTCCAGCCCAGACGATCCTCGTCATCGACGGTGGCCGTACCGGGCAGACCTTCACTGGCCAGACGGGCCTCCACGTCACTGGCGTCGATATCCGTCATGGCCCAACCCAGAGCACCACCCAGATACCAGCCATCACCGGCGTGAGCAGGCCCTGCCAGTGACGCCAGCAGCAGACCGGAGAGCAGCAGGGCCCGCCGCTTCACGCGCAGCAGCATCAGCGCCAGCAGCGGCAGCAGCGACCAGGCCGCACCACCTTTGCTGGTGAAGCGCGCATCACGGAAGGTGTAGGTGGCTTCCGCCACCTCGGACACATTCAGGCCCACCTGATAGGCGATCACCTTGAGCGTGGTCTCGCTGTTCAGCAGCAGTTCGGTGTTGTTCGCCACCTCGGTGCCATGGGACAGCGTGGGGGTAGTGCCGTCTGTGGTGTAACGCAGCATGGCGCCCACCGTCGTGCTTTCCATGCGCACCGTGACCCAGCCTTCGTACTCACCGGCAGGCGGGTTGAAACGTGGCGTTTCGGCGGTCACGGCGGCGACCATGGTGAGGTCGCAAGAGGTGGTGCAGTCCGCGCTCGGCACTGTCACGCTCTGGTAGCCCGCCGCCATCACCTCGACCCGATGATCTGACTCAATCGGGGGCGCGATCAGCGTGAAGTCACCGTAGGTATCCGTCAGGGTTTCATAGCGCCCGTCGCTGTCCTCAATCGGCGTGGTATCCGACAACAGGGTCACGATGCCGCCGACAACGGGTTCGCCCAGTGGTCCGCTCACGCTGCCGTGATAAAGCTGCGCTGCCAGCGCCGCCAGCGTCGCCTGCCCGGTCGGCAGGCCTGGACCTTCTGCACTCAGTGACACTGTGGGCAGCGAGCCCGCCAGATCATCCGGCAAGGTCACCGTGAACACGGCCGGATGACCCGCCTCGGTATCGTCGGTCGCTTCACCGCTGCCGCTGACCAGAATACCCGCAGCGTCCGCCGTGGCATCCACCGTCAACTGCGTGGTGACACCCGGTGCCGCACCCGACACCAGCACCTCGGTGTGGTTACGTGCGGTATCCAGGCTCAGCAGCACCGGACGCGCCACGCTCACACGCAACGGTACGTCGACCAGCAACGAATCGGACCAGTCGGTATGGGGGTCGACGACCGCTACGGTATAGGTCCCGGCAAACGCGCCAGTCTCCGGCGCGGTGAAGCGGTACGTGCACGGTGACGCGGTGCAGGTCACCGAGGTGCTGAACGACTGCGGCCCGTTGACGACGATGTCATAGGTGCTGCCCTCGCCCCCGGCGAGCAGCAGGTCACGACCACTGCCCGGCTGCAAGGGGCCGCCCTGCGGATCACTGACGCTGACTGCATCGAAGATCTCAACCGTCACCGTCTGCCAGTCACTGGCCGCATGGGTCGCGTTACCGGCAAAACGGGCACGGAACTGCTGCGCACCCGGCGCACTGGTCGGTACCGTCAGGCTGGCCGTATCGTCCACCAGCGCAGCCGGCGACAGCGCCACCCACTCCTCGTCTTCCAGCCGCTGGAACACGATATCGCCGCTCGGCAGCGCACCATTGGCACTGAGCACGGCGGTCAGCACGATGTCATCGCCGCTTTCCAGCATGGCCGCATTGCTGCTGAGCAGCAGCGAGGTGGTGATGATCAGGTTGTCCAGATCATAGTGCAGCGGCGCAGCGGCACCGGCGGTATCCGCCGTCACCTGGTAACTGCCCACCACGCCGTTTGCCGTCACCGGCAGCGCTACGGCGCCCTCGGCAGCAATTGACACGACGCTGACCGGATCGGCCAGCGACGCGCCCGTGGCGGGGGCGGTGAACGTCACCTGCCCGCCCACGACGGGCTCGTCGAAGTCGCTGGTCACGGTTGCGCTCAGCGGTACCGGGAAGTTGCTATTGATCGGGGTTTCCTGCTCATCCCCGCCCGCCTCGGCCAGCACGAAGCCGCGCGACTGGAAGGCACCGGCATCACAGCGACCACCGTCGAGGTCGCGCACAATGCCACGGATGTCCGTGTCAGCACAGGTGGCGATATCAGCCGCGCCCAGTGCAGCACTGCCGGGCAGCAGCGCCACATAGGGCAAGGCACCCGCACTGCTGACGGGGAACAGCAACGGATCGCCATCGCGGATCGCTTCGCCGCCGGAGCCACCCTCTGTCACGTTATGACGCAATGTCAGCACATCCCCGGCGGTACCCCAGAGACGGTAATTGCTGCCAGCGTTGTTCCAGAGCACGCTGTTCTCCACCAGAATGGTGGTATTGGCATCGAACCGCTCCAGATAAATCGCACCCTGGGCGTCATTTTCAACGACCGTCATGTGCCGCAATGTCAGTTGCCAGTTGCTCCAGTTCTCGGTAAATGCAAAGGCACCGAGCCCACCGCTCTGATGGCGGATCACCACGTTTTCCAGGGTGGCGACGATGGTGTCACCGCCGATCGCCTCACCGCGCAGGTAGATGGCCCCGCTACCGCTCTGCCCGTTCTCGATGACCACATTGCGGACCAGAACCTCACCGCCCGCGATCTGGGGAGAGATCCGTACAGGACCATGATGCCCGGTAAAGATCACATCCTCGATCGTGGTACTGGTGCCACGGAACTCCAGAGGGCCTTCGCTGCCATGCAGGCTGGCACGGCCATCACTGACCCGCAGGTTACGCAGGGTGAAGGACACGGTCCCGGGGGCCACGTACAGGACCGGCGAGGTGCTTTCCCCGGTCAGTTCGATATCCGCCCCGGCCCCGTCTATCGTCAGGCTCTGATCGATATTGAAGGGACCGGCGGCGGCCGCCGAAATGGCGTTTTCACCACGACAGCTCAGCGCAGGCTCGAATTCGATGCGGTTACCACTGACGGCGTAATCCAGCAGGCGATCAAGACTGCCCCGCTCGCCGCTGTCACACCGGGTCACCCGCCATACCGCGTCCGCCGTGGCGGTCACGGTAAAGCTGCGCTGCAATTGCACGGCCTGGTAGTTGGCGTCGCCATCCGCTGTGGCCCGTACCGTGATCTCACCCGCGCCGAACACCTCCAGTTCATCATCCTGGAGACTGGCCGGACCACTGAGCACCTCAAAGCTGACCTCCGCGCCGGACGAGGCGCTGGCAGTCAGAGTGATCGTGAACGCCTCGCCACTGATGCTCGTGTCACTGATAGCATCGAAATCCAGCGTCTGGGCGGCTTGCTGCACCTGCAGCGTACGCACCACGTCCACGGCGGCCGCATAGTCGTCATTGCCTGCCTGGCTCGCCGTGATATCCACCTCGCCTGCGCCAACGATGGTGACGGTGTTGCCGGATACGGTCGCGACGCTGTCATCCGACGACGCAAAGCTCACCGGCAAGTTGGAATCCGCTGTCGCCGTCAGCGTAAAGGGCGCATCACCAAACGTCACCGGCGCCAGCGCAGCAAAGGTAATGACCTGCTCGGCACGGTTCACTTCCAGTGTGCGGACCACTGCGGTGGCTGCGTTGTAGTTGTCGTCACCGGCCTGACTGGCGGTGATGTCGGTGTCGCCCGCCGCAACAATCGTCACGGTGTTACCGGAGACGGTAGCCACCGACGGGTCTGAACTGACATAGCTGATCGGCAGGCCGGAATCCGACACGGCATCCAGCGTAAAATCTGCATCGCCGACGGTACGCGCTGCCAGGGCATTGAAGGTAATGACCTGATCCGCCTTGCTGATCACCAGCGTGCCGGTTTCCCCGCCTTCGTAATTGTCGTCATTGATCACGACCGCTACGTCATAGGTGCCGGCATCCGTGGGCGGCTCGGTGCTGCCTTCATAGGTCACGGTGACACTGACACCCACCGGATCGGTGGTCACGGTGACGGCACGCGGTGTGCCGTCATAGACCTGCTCGGTGTTGCTGATCGACGCGTTGGCCTGCGCGCGCTGCACGATGAAGGTGTGTTCAACGGGCGTCGCGGCCAGATAGTTGGTGTTACCTGCCTGCGTCGCGGTGAGCGTGCTGCTGCCCGCACCCACGATCGTCAGGGTGGTGCCACTGAGGGTGGCTACCGTGGGGTCACTGCTGGTCAACGTGACCGGCAAGCCCGAGCTGGCCGACGCGCTCAACGTGACCGGGCTATCCCCGAACGTCGCACCGCCCGGTGAGGCGAAGGTAATCGTCTGCGAGGCCTGGGCAATAGCATGGGAATGCGAGCCTGATTGAGACCCTCGATGAGCGGTGTCACCGGAATAAATCCCGCGGAACGACTGGAAGCCCGCATCGTAGGCCTCGCCATCAACGGTAAAGACCGCCACATTAGCAGCCAGCGGCGCTGTGCCGATATCGACCCAGTCGCTGCCGTTATACCGCTGGAACACCACATTGCCCGTCACATCCGTATCGTCAGGCTGAACCGTGGCGACGAGTTCGAAGTCCTGACCATAGGTGCTGCCGCCGCTGCTCAGCGAGGTGCTGGTGGCGTACAGGATCGTGGTCGGGTCCGTCGTGCTGTCCCCGTCGGCATCACCGCCACCGCTGACCGCCGCGGCGTTCACCAGTTCGGCTTCAGCGTCAGTGGCCACAGAGACGGTCAGTGTCACGGCCGGATAGCTCTCGCCACTGGGCAGCACGTCACTGCGCTGGCATGCCAGCGGTGACAGGGTACAGCCCCAGCCGGTGCCTGCCATGCTGACCGCCGTCATGCCGTCCGGCAGGGTATCGGTCAAGGTGACGGCGGAGCCGTTCGTGGGACCCTGACCGGTGTTGCTCACCACCAGGGTGTAGGCGGCATCCGTCTGCCCCTGATAGAAGTTGCCTTCATGGGATTTGCTGAGACTCAGCGCAGGTGGCGCCACGATCGTCAACGTAAAGGTTTCATCGCGCTCGCGCTGGTTGCCGCTGATTTGGCCCGAGACGGAAAGCGTGATGTCCGTGACCCCTTGCGACGACGGCGACAAGGTCACCACCAACTGGCGTTCATGCCCGGTACCGGTTAACGACAAGGCGCTGTCCGGCAGCACACTCTGGTTCGAAGAGGTGGCACTCACGGTCACGCCCAGGCTGGCGTCGCCAACCAGGAACGGGATGCTTTCCGTACGCGTGCCACTGAGCGGGGCCATGGCCGTCTGATCGGCGATGAGGCCCAGCGTCGGATGGGCCTCGTAGGCGCCGATGTCGGTCTGGTTTGTCGGGGTCGATGAGGCGGCGGCCACCGCACGCGGCCAGCCGCGCTGGTCGATAGCGGTCACGCCGGGCAGTGTGGTGTTACCCGCATCCAGTGCCGGGCTGCCGTTACGCAAGGCGTGGGTTTCCGTGGCGCCGTGATAATTCGCCAGCGGGAACAGTCCGGGGTCCGCCACACCGATCTGGTTGGCATTGGCGCCATGCGACAGGCCACCGGCGCCGCCGGTGCCGATCAGGTTGTGCTGGCTGCTGCTGTGCAACACACCGAAGATGTCATCCGCCGTGTCACCGGCGCCGCGGAAGTTGGCGGCCACCAACGTGTTGTACAAGCGCGTCGGCGCGTCGGTGGTGACAACACGCAGCCCGCCGGCGCTGGCATTAGCGTTAACCAGCCCGGAGCGGTTGTCGGCGATGGTGACGTGCGTCAGCCGTGCCTCATTGGCGCTCTCGTGGGGCGCCAGTTCCAGCCCGCCCACCGTGCCTGATGCGGTGTTCCCCGAGATGGTGCTGTTGGTGATCCGCACATCGCCGTAATACTCAAGAATTGCCAGACCGCCTACGCTACTGGTCGCATCCCCTTCAGCACGGTTACGCGACACGGTGGTATTTTCCATCACCAGATTGCCCAGCCGAGTGATGGCCGCGCCGCCTTGCACTTCGGCGCTGTTATCGTCGATGGTCACGCCGCGCAGCACCACATTATTGGTGCCGATGATTTCCAGTGCCCCGGCAGCACCGCCGGTGCCCAGGGCGCGGTTATTGCGAAATTCGGTGCGTTCGATGGTGATCTGCTCACCAAAATAGGCGCCCAGCGCACCGCCGTGGCCCACGTTGGTATTGATGACGTTATCGGAAAAAACCGTGTTGTAGATGCTCAGGGTGCCGACATGCGGCACCAGCTCTCCTTCACTGCCATCCCAGTCGATGGCGCCACCGTACTCGCTGGTGGTGTTGTAACCATGGCGGAACCAGAGCGCTTCGAATACGGTATCGAAGCCGGTATCCCAATCCGGATTGACCAGCATGATCTGACCGTTGGCGGGATTGTTCGCCGTGGCACCGGCCTGAATGATGGTGGCGCGCGGATCACCTTCGCGGTTACCGCCACTGCCCACAAAGGTCATGCTGCGACGCACTTGCAGCACATCACCCAACGTATAGGTGCCCGCCGGAATATGCACGGTAATCACCGGGTGGGCCGCCTCGGGGATCGCGTTGGCCTCACTGATGGCAGCACGCAGTGTACAGGTGTTGGTGCCACCGGCCTGGCAATGGGTGCCCGCCGTCGTGTCCGCGGTACTGTTGACCACGAAGGTCAGTGCCGACGCCGTAGCGGGCATAACCACCATCAACATCAGCAGCAGACCCATCAGCCAGCTGCCGGACTGACGATACCCTCTGCTGCGGGATGGCTGCTTCAGCTCGCCTCCCTGCGCTACCGAATCAAACTCCATTTTTTGTGCCCCCAAAATGTTACGTGTTCAGCGTCGTGTGTGCGCCGTTCTTTCTTGCTTGTCTTTTTCCACCCGGCTTCAGCTACGCGGCGGGAAAATGCCCTGCAGAGCGATACAGAATCTCAGGCCCAGACAGGGCTGACGATTGTTATGCGGTATGCCGCTCCCCGTGGGGGCCAGCGCGGCGGGCGACATCTGCACATCGGCCTGGCCGCTGGCGGCATAATGGGTGACCTGCGCCCGGGCGGTTCCCGCCCAGCCGGCATCGGCCGGCGAACGGCTGGATGGCGTACCCGGCAACGCCCGAAACTGGTGCGCATGCGGGGGCAGGTTCGCTTCCGTCAGCGTCACCGTTTCCGCACCGCCCATCTCGCCCTGGTCATACGCACTCAATCCGGGGCCCTGCCCCCACATCAGTGGCGTGCGACCTTCCAGATTCGGCAGCGCGAAGGTGCTCTTGCCGTCACCGCCGTACATGGTGCCCAACAAGGCAAACAGCGCCGTGTTCTGGGAAAGGGGCATCAACTGCCCGTTACATTCTGCCCAGCTCCTTGGTGCAAAGTTGAATGAGAAAATACTGATTTCGGCCACATAGGGTTCAGACATTCTGAAGACTCCTTGTCAATTCCGGCTGGGGAAGAGGCCCTGAAGGGCCACGCAGAAACTCAGCACGGTATAGGGCTGCATATTGTTGTGCGGCTGCGACCCGCCCGCTTCGGTGACCAGATCACCACGCATCGCGGTTCCACTCACCGGCTCACCGTAGGCATTGGCAGCCGGGCGCGCCCAGATGTTACCCACCGGCGTGGTGCGATCGGCCGCTGTATTACTGGCCGACACCGGGTGTGTATGGGGCGGCATCTCAGCCTGGCTCAGCGTCACGGCGGCGCTACCGAGCGGTTGCCCCTGAACGATGCCACCGTCGACATGTAGCGGGGCACGACCGCGCAGGTCTGGCAACCCAAAGTTGACTTGCCCGTTGCCGCCATACATGGTGCCCATCAAGGCAAACAACGCCTGGTTCTGGTTGATCGGCAACAGCTGCCCATTGCACAAGGCCCAACCCTTGGGGGCAAAGTTGAACGAGAAGACCGAGATCTGGCCAAGATAGGGTTCGCTCATAAAGATGTCCTCCGACGTCGGCCGCTCAGGTCTGGGTGGGAAAAATGCCATACAGGGAAATGATGAAACTGACCGCCAGATACGGCATGCGATTTTCGTGCGGCTGGCCACCGCCGACGCCGTCGCTCAGGTTGGGCGCCATGGCTGAGGGGGAGCCCGCTGTCGCATAGGCATTGCTGGCTGTTGCGGCCCAGACTTGCCCGGCAGGATTGGTACTGCTCGCTTCCGCCGACGACGCCACCGGCACATGGGAATGTGCCGGAATCTGCTGCAGTGTCAGCGTTTCCATTTCCGTACCGCCCCACTGCCCCATAACGAACGTCTGCCCGCCGGCGCCGGTGCCCTGATGCAGCGGAAGCCGGCCACGCAGGTCCGGTACCGCGAAGGTCATCTGGCCGTCACCGCCATAGGTGGTACCGATCAGTGCGAACAGCGCGTCATTCTCGGAGATGGGCAGCAAGGCCCCATCGCAGAAGACCCATCCCGCAGGCGCAAAATTGCCGCCGAACATTCTTATTTCGCCCAGATAACGGTTCCCCATAATCTTCTCCCTTCAGTCTGTGAGGTGGCTGAAAAACGCCACGTAGCCTTCCCCGGCCACACTGTCGTCACTGCTGCGCTGCATGAACAGATCGAAGCGGCCACCCTGGGCGTGCTCGACACGGTAGAGCGCATCCTGAAGCGCGCTGCCCGGCGGCAACTCGAAGCGCAGCGCGAACTGTTCCAGTTGCGCATCGCGTGTGTTGTCTTCCACCCCGACAAGGCGCGCATCCACCGACCCGTAGCGCGGATGGGCGACATAAAAGATGTCACCTTCCAGCGCGCCGAAGTCATGCCGCCGCGAGAGACCCTGCGGCACGACCGGTGCGGGCGGGTGCCCACTGGCGCCCGAACGGTTGCCTTGACTGTCTGCGCCGCAGCCCGCCAGCACCCAGGGGGCAGCGGCCAGACCCGCGACAAAAGTACGTCGTTTCATAGTATTCCCCGGACAACGCTTAACCCTGGCAACTGCAAGCCGCCTCGTAACACATCTGTTCTGCATCCCTGCCCGTCGGTACAAGAAACAATGGCCCCTCACCCAGCACCGGATGACGGATCAGATAGGTGCCCTGCATTAACGGCGCGTCCAGCGGCCCGGAGAAATACAGGGAAAACTGACGAAAACCCTGGTCACTGCGGGCCTCGTTCACGCTGTCCAGTCGCAGGGTCACGGGGGCGCCCTCTGCCACCTCGAACGCGAAATCACTGCCTGTCAGGGGCTGGAGCTGCTCAGGGGTCAGGATCATCGGTTGCCCCCCGCCCGCAGGGCGCCCGTGAGGGTCGCCGGGTACCAGACCATGCGCGCATGGACGCCCGCCTGCTGTTCGATCTGAAAGCCAAGACGCTGGTAGAGGGCAGCCGCGGCCAGGTTGTCCTGCCGCACCGACAGCGTGACCGGCGCGGGCATGCGCGCCGCCACCTGCTGCATGGCACGGATCACGGCGCTGCCGTGGCCCTTGCCGCGCGCCTCGGCACGCAGGGACAGGTCAACCAGGTGTACGCTGCCCTCACTGAAGTCGAGAATCAGGCGACCGATCTCGGTATCCAGCTCTCCGATAATGAGGTGCATGGCGTCGGGATAGCGCTGCCCGTAAGCGTTGCTCTGGGCGGTGAATTGCATTTCGATAAGGGATTCAGACAGGTCGCGATCGCCGATCAGGCGCAAGTCATTGCGGGTCGAGCTGTACAGCCCGGCCAGAAAGCCAGCGTCTGACGAACGGACAGGCCGGAGATACAGCCCGCCAGGAAGATCCACTCCCGACCCCAACATACGCCCCCCTCAGGGCACCCATCGTTATTTATCTGTTATCTATCTGTTTTTTCTCTATTTTTTATATGCTTTGCTGCGTCCCGTTTTATGGGATCTGGTTCACTGCATAATGTAGCGAAATGTATCAGCGCCCGGACGTGAGTGTCCACAGACTTTCTCAGGGTATGGCGCCGGACATGAAAAAACCCCGCTTGTGGCGGGGTTCTCTCAACAAGCCGGATGAGCTTCAGGTTACTTGAAGATTTCACCCTTTTCGGCTTTCTCTACCAGCAGGGCCGGCGGGGTGAAGCGATCACCGTATTTGGCTTTCAGCTCCTCGGCGCGCTTCACGAAGCCACGCAGGCCGCCTTCGTACTGATTGATGAACTGGATGACACCACCGCTCCAGGCGGGGAAGCCGATGCCGAAGATGGAGCCAATGTTGGCATCCGCCACCGCTTCGATCACGCCTTCCTCGAAGCATTTCACGGCCTCGATGGCTTCCACGAACATCAGACGCTCTTTCATGTCCTCGAACGGGATTTCCTTGTCGCCGCCAAAGGCTTCCTTCAGGCCCGGCCACAGGGATTTCTTGCCCCCTTCCGGATAGTCGTAGAAGCCCTTGCCCTGCGCCTTGCCCGGGCGACCCAGCTCTTCGACCATCTTCTTCATGACCTTCTCGGCCGGGTGCTCCGGCATTTCCGGCTTGCCTTCACGCTTGGCATCATCACGGGCCGCCTTGCCGATACGCAGCGCGGTTTCCATGTTGATCTCGTCGATCAGGTTCAGCGTGCCCACCGGGTAACCGGCCTGCATGGCCGCCTGCTCGATGGACTGGGCGCTCAGGCCCTCGCCCAGCATGGCAATCCCTTCGTTGGCGAAGGTGCCGATCACGCGGGTGGTGAAGAAACCACGGGAATCGTTGACCACGATCGGCGTTTTCTTGATCTGCTGCACGTAATCGTAGGTTTTCGCCAGGGCTTCCGGGCTGGTTTCTTCACCGCAGATGATTTCCACCAGCGGCATCTTGTCCACCGGGCTGAAGAAGTGAATGCCGATAAAGTCCTTCTGCCGCTTCACGCCCTTCGCCAGGCCGGTGATCGGCAGGGACGAGGTGTTGGAGCCCAGCACGGCATCCGGCTTGACCACGTCTTCGATTTCCTGGAACACCTTGTGCTTCAGTTCGGTGCTCTCGAACACCGCTTCAATAACAAAGTCGACGCCGTCAAAGTCTTTCGCATCTGCCGTGGCGATGATGCGGGAGAGGACTTCTTCTTTCTTCTCCTTGGTCATCTTGCCTTTGGACACTTCCTTGTCGAGCAGCTTGCTGGAATAGGCTTTGCCCTTCTCCGCATTTTCGATGGAGATGTCTTTCAGTACCGCGACAGCACCGGAACGGGCGGTCACATAGGCGATACCGGCGCCCATCATGCCCGCGCCCAGAATACCGACTTTCTCGGCCTTGAACTTCGGCACGTCTTTCGGCCGGCTGGCACCGGCATTGATCGCCTGCAGGTTGAAGAAGAAGGCGGTGGTCATGTTCTTCGCCACCTGGCCGGTCACCAGGCTGATGAAGTAGCGCTCTTCGATCTTGAAGGCGTTATCCACGTCCACCTGGGTGCTTTCTACCGCAGCGGCCATGATCGCCTTCGGCGCCGGGTAGTTGGCGCCCTTGATCTGCTTGCGCAGGTTAGCCGGGAAGGCCGGCAGGTTCATGGCAAAGGCCGGAACGCTCGGCGTGCCGCCCGGAATCTTGTAACCCTTCACGTCGAACGGCTGCTGGGATTTCGGGTTGGCCTTGATCCACTCTTTCGCCTTGGCGATCATTTCTTCCGGGGTGTCCACCACCTCATCGATCAGACCGACCTGTTTGGCCTTGTCGGCTTTCATGCGCTGGCCTTGCATCAGCACATTCATCAGCGCGTTCTGCACACCCATCATGCGCACGGTGCGCACGATACCGCCCGCGCCGGGCAGCAGGCCCAGGCTGACTTCCGGCAGGCCGAACTGCGCCTTCGGGTTGTTCAGGGCGATACGGCGATGACACGCCAGGGCGATTTCCAGACCACCCCCCAGTGCCGTGCCGTTCAGGGCCGCCACCACCGGAATGCCCAGGGTCTCCAGGCGACGCAGGTCACCTTTCAGCACCCGGCCACCCTCGGCCATCTTGCCAGAATCTTCTTTCTTCACCTTGACCAGGTCCTTCAGGTCGCCACCGGCAAAGAAGGTGCTCTTGGCGGAGGTGATGATGACACCGGCGGTGTCCGCCTTCTCTTGTTCCAGACGGTTCACCATCTCGTGCATCGAGCGGGTGTACCGTTCATTCATGGTGTTCGCAGACTGCTGCGGATCGTCAAGGATCAGGGTGACGATGTTGTCCGCGTCTTTTTCCCAGCGAATGGTTGATTCAGTCATGTCTGTTCTCCGTGTCCGGTAGCCGCTCAGAGGCGCTCAACGATGGTGGCGATGCCCATGCCTGCACCGACGCACAGGGTGCAGAGGCCGAACTTCTTGTCGCGGCGTTCCAGCTCATCGAGCACGGTACCGACGATCATGGCACCGGTGGCGCCCAGCGGGTGCCCCATGGCGATAGCGCCACCGTTCACGTTGGTGATGTCGTGGCTGATGCCCATGTCCTTCATGTAGCGCATGGCCACCGAGGCAAAGGCTTCGTTGATTTCAAACAGGTCGATGTCCTCGACTTTCATGCCCGCCTTGGCCAGCACTTTCCACGAGGCTGGCGCCGGGCCGGTCAGCATGATGGTCGGGTCTGCACCGCTGACGGCGGTGGCGACGATACGGCCACGCGGCTTGGCACCGATCTTGTCGCCCATCGCCTTGCTGCCGATCAGCATCAGGGTGGCGCCGTCCACGATCCCGGAGGAGTTGCCCGGGGTGTGAACGTGGTCGATCTTGTCGACCCAGTGGTATTTCTGCAGGGCCACGGCATCGAAGCCGCCCATTTCGCCCATCATGGCGAAGGACGGGTTCAGGCCAGCCAGTGCGTCAGCGGTGGTGCCCGCACGCACATGCTCGTCACGATCCAGCACGGTCAGGCCGTTCATGTCTTTCACCGGCACCACGGAGCGGGCGAAATAGCCCTTTTCCCAGGCGGCGGCAGCACGGCTCTGGGACGCAGCGGCATACTCATCCACGTCACGGCGCGAGAACCCTTCGATGGTGGCGATCAGGTCGGCACCGATACCCTGGGGGATAAAGCCGGTCTCGTAGTTGGTTTCCGGGTCCATGGCCCACGGCGTACCGTCAGAGCCCATGGGCACGCGGCTCATGGACTCCACGCCACCGGCCAGCACCAGGTCTTCAAAACCGGAGGCCACTTTCTGGGCGCCCAGGTTCACGGCTTCCAGACCGGAAGCACAGAAACGGTTGATCTGCAGACCGGATACGGTTTCCGGGAGGCCCGCCTTGAGGGCGGCAATCTTGGGCAGTACACCACCCTGATCGCCCAGCGGCGACACGATGCCCATGACGATGTCATCAATCATCGCCGGGTCCATGTTCGGGAAGCGCGCCTTGATCTCGTCGATCAGGCCCACCACCAGGGAAATCGGCTTCACCGTATGCAGGGAGCCGTCCTTCTTGCCCCGGCCACGGGGCGTACGAATCGCGTCGTAAATATAGGCTTCGGTCATGGAGAGGGTCCTCTCGCCTTCTTGTCAGCGTGTGAATGGCTGTAGTCGCCGGCCCGGCGCGTCCGCAAAACAGGCATACGCCCGGCCGAAGGGGGCTCTAGACTGCCCCAGCCCCGGTATACAGACAATGACAGGAGTGCTCAAAGCGCTTGATCGAATATGTAAAATGTCAATTGGCCTGCCCGGCGGCCCCGGGGACATTGACCCGCCCCGGGTGCGGTCGTAGTGTTCGTGCCACCCCCGCAGCCCGGACCCTGAGGACACCCTGATGAATGCTGTGCTGGATTTGACAACTTCCCTGCTGGCCACGGTCAGCGAACAGGGACGCGGCGTGCAGAGCAGTGCCGCCGGGCAGCAGCCCGCCGAGCTGCTGGAGCTGTACGATATGGAAGGCTGCCCCTTCTGCCGGGTGGTGCGCGAGGCCCTGACCGATCTGGACCTGGACGCCATGATCTACCCCTGCCCCAAAGGCGGGGTCCGCTTCCGGCCGCTGGTGGAAAAACTGGGCGGGACGCAGCAGTTTCCGTTCCTGATGGACCCGAACACCGATGAAGCCCTGTACGAGTCGGCAGACATCGTTGAATACCTGTATGCCACCTACGGCAGCAAACCGGCCCCGGCGCGCTGGCTGACGCGCTCGGCCCGCACCCTGGGCTCCTTCGGGGCCTCGACACTGCGTATCGGCAAGGGGCTGCGTGCCCGTGACAGTCTGGATATCGGGGAACCACTGGAGCTTTACAGTTTCGAGGCCAGCCCGTTTGCCCGGCCAGTGCGTGAGCTGCTGACCGAACTGGAGTTGCCTTACATCCTGCGCCAGACCGGACGCACGCAGGGACTGGACTGGGTGCTGCCGCCGATACGTGAGCGCATCGCGCCTGATTACATCCCGACCCAGCGCAATCGGGTGGCGCTGCTGGAGCGCACCGGGCGCGTGGCCGTGCCTTATCTGATCGATCCGAACCAGGATGTCGAACTGTACGAGTCACGCCGTATCGTCAGCTACCTGCTGGACACCTACGCCGTCTGAACGACAGGCTCAATCGGGCCGCCCCGGCGGCGGCCTGTTTGCCCGGGGTGCATCGGGGTCTTCGTAATAGGAAGGCTCCGACGTATCCCGCACTTCATCCGGCTCCGCTGGCGTGTCCCCGGCATCCGCAACCAGCATCTCCAGCTTGTCTGCAATATCCCACTCCGCTGGCTCGCCTGGATGATGCTCCTCGAACTCCTCGTTACGCGGATCGATCTCTGTAAGCACCGGTGTGGACGAGGGGGTCACCGTCACGTACTCGCCCTGCTCTTCCACCGGCACCATATCGCTGGCCCGGAAGACATAGAAGACAGCGGCCCCGGCCACCAGCAGACACAGGCTGATGAAGATGAACAGGGCCGGTGCGCCGAGCACCCCCATCAGCACCCCCGCCAGAAGCGGCCCGACCATGGTGCCGACACCATAGGTCCGCAGCATGCTGGCGCAGGCCGCCACCAGTTGATCGTTGGGCAACTGGTCATTGGCCAGCGCCACACTGACCGGATAGGTACTGGCCGCCACCGCAAAGAAAATGCCGCTGAACAGGAACAGGGCGACCACCGAGAAGGCGCCCAGCACCGCCGTAATCGCCGCCGCCAGCGCACCGCAAAACAGCAGCCCGGTGAGCACCGGCAGACGACCGATGCGATCCCCCAGCCAGCCCGCTGGCCATTGCAGCAGCACCGCGCAGATCACGGAAAACCCCATGTACATCGACAGTTGACTGATATCCAGCCCGACACGCAGGGCATACACCGGCGCCAGCGAGAGGAAGGCGCCCAGCGCAATACCCGAAGCCAGCACGCCGGTCATGCCCGCCGGTGCCTGGCGGATCAGCTTGCGCACGCCGAGCGTCTCGGTGTGCGACGGCGAGGTGGGAATCAGGCTCTGCGTCAGCGCCAGTGGCACCAGTGACAGCACGATCAACATGGCCACCACGCTGAACACCACGTATTCCATGGGGTTGCCAAGGCCAACCAGCAGCTGGCCCGAGGCCGAGGCCAGATAGAAGTTGATGGTGTAGATGCCAAGCAGCTTGCCGCGCGATTCATTGGTGGCACGGTCATTGATCCAGCTCTCGGCCACCGTCATCAGGCCCGCCAGACAGATACCGACGACCACACGCATCAGCGCCCAGGACGCAGCCGAGACGATAAGGGGATGCATCAGGGTGGTGGCGCAGGCCACGGCGGCAAACACCGCAAAGGCGCGGATGTGGCCAACCTTGCGGATCACATCGACCGCATAGGTGGCACCGATGATGAAGCCCAGCGAGTAGGCGGCCATCACCACACCCAGGGCCGCATCGGCGACACCTTCCATGTCCAGGCGCAGGGCGATAAGGGTACCCAGCATGGCGCTGCCGCTGACCAGCAGCGCCAGACTGAGAAACAAGGCAATAACGGAGAGCACGACGGTCTTCATGGCGGCCAGTGTACCAGCCCTTTCGTCGCGTTGCGTGGCGGCGCCCCGATTCTTCAGGCTGGCAGACCGAGTCGGCGGGCCTCCATACGGCGCAGGAACTCGAGCATGATCTGCCGGTACAGGTCCACGCCCAGCCAGGCATCCTCAACCCCGGCATCCACATTCGGATTGTCGTTGACCTCCACCACCACCACACGCTCGCCGGACTGCTTCATGTCCACGCCATACAGGCCATTGCCCATCAGCCGGGCCGCCTTCAGCGCCGTGCGCAGCACCTTGGCGGGCACCTCCTGGATCGGCACCGTGCGCGCATTGCCCGACACGGTCTTGCCGCCCTTGTGGTTGTAGATCTGCCAGTGGCCCTTGCTCATGAAATACTGGCAGGCAAACAGGGGGCGGTTATTGAGCACACCGATACGCCAGTCATAGTCCGTGTACATGAATTCCTGAGCCAGCACCACGGCACTCTGCCGGAAGTATTCACCCAGTGCCGTTTCCAGAGCCTCGGCGCTGTCAGCCTTGGTGATACCCCGGGAAAAGCTGCCATCAGGAATTTTCAGCACCACCGGCAAGCCCAGGTCCTCGACCATGGCCTGCACATCATGCTGGCCGTCGCGGAACAGAAAGCGGGTCTTCGGCACCGGTACCTTGTTGGCCTGCATCAGCTCCGCGAAATAGATCTTGTTGGTACAGCGCAGGATCGAACCCGGATCGTCCATCACCACCATGCCCTCCTGCTCGGCCTTGCGCGCGAACTGATAGGTATGATGGTCCAGTGCCGTGGTCTCGCGGATAAACAGGGCGTCGTACTCCGCCAGCCGGGGGTAGTCTTCACGGCCCACTGTTTCCACGTTGATGCCCAGCTCGGCCCCGGCCCGGGTAAACAGGCGCAGCGCCTTGCTGTCGCTCGGCGGCAGGGCTTCGTCCGGGTTCACCAGCATGGCCAGGTCGTAACGGAACTTGCGGCGGCTGCCGACCTTGCGCCATACCCGCGCGTTGAAGGCCTCCAGCGCTGTCGCAAAGGCATCCTCTTCCTTGCCCTTGAGCTGGTGCAAGCCCAGGGGGCGCACGGACTCCACCGTCCAGCTGTCCCGCCGCCGCAGCTCCAGTTGCAGGATCGGCGCGGGCAGCTGATCGAAGATCTGCCGTGCCAGTTCCGCCAGCCCGGCATGTTCGGTCTGGCCAAAGAACACCTTCAATGACAGCCGCTCACCATCCTGGCGGTGCTTCTTCATGGCCTTGTCCAGCGCCGCATCGAACGACTCGAAGTGCAGGCCGTAGAGCGCCTTGCGCGACAGATCGTTGACGGTGCGCACCGATGGCAGCACACGGTGGCCGCGTGCCTCGGCCAGCAGCGAGCAGTAATAACCCGGGCTCAGGTATCGGTAGTTACGGCACAGGTTGATGACCTGGACCCGGCCACTGGGAAAGCTGGTGGTACTGTCCAGATACTCCCGGGCACTCATCAGATGCCGGGCCGGATAATAGGCGGCCCAGTCTCGGCGGTCTTCGACCACCAGAATAACGTTGGTCATGCTGCTCCCTCGACGGTCCCTGCAAGGCTGAAAAGCGTCAATGTTCGCACTGTAGCGTGCCGGTGGCAGGGTCCGCTACAGGCGCAGCGGAGGAAGACCGCGAAATGCATCCCGCAGGCTGTCGGACCAGGCCTCGCGCAGCGCCGTGTAGAAGGCATGCCGCTCGTCGATATGGTAATGACGGCTGCTGTCGAAGCTGTCCTGGGTATAGAGCAGGACATCCAGGGGCATGCCCACGGACAGATTGGAACGGATGGTGGAGTCGAAGCTGATCAGGGCACATTTCATCGCTTCATCCAGAGGCAGCCGATAATCCACCACCCGGTCGATGATCGGCTTGCCATACTTGCTCTCGCCAATCTGGAAATACGGCGTGTCCACCGTAGCTTCGATGAAGTTGCCTGCCGGGTAGACATGGAACAGCCGGCATGGCTCGCCACGAATCTGCCCGCCCACCAGGAAGCTGCCCCCGAAATCGACACCGCTGCCCTGCCCCTGGCCGCCATCACGATGGATCACTTCACGCAGGGTGCTGCCCACCAGTTCGGCGACGTCATACAGGCTGGTGACCTGATACAGGTGACGCGGTGCGTCGTCCCGGATGCGGTTGCGCAGCAGGCTCAGAACACTCTGGGTGGTGGCCAGATTGCCGGCACTCATCAGCACGATCAGGCGTTCACCCTCGCGCTCGAAACGGTGCAACTTGCGAAAGGTGGCAATGTGGTCCACCCCGGCGTTGGTGCGGGAATCCGCCGCGAAGATCATGCCCTGCTCCAGGCGCATGGCCACGCAGTACGTCATGCCAGTTCTCCGTTAATGCGCACCGGGGAAACCCGGGCGCCGATGGCGCAGAGCATAGCGCCGCGGGCCCGCTGGCGGCCAGCGGATTTATTACTGATCGAGACGCTCGACGGTCGCCGTGGCGTGCATCGACTCGGGGCCACCACCGTACCGCACGCCACGCACCGGGCAGGCATCCAGGTAATCCAGCCCGACGGCCAGCTTCAGGTGCTGACGCAGCTGGCGCGTCTGGTTGACCACGTCATAGCTGTGCCAGGCGTCCTGGAACCAGACCTCCGCCCAGGCATGGCTGGCGACGTGTTCCTGATCCTCACTGTACAGGTAGCCACTGACATAGCGGGCGGGCAGACCGAGCAGGCGGCAGCAGGCCAGAAACACATGGGTGTGGTCCTGGCAGACCCCGTGCCCCCCGGCAAAGGCCTCACCGGCAGAACTGCCTGCGTGGGTCATGCCCGGGGTGTAGGCCATACGTGCCAGCAACGCCGCCATCAGCCGCTCCAGGGTCGCTTCATCGGCGCTATCCCCCAGCTCGGCAAGGAAGCTGCGGATCGCCGAGCTGGGGCGAGTCAGCCGCGTGTGCCTGCTGTACACCAGGGGCGACAGGGAAGAGTCATCCTGCTCACGGTCATCATCCGTGATCTCCACCTCGCCACGCGCCAGAATGGAAATACTGGAATGCGGCTGGTCCAGCGTCAGCACATGCAGGATATTGCCGAAGCCGTCACTGCTGACCAGCGGCGTCTGCGGCATTTCCAGCTGCCAGCTGAGTATCCGCTGGCGCGGCGATGGCCTCGGTGTAAGGCGCACATACTGGGTGCTGTGGCGCGCCTCGTGGTCGTACCGATAGGTCGTCAGATGTTCAATCGACAGTCGCATGATCGCCTCACACCAGTTCCAGGTAGGCGGACTGGATGGTATCCGCCAGTTCGTTGATACGGCGCAGGAAATCCGTCAGGTATTCATGCAGCCCGACCTCGAACACATGACTGATATCGCCATACTGCAGACGCGCAAACTGGACCGCCACCAGCCGCTTTGCATCCATGCCTGCTTCACCTTCCACCGACGGCAGCAGCTCCGCGAGCATTTCCACGCAGGAACGCAGGGAACGAGGTACTTCGGCGCGAAAAATCAGCATCTCGGCGATATGCTCAGAGGTGACACGATCGGTATAAATCTCGCGATAGGCCTCGTAGGCGCCAACAGAACGCAACAGCGCATTCCAGCGGTAATACTCCACCGCACTGTTGCCGACGCCGGTATGAATCTGGTGTTTCACATCAAGGATACGAGCCGTGTTGTCGGCCCGCTCGATAAAGGTACCCACGCGCAGGAAGCGGAACGCATCGTTACGAATCATGGTGCCGTAAGCCGCCCCCCGGAACAGGTGCGAGCGCTCCTTGACCCAGTCCATGAAGGCACTGGCACCCATGGCAATCAGACCGTAACGGCGAATGCTCTGCAATTCGATCCAGGTGGCGTTGATGCTCTCCCACACCTCACTGGTAATGCGCCCGCGCACGGCATGCGCATTCTCCCGCGCGCTGCGGATACAGTTGTAGATGCTGCCGGGATTTTCCTCGTCCAGCGAAAAGAAGTGCATCACATTGTTGATCTGCACCGTGTCGTAACGACTGATATAGCGATCCCAGGTCCCCGAGATTTTCAGCGGCGCCGCCACTTCTTCGTCCACCGTCGCTGCAAACGGAATCAGCGACAGGTTCCAGGCCACATCCAGCATCCGCGCCGTGTTTTCCGCACGCTCCAGATGACGGGACATCCAGTAGAGTTCCGAGGCAGTCCGGCTCAGCATGGCGCGTCCTCCAGCACCCAGGTGTCCTTGGTGCCGCCACCCTGGGACGAGTTGACCACCAGCGAGCCCTCCTTCATCGCCACCCGCGTCAGCCCGCCGGGCACCAGACGCACCTCACGGCCACTGAGCACAAAAGGCCGCAGGTCGATATGCCGGGGCGCGATGCCCTCTTCGACAAACACCGGGCAGGTGGACAAGGACAGTGTCGGTTGCGCGATATAGTTCTCCGGCGCCGCCAGCAGCTGCTCGCGGAAGCGGGCAATCTGTTCGCGGGTACTGGCTGGCCCGATCAGCATGCCGTAACCGCCTGCACCGTGGACTTCCTTGACCACCAGTTCATCCAGGTGCGCCAGCACATGGGACAGGTCCTGCGGCTCACGACACAACCAGGTGGGCACATTCTTCAGGATCGGTTCTTCATCCAGATAGAAGCGGATCATGTCCGGCACATAGGGATAGATCGACTTGTCATCAGCCACCCCGGTGCCGATGGCATTGGCCAGCACCACATTGCCTTCGCGGTAGGCCGACAACAGGCCGGGCACGCCGAGCATGGAATCCGGATTGAACGCCAGCGGATCGAGAAAATCATCATCGATGCGCCGGTAGATCACGTCCACCCGCTGCGGGCCCGCCGTGGTGCGCATGTAGACCACGCCATCGCGGGTAAACAGGTCTGCGCCTTCCACCAGTTCAATGCCCATCTGCCGGGCCAGAAAGGCATGTTCGAAGTAAGCGCTGTTGTAACGCCCCGGTGTCAGCAGCACCACACAGGGGTTGGTGACGTGGCAGCTCTGCTCCAGCATCTCGTGCAGGAGTGCGGGGTAGTGATCCACCGGCGCCACCCGATGCCGGGCAAACAGTTCCGGATACAGACGCATCATCATGCGCCGGTTCTCGATCATGTAGGAGACGCCAGAGGGCGTGCGCAGATTGTCCTCCAGCACATAATAATCGCCGTCATTGTTACGGATCAGGTCGACACCGGCGATGTGCGCGTAGACGTCATTGGGCAGGTCGATACCCTGCATGCAGGGCTGATAGTGGGCGTTGGCAAACACCTGCCTGGCAGGAATGCGGCCGGCACGCACAATGGCCTGCTCATGATAGATATCACGCAGGAACAGGTTCAGCGCCTGCACCCGTTGCAACAGACCCCGCTCCAGCATCCCCCATTCGGACGCTGGAATGATGCGTGGCACACTGTCGAAGGGAATCAGCCGTTCGGTACCCTCCTCTGCACCGTAGACATTGAAGGTAATCCCCACACGGTGGAACAGCAGGTCCGCTTCCTTGCGCTTGCGCTCGATCGTGTCCATGGACACGCCCTCAAGCCAGCGCCAGTAAGCGGCGTAGTGGGGTTGTGCCGCGCCAGGCGCGGAAAACATCTCGTCGTACCCCCCGGGCGGCGGGCTACCAGCCTTGATCATGCGGTCCCATCCTCGGTCATGCCTGCAATGGGTCAAGCGAAGCATAAGCCATGCCAGCTTTACGCCTGTGGTGGCGCGCCATGGCGGGGCAAGCGGGCGGCAGCGCACCGTCGGCGCGCATGTGAGCGCACTGCTTTGGGGCGCACCCTTTATGAACCTTACTATGAACCACTGAGCGATACCTGGAAATGATTCCGCTCTGCCGAACCTCCCTGCCTGCGCGGGATGGATAGCTGGATGGGATGAGATTGACCAACGTTCACCACCCCGACGGCCTCAAGGGGCTAGAGTGAGGGAGCGCTTGCGGAGTGGCTGGTGCCACCGTCGGGGGCGCGTTGCGCCCCTGAGGGAGGGATTGATTCGGCCTGCGGCCTCACCCCTTCGGGGCGCGCTGCGCGCGTCCTGCGCCGCTGCGCGGCTTGTCGAACGTAGGGGTCGAATCACCCGGCCACGGCGCCTGCATGCGCCGCGGCGTTCGCTCGCTCGCGACGCTGTGCGTCTGAAACAGAGCGGCTCACCCCTCACCGCCAGATACAAAAAAACCCGCGTTAGCGGGTTCTTTTGTATCTGGCGGTGAGGGAGGGATTCGAACCCTCGATACGCTATTAACGTATACACACTTTCCAGGCGTGCTCCTTCAGCCACTCGGACACCTCACCGAAAACTTGTCGCTCACAGGTTGCTGGCTTGGGGCATACCTGTCGCACGCAATGCGTGCTCTGCTATTCGCCGGTTGCACCGGCTCACCCCTTCGGGGCCGTCGCGGCCATGCCGCAACGTTCGCTTGCCTGTGGCAAGGCGTCAGCCACTCGGACACCTCACCGAAAACCTGGTCACCGTAAAGCCGGTCTCTGCCAGGCTGGCTACAGAGGGCGCGTAGATTACCCGAGTCCTCCGGTGATCGCAACGCGCAAACCAACGCCGGAACTCAATCCACGCGGCCATCGGGGCGGGACAGGTCACGGGCCAGATAATGGGCGGTGAAACGTGCCGCGATCTCGCCGCTGGGGGACGACAGGGTGGCGCTGATGGCCAGGCGGGCGCGCCCGCGGCGGACCAGGCGGCGGGCAAAGCGGGACAGGTCGTCCTCGCTGGCCTGAATATGCAGGGTGGCATCACTGGCCAGCGGCGCCACGTACTGCAATGAGGATTCGGCCGCGACCACATCCACCTGCGGCACCCGTGCTTCGCCTTCCAGCGTCGTCAGGGCCCAACCACCCAGCGTCAGCAGCGCCGCCTGACTGCCTGCGAAGAAGGTGCCCTTGTCGTTCACGTTGGGCGCCAGGGGCGCGGCCAGCAACAGGTCGCCGGGGTGCCAGCGGGTGAAGCTGAAGTCCAGATGCCGGGTCAGCGGAATGGCGCCGCGCACGCGCTCGGCCAGAGCCGTCAGATCACTCATGCAGGCAGCGTCCTGGTATAGCGGCGCGGATCGTCCTCCGGCACCCGTTTGATGGCGCCTGCCGGGGTGCCCAGATAGATGAAACCGACAATCTCGTCCTTGTCGGCAAAGCCCAGCGAGGCCTTGACGTGGCGATGGCGGGCCATGCTGCCGGTACGCCACATGGCCCCTACCCCCAGGGCATGGGCGGCCAGCATGATGTTCTGCACCGCCGCGCCGGTGGCCACGATCTGCTCGAGCACCGGCACCCGGTTGTGTTCATCCGTCTCGGCCACGGCCACCAGGATCAGGGGCGCCCGGAACGGCTTCATGCGCAGCTTGTCCAGGGCCTCGGCGTCGGCGTCAGGCTCGTCCTGAAGGCGCGCCTCGACGAAGATCTGCCCCAGCCGCTGGCGCTGTTCCCCCTCCAGAAACAGAAAGCGCCAGGGGCGCAACACACCATGATCCGGGGCGCGCATGGCCGCCCGCAGCATGACATCCCGTTGCGCTGCATCCGGAGCCGGGCCGCCGAGTACGGCAATGGAAACCCGGTTGTGCAGTGCGCTGATTGCATCCATCTGTGGTCCTCAGGCAGGGCATGGTTCACGAGGTTCCCAAGTCTACATGAGACGCACTCACCCTGCCCGGGCTCCATCATGCCTTTTTACTTCCGCAGCGAGTGGTTTAAGCTTGCCGGACCCAGGGCACATGCAGGCAGTCATGAGACCGGCAAAAGATAACAAGAAGCGGCGCGCGCGGCAGGAAGATCCGCACGCCAGATCACGCCGCCAGGCCAACTACATCCGTTTGCTGGAATTTGTGGTCGCCGCCATCATTCTGACGGCGGGCATCTACTGGCAGCTCTACCCCGAGCTCTACATGCTGATGGTCGCCCTGCTGCTGGGCTACCCGCTGGTGGCGCAGAGCATCGCCTATACGCTGGAACGCAAGGGCCGGCGCCAGCAGGAAGCCCATCGTATTCTGGTGCAGGTCGATGCCGTGCTGATCGGCCTGACCATCGCCGCCCTGCACTTCTCGCTGATTCCATCACTGGCGCTGCTGATCATTGTGCACGCCAATGCCGTCTCCAGCGGCGGTATCCGCCCCTGGCTGCTGAATATCCTGCTCACGGGCACCGGCTGCCTGGCCGGCTGGTTCATCTTTGACGGTCAGGTGCTGGCCCCGGAGGCCACGCCGGTGCTGCTCAACCTGCTGTCCATGGTCGGCCTGGGCATCTACGTGGGAGGCTCGTCGCTGTATGTGCTGAACCAGACACGCAACGTACGGCTGGCACAGGCCTATCTGGCCCGGCAGCAGAAACAGGCCATGGACCTGTCGCGCAAGCTGGCCAAGTACCTGCCGCCGCAGATCTGGGGGCAACTGTTCTCCGGCAAACGTGATGCCAAGCTGGAAACACGACGCAAGCGGCTGACCGTGTTCTTCTCCGACATCAAGGGGTTCAGCAATATTTCCGAAGACTTGCCGCTGGATCAGCTCACCCGATTGCTGAACAGCTACCTGAATGAAATGACCCGCATCGCCCTGCGCTACGGCGGCACCATCGACAAGTTCATCGGTGATGCCGTGATGGTGTTTTTCGGTGATCCGGTCAGCAAGGGCTCGAAGGAAGACGCCTTCAACTGCGTGGCCATGGCGGTGGACATGCAGCGGCAGATGAAACTGCTGCGCCAGCGCTGGGAGCGCGAGGGCATCACGCAGAAACTGGAAATCCGCATTGGCATCAACAGTGGCTATGTGACCGTCGGCAACTTCGGCGCCGACTCGCGCATGGACTACACCATTCTGGGCACCGACGTGAATCTGGCCAGTCGGCTGGAATCCCAGGCACGCCCGGGACGCATCCTGATTTCCGAAGCCACCTGGGAGCTGGTCAAGGACCGGGTGATTTGCCGCAATATGGGCGAGGTCGAGGTCAAGGGCTTCAACCGGCCGATCCCGGTTTATGAAGTGCAGGAGCTGAAAGAAGACGCCGCAGGCCGTGACAAGTTCGTCTCCGTACGCACTGAAGGCTTCGCCCTGCACCTGGATGTGCGGCGGATACGCAACTTCGATCGTGACCGGATTCTGCGCGCACTGGCCGCCACGGCACGCGACCTGCGCCGCGATGCTACACTGGTGCGCGACACAGAAGCCGAAGGCTTCGCCCTGCATGTTGATCGCGCCCGCCTGCGCGACAAGGATCTGGGCAAGGTCATCGAGATCATGGGCAAGGCCGCTCAGCGTATTCGCAAGGAGGTCGTGATTTAATGACTTCACCCCGCCGACATGGCTGGCTCGACCGGCTGGAGCGGCTCGGCAACCATATCCCCCATCCTACGCTGCTGTTTCTCTGGCTGTGTCTGCTGCTGCTACCGCTGTCGGCACTGCTGTCCTGGCTTGACGCCGTTGCCCTGCATCCGACGTCCGGCGAATTCGTGGTGGTCAACAGCCTGCTCTCGGTCGAGGGCATCCGGCAGATGTTCACCGGCGCGGCCAGCAACTTCACCGGCTTTGCCCCGGTGGGCCCGGTGATCGTCGCGTTGCTCGGTGTCGGCATCGCCGAGCGTAGCGGCCTGCTCGGTGCGGCACTGGGGGCACTGGTACGTCGGGCTCCGGGCATGCTGCTGGTGCCCGTCATCGCGCTGGCCGGGGTGCTGTCCAGTGTGGCGGTGGACGCCGGTTATGTGGTGCTGATTCCCCTGGCAGGGTTGATGTTCCAGCTTGCCGGGCGTCACCCGCTGGCCGGCATTGCGGCCGGTTTCGCCGCCGTCGCCGGCGGCTTCAGTGCCAACCTCCTGATCGGCCCGGTGGATGTGATACTGGCTGGCGTCACCACGGAAGCGGCGCGCATGGTCAACCCCACGGCGCTGATCACGCCCAGCGCCAACTACTGGTTCCTGCTTGCGTCGTCCCTGCTGGTGGTGAGCGTGGTGACCGGGGTGACGGTGCGCTGGGTCGAGCCCTGGCTGAACCGGCGCAACGATGTGATCGAGACATTGCCCGGCGACGGCGACCAGGGAGACCGGCGCGCATTGCAACATGCCGGTCTGGCCTTGCTCGCTGTCGTTCTGGTCCTGACGTGTCTTGCCTGGCCCGAAGGCGGTCCGCTGCGCAGTGCCGATGGCGCCCTGCTCACAGGCCCACTGGTCAGCCAGAGCGCCGTGGTGATCGCGGTGATCGCCGCCGCCTGCGGCATTACCTACGGCCGCAGCAGTGGCAGCCTGCCCCACGCGCGGGCGGTCATCGAAAGCATGGAAGAGACGCTGCGCACCCTCGCCAGCTATCTGGTGCTGATGTTTTTTGCGGCGCAGTTCGTGGCCTGGTTTGCCTGGTCGGGCATGGGCCTGGTGCTGGCGATTCGCGGCGCCGACCTGCTTGCCAGCATGGCCCTGCCGGGACCGATACTGCTGGTGCTGGTGGTGCTGCTGATGGCGAGCCTGAATCTGGTGATCGGCAGTGCTGGCGCCAAATGGACACTGGTGGCGCCGGTGCTGGTGCCGATGCTGATGGTGTTGGGCATCAGCCCGGAGATGACCCAGGCGGCCTACCGCGTGGGGGATTCAGGCACCAACATCATTACGCCGCTGATGCCCTACTTTGTGCTGGTGCTGGCGTTTGCCCGGCGGCATGTTGCCGCCACCGGGGTCGGTACGCTGATTACCCTGATGCTGCCCTACAGTCTGGCGCTACTGGGCGGCTGGCTGGTGCTGCTGGGTCTGTGGGTGGCGTTTGACTGGCCACTGGGATTCTGACAACACTCGGTGCTCAACACACCCGACACTCAGCGCTCGCTACGCGCGCTGTCGCGAATCTGGCGCGCCTCGGCAAGCACGTCGTCCACGGTCATGCCATCCAGACCGGCGAAGGGTGACGGCATCTCATCCGGCGGTGTATCCATCTGTGCAGCCATCATGTCGTCACGGGTGATATTGTGCAGCATCACAATCAGCAAGGCCTCGGCAAACGCCTCGCGCTCCTGCTCGCTCATGTTTTCCACCACCTGTTCCAGCGACTGCTCGAACGCCTCTTCGCTGCTGGCATCAAGACGTGGGTCACTGCAACCGGCAAGCAATGCAATACACAGCAGACAGGCGAACAGCTTTTTCATGGTGAACTCCGATAGGGATGGCAGACAGCATCATGCCTGCCTGCGTGGCCTGACGCCAGCCTGTGGTTACTGACGCACCATGCGCAAACGCGGTGCCGGCCCCGGCGTGGTGCTGCGCCAGGGATTGATATCCAGCCCGCCACGGCGGGTAAACAGTGCCTGCACGGACAGCGCCCGGGGCTGGCAGCGACGCATCAGGTCGCAGAAAATCTTTTCCACCACCTGCTCATGAAAGCCGCTGTGGTGGCGGTAGGACACCAGGTAACGAAACAGCCCGGCCGGCTCGATCTCGGCACCACTGTATCGAATGATCACCGTGGCCCAGTCCGGCTGGCCCGTCACCGGGCACAGGCTGCGCAGGCCATGCGTATAGACCTGATGGGCGTCCACCTCGTCAGGGCCCGTTTTCAGGTCACTGTCGCCATGCCCATCGATACCCTCACAGGACACTGGCAACGCATCCAGGCACTGCCCCGCAGGTTTCGCCGCCATCTGGCCGAGCAAGGCGTCCACCTGATCCAGCGTCACCAGCGTCACGCCCACCGCCTGCCCAGCGGCAGCGGACAGATCCGTCACCAGCGTCGCCTGCACCTGCGCCGCATCGGCAAAGCGTGAGCCGGCAAAGCTGTTCAGATACAGCTTCAGGGATTTCGATTCGATGATGCAGGGGCTGCCGCAGGGCACACTGAACTGCGCCATGGCCATCACCGGCTTGCCCTGGTCATCCAGCCATGACAGCTCATAGGCGTTCCACAGGTCTTCCCCGAAAAACGGAGACCGGTCCGGGCCCAGAATGTCCCGCGCCAGCTGGCGCGGAATCGGCGCCAGCAGGGAAGCGTCGTACTCGTGCACATAGTCGGTCTGCCGACCCAACGGAATGTCACCCCAGTCTGCCATGGGCCTGTCTCCTCAGTGACGGATGCCGACGCCGCGATGCAGCAGCCACAAACAGAAGCAGAACATCGCCACCGTGATGGTGAAGATGGCGCCCAGCGATATCCATACGTTCACATCGCTGACGCCCAGAATGCCGTAGCGGAAGGTGTTGACCATATAGACCACCGGATTGAGCAGGGACACGCCACGCCAGAACTCCGACAGCTGATCCAGCGAATAGAAGACCCCGCCCAGATAGGTCAGCGGCGTCAGCACGAAGGTCGGGATGATCGAGATATCATCGAAACTGTTGGCAAAGATGGCATTGATGAAACCGGCCAGCGAGAACAGTACCGAGGTCATCAGCACCACCAGCAGGGTCAGCCACAGATGCTCGGGACGCAGATCGGTAAAGAACAGCGCCAGACAGGTGACGATGGCACCCACCGCCAGCCCGCGCGCCATACCCCCGGCCACAAAGCCGCTGAGAATCACCAGCGAGGACATCGGCGACACCAGCATCTCCTCGATGGAGTGCTGGAACTTGGTGCCAAAAAAAGAGCTGACCACATTGCCGTAGCTGTTCTGGATCACGCTCATCATGATCAGCCCCGGCACGATGTACTGCATGTAGTCGAACCCCCCGACCTCGCCGACACGACTGCCGATCAGGTTCCCGAAGATGACAAAATACAGGGCCATGGTGATGGCCGGCGGCAACAGGGTTTGCGGCCAGATACGCAGGAAGCGGCGAATTTCCTTGGTCAGGATAGTGGTGAAGGCGACCCATTGTTCATACAGGCTCATGCACTGGCCTCTTTCGGCAGGTTACGTTCCACCAGACGCAGGAAAAGCTCTTCCAGCCTGTTGGCCTTGTTGCGCATGCTCATCACGGAGATATCCCGGGCGGCCAGTTGCTGGAACACGCTGTTCAGCGCCTCGCTCTTCGGCACCGCCACTTCCAGCGTGCGGGCATCACGCAACCGCACTTCAAAACCGTTCAGCACCGGCGCCTCGGATACCGGCTGCGCCAGATCAAGAATAAAGGTCTCCACCTGCAATTTTTCCAGCAGGGATTTCATGTCCGTGTTTTCGACGATGGTGCCATGATCAATGATCGCAATACGGCGGCACAGCGACTCGGCCTCTTCCAGATAATGCGTCGTCAGGATAATGGTCTTGCCCAGACCATTGAGCTCCGTCAGAAAATCCCACATGGAGCGACGCAGCTCGATATCCACGCCTGCCGTCGGTTCGTCCAGGATCAGCAGTTCCGGCTCATGCACCAGCGCCCGGGCGATCATCAGGCGTCGCTTCATGCCCCCGGACAGCTGCCGCGCCTGACTGTTGCGCTTTTCCCACAAGCCCAGCTTGCGCAGGTACTTTTCTGCCTGCTGCATCGCCCGTGCCCGGGGAATGCCGTAGAAACCCGCCTGGGTGACCACGATGTCACCCACCTTCTCGAACTGGTTGAAGTTGAATTCCTGCGGCACCACACCAATCATCTTTTTGGCCAGACCGCGCTCGCGCGACAGCGAATGGCCAAACACGCTGACCTCTCCGCCGGAGGCATTGATCAGCGAACTCACAATACCGATGGTGGTGGACTTGCCCGCCCCGTTGGGGCCAAGCAGGGCAAAGAACTCGCCCTTTTCCACATCCAGGCTGATATCGCGCAGGGCCTGGACGCCGCTGGCGTAGGTCTTGCTCAGGTGACGGATCGACAGAGCGGTCAAGAAGTTACCTCGCTGCTTCACGGGGGAATGTCGGAAATCAGGCGGGCAGTATAGCCAGCATCGCGTGAAGGTGGGTCCATGCGGGGCCTTTTTCAAGCCCCCTTCAGCGTCACAGGCGCCGTTTGCCCGGCTCGCCACGCCAGACCCAGTGCAACTGCTCGCCTTCAAACCAGAGCCAGGCACCCTCCATCATCCATGGCCAGTCGGCGTCAGTGATCTGCTCGCGCCCGGCCAGGCCCGCCATGAAGGCCGCCAGAATGGTGTCGTGGGTCACGTGCACCGCCAGCTCTCCGCCACCCGGCTCGCGCTCACGCAGATATTGCCCCAGCTTCTGCAAGCCTTCCTGCGGCGCCAGCACCCCGGCCAGATCGCCCTGCAGGTGGCGGTTGATGAAACCCACCGCACCCAGCTCGAAAAACAGCGGGCCCACACGGATGATGTCCTCCACATAGCAACCCGGCTCGACCAGCACCGTCTCGTGGCGCACCTCCAGATCATGCCCCGCAAGACCACACTCGCGGCCGCCCTCATACATGGCCAGGGCGGTATCCACGCAACGGCCCACCGGGCTGGAATGGAAAGCGGAAATCGGGCGCGGCAACTGACGGCCCCAGTCCCGGGCCATGGCCACGCCTTCCGGTGTCAGCGGCAGGCGGTAGTCAGCAAAGCCGTTCTTCGCCAGCTCGCGCACGGAATGACGGGTCAGCAGGTGAACCGGCCGGTCGGTCGGCAGCAGGGGCAAGGCATCTTGCAGGCGGGGATGCAGGCGCGCCATGAAGCGAGGGTGTCCATGTCATCAAAAGGGGTCACCGGATCATCGGTGAGGCAGACGCAGAGGTCAAATCAGCGGACCAGTTGCAGCACCTCGTCGGCCGCCCGTAACCCGGAGCGCACCGCCCCTTCCACATAACCGTTCCAGTGACTGGCCGTTTCCGTGCCCGCCCAGTGAACACGCCCGTGGGGCACCCGCATCGACTCCCCATAGCGGCTCAACAGTCCCGGCCCGGCCACCCCGGCATAGCAGCCCCGCGACCAGATTTCATCGGCCCAGACATGATCCAGATACTGCAACGGCTGCTGCGCTCGCGGCCCGAAAAAGCGACCCAGCGAGGCCGTCACCACGCGCTGCCGCTCCGCCATCGACGCCAGCCCCCACTGATGCGCCGCACGGCCTTCGATAAAGGCCATCAGCACGCCACGCTGGCTGCCCGGTGGCGTCGCATCGAACGCCACATGCACGGGTGGCAGGTCACCTACCGCAGCCCCTGACAGCCCTTGTTCACGCCAGAAAGGCCGGTCGTACACCGCAAAGCACTTGATCACCCGCCCGGGTGTCAGCTGTTCACACCACCGCTGCCGCGCCACGGGCTGGCCAGGACGAAAATCCACCGCCGCCGCCAGCACCGGTGGCAGCGCGCAGATCACCCGCGCCGCCTCATAACGAGCGGCGCTGGTATGCACTCGCACGCGGTTGCCGGTTTGCTCCACCACCTGAACCGGTTGCGACAACAGCAACGGCACCTGCTGCTCTTCCAGATCAGCCGCCAGCGCACCGGCCAGCCCCTGCAGACCGCCGGTGACCCGGTCCTGCTGGGCACCATTGCGGGACGAGGTCAGCGAGGCCAGGCCCCCACCGCTGTGCAGATAGAACAGCGCATGCAGCAAGCTGATGTCGTCCGGGTGCGCCGCAAACACGCTTTCCACCGCCACCCGCAGGACATTGAACGCGACCCGGCTGTGCAGGTTACGGCGCATCCAGTCGCCCATGGTCTGGCCATCCAGATCCGCCGCCCCCGGCGTCTTCCAGGGTGCATCCAGAGACACGCGCCGTGCCAGCTGCTCCAGCCGCAGGAATCCCCAGGCGATATTGGCCAGCGCCCAGGGCGAGACACGCCAGGGAATCAACCCGCGATAGGTGCGTCGGCGACGGTTCACCAACAACACGTTCTGCCCGGCCACATGCATCGGCCAGACGGTTTTGCCAAAGCGGGCCGCCAGGGCATACATGTGTGTCTGCCCGGGACCGAGCCATTGCCCGCCCAGATCCAGCCACAGATCATCACCATAATGTTCGGTCCGCGTACGCCCGCCCACCCGGTCGCGGGCCTCGATCAACAGCACGCGACGCCCGGCACGGGTCAGGGCATCTGCCGCACTCAGGCCGGCAAAGCCGGCACCCAGCACAATGATTTCTGCATCCATCAGGCAAGCGTCTCTCTTGTTCTTGTCGTACCGCCACGCTGCCCCGGCCCCGCCCTCGGGTCAAGCCTCTGCGCTCCAGTCAACGCCGGGCGGTTTGCGGCCTGCGCCGTGCGGCGCTCACGGCATCTCCCGGCATAGCTGCAACCAGCGCTCGATGCCCCGGCTGCGGTACTTCTGCCGATGCAACACGAAGTAGAACTGGCGCGAAAAATCCCGGTGCGGCACCGATAACGGCACCAGACTGCCACGCCGGAACGCCTCCACCAGCGTCACCTGCGACAGGCAGCCGATGCCCAGCCCGGCCTCCACCGCCCGCTTGATGGCCTCGGTATGCTGCAGCTCCAGCAACACGTTCAGCCCCGGCAACAGACCATGCAGGGCGCGCTCGAAGGTCTGCCGGGTACCGGAACCGCTTTCACGCAGGATCCAGGTCGCCGCACGCAGGTCATCGTCACTCAGCGTACCCTTCGCCGCGAGGGGATGATCCGGGGCACAGAAGACTGTCAGGGCATCATCACGCCAGGGCGTCACCTCCAGATCCGGGTGATGGAATTCCCCCTCGATCAGCCCGACATCCAGACGGAAATGCAGTACCGCGTCGGCAATGTGCTCGGTGTTTTCCACATCCAGCAGCACCCGCGCACCCGGCAACTGCCGGCCGGG
Organism: Isoalcanivorax indicus; assembly: GCF_003259185.1. Classification (NCBI taxonomy): domain Bacteria; kingdom Pseudomonadati; phylum Pseudomonadota; class Gammaproteobacteria; order Oceanospirillales; family Alcanivoracaceae; genus Isoalcanivorax; species Isoalcanivorax indicus. Next base: position 2,033,192 of record NZ_QGMP01000001.1, read on the forward strand.
TTCACCCTGCATGTAACGCGCGACGATGCCGACGGCCAGATAGTTGCCGATGGTCAACGTGGCCCCCACCCGCAACTCCCCGACCTCCCCCTTGCCCGCCAGCGCATGCTCCAGTTCGCTGGCCTGCTCCAGCAGCCCCTCGGCACGGGGCAGCAGCATGCGCCCCAGCTCATTCAGCTTGAGGCGCTTGCCCGCGCGCTCGAACAGCGCAATGCCGAACTGCTGCTCCAGCTCACGCAACGCGCCACTGGCCGCCGACTGGGACATGGCCAGCGTTTCGGCCGCGCGGGTGATGTTCTCCGACCGGGCGGTGGCCAGAAAGACTTCCAGTTGCCGCAAGGTATAGCGCATGACCCCTCCTGATCGAATAAACCGATTAACTTAATCAGAATATCCCATTTTGCCGATTAAAGACCAGTGGCTATGCTGTCCCCATCAAGCCCACAGGAGTGCGAAACCATGTCGAATCTGAACCGGGAAACCGTGACCAGCGTACGCCACTGGAACGACACGCTGTTCAGCTTCACGACCAGCCGAGACCCTGGTTTCCGTTACAAGAACGGGCACTTCACCATGATCGGCCTGGAGGTCGAGGAGCGGCCACTGCTGCGCGCCTACAGCATCGTCAGCGCCAATTACGAGGAAGAGCTGGAATTCTTCAGCATCAAGGTGCCGGATGGCCCGCTGACGTCCCGCTTGCAGAAGATCCAGGTGGGCGATCAGGTGCTGGTCAGCCGCAAGCCGACGGGCACGCTGGTGGCCGACCACCTGTTGCCGGGCCGCAATCTGTATCTGCTCAGCACGGGCACCGGGCTGGCGCCGTTCATGAGCATCATCAAGGACCCGGACGTGTACGAGCAGTACGACAAGGTGATTCTGACTCACGGTGTGCGTCATGTGTCGGAGCTGGCGTACCGCGACATCATCGAGGAAGAGTTGCCGAACAACGAGTTCTTCGGTGAGCTGGTGCGGGACAAGCTGATCTATTATCCCACGGTGACGCGGGAGCCGTTCCGCAACCAGGGGCGGCTGACCACCTTGATGGAGAACGGCAAGCTGTTTTCAGATATCGGCCTGCCGGACATCGACCCTGAACACGACCGTTTCATGCTGTGTGGCAGCCCGTCGATGCTCAAGGATCTGTGTGCCTTGCTCGACAGCCGTGGCTTCCGCGAAACCCGCGGCGGGGAACTGGGGCACTATGTGATTGAACGGGCTTTTGTTGAGAAGTAGCTTGCTCAGAGGGGCGGACCATTCTGCTTGGTCTGGTGGTCATGGCCCTCGGGGGGCGGGTAAAGGGTTTCTGGACACGCCGTGAATACATCCATGTAGGCTCTCGTTCGGCATCCATGCCTCTCGAAGGTCCAGAAACCCTTTACCCGCCCCCCGAGGGCCGTCACGCGCAGCCCGGTTAACGACTTCCAGCCAACCGAAAGTCTGGTTCGTGCGTCGAGCTACGAAGTGCTGGGCTTGCAGTGACTACTGAACTGAGGCCTCGGTGCGGGGTAACCCCTTCCAGAAGTGTGTGAGGCAGGAGCCGAACGCAAGCCCCCAGGGATGGGTTCACGGCGGCTTCTGGAAGGGGTTACCCCGCACCGAGGCCGGGCTACGGAGCACCGCAACCCGACACATCACCCGACAAAGTTGAGCAGCACCCCGGCGGCGACCGCCGAGCCAATCACGCCGGCGACATTGGGCCCCATCGCATGCATCAGCAGAAAGTTCTGGTTGTTGGCTTCCAATCCCACCTTGTTGGCCACACGCGCCGCCATCGGCACTGCCGACACACCTGCCGCGCCGATGATCGGATTGATCGGCGTGCGTGACAGCTTGCTCATCAGCTTGCCCATCAGCACACCGCTCGCGGTACCGATGCAGAACGCCACCAGACCCAGCACGATGATGCCCAGGGTCTGCGGTACCAGGAAGCCTTCTGCTCCCAGTTTGGCGCCCACCGCCAGCCCCAGCAGGATCGTCACCACATTGATCAGCGCATTGCTGGTCGTGTCCACCAGACGGCTGACCACCCCCGATTCTTTCATCAGGTTACCCAGACAGAACATCCCCAGCAGCGGGGCCGCATCCGGCAGCACCAGCGCCACCAGCAACAGCAGGATGATCGGGAACATGATCTTCTCGCGGCGGCTGACCGGGCGCAGCTGCTCCATGCGGATGCTGCGCTCCTTTTTGGTCGTCAGCAGACGGATGATCGGTGGCTGGATCAGCGGCACCAGGGCCATGTAGGAATAGGCGGCCACGGCCACGGCGCCGAGCAGTTCCGGGGCCAGGCGCGAGGTGACGTAGATGGCCGTGGGGCCGTCCGCACCGCCGATGATGCCGATCGACGCCGCCTGGGCGATGGAGAAGTCCAGGCCGACATAATTCAGTGCCAGGGCGCCCAGCAGTGCGGCAAAGATACCGAACTGGGCCGCAGCGCCAAGCAACAGGGTGCGCGGGTTTGCCAGCAAGGGACCGAAATCGGTCATGGCGCCCACGCCGAGGAAGATCAGCAGCGGGAAGACGCCGGTGGCCAGGCCGACGTTGTAGATCAGGTACAACAAGCCGTCGGTGTAGTTGGCGTCCAGGGCCACTTCATGCACCTGGGCACGCACTGCCGGTTCGGCAGCATGATAGGTGTTGTACAGGGTGCGGGTGCTGCTCTCCGGGTCCGCGCCCAGCAGTTGGCCAATGCCGGCGATCACGTCGGCGCTGCCCAGATGCAGCGCCTGGCTGACGGCGGATTCTGCCAGCCCGGCAATGGGGATATTGGCCATCAGGCCGCCGAAGCCGATGGGCAACAACAGCAGCGGCTCGAACTTGCGGGCTATCGCCAGATACAGCAAACCGAGACAGATCAGGATCATCAGCAACTGGCCCGGTGCCATGTGATACAGGCCGGTGCTGTGCCAGAGTTTTTCCAGTTGTGCCATGCCGGGAAGCCTCCGTCAGCTCAGCGAGACCAGGGCATCGCCCACGGTCACCGCATCGCCTTCCTTCACGTTCACGGCGGCAATGGTGCCGGCGCGGGGAGCGGAAACATCGGTTTCCATTTTCATGGCTTCCAGCACCATGATCTTTTCGCCTTCCTTGACCTGCTGGCCAGGCTTCACCATCACCTTGAAGATATTGCCCGACAGCGGCGCCGGAACCGGCTCACCGCCACCGGCTGGCAAGGCCGCCGGGGTGCCGCCGGTCTCGCCGCTCAGGCTGCGAATGCCGGTGATGTCACCCCCGTTGCTGACGGTAACGGTATAGGCGTTGCCGTCCACTTCAACGGTGTACACCTCTTCACCGTTATCGGTGGTGACCAGGGCCCCTTCATGGCCCGTGGGCACCGGCTCGAAGGCGTCAGGGTTGCCACGATTTTCCAGGAATTTCAGGCCGATCTGCGGGAACAGGGCATAGGTCAGCACGTCATCAATGCGGCGCTCACCGTCGGCCAGCGTGATGCCCTTTTCTTTCGCCCGGGCAGCCAGTTCATCGGCCAGGCTGTCCATTTCGTTGTCCAGCAGATCCGCCGGGCGGCAGGTCACCGGCTCGTCGCCATCCAGCGCGCGCTCCTGCAAGATCGTGTTGAACGGCGCCGGGGCGGCGCCGTACTCGCCGCGCAGCACGCCACGGGTTTCTTTCGACAGCGCCTTGTAGCGTTCGCCGGCCAGGACATTCATGACCGCCTGGGTACCGACAATCTGTGAGGTCGGGGTCACCAGGGGAATGAAGCCGAGATCTTCGCGCACGCGCGGGATTTCCTCGAGCACGGCATCCATGCGGTCGGCGGCGTTCTGCTCGCGCAACTGGCTTTCCATGTTAGTGAGCATCCCGCCGGGCACCTGGGCCACCAGAATGCGCGAATCGACGCCGCGCAGGCTGCCCTCGAACTTCGCGTATTTCTTGCGGACTTCGCGGAAATAGGCCGCGATCTCTTCCAGCAGCAGGATATCGAGGCCGGTGTCGCGCTCCGTGCCTTCGAGAATGGCCACGACGGCCTCGGTGGGGCTGTGACCATAGGTCATCGACATGGAGGACACGGCAGTATCCACATTATCAATGCCCGCCTCGGCCGCCTTGACGATGGTTGCCGTGGACAGGCCGGTGGTAGCGTGGCATTGCATGTGGATCGGGATGGAAACCGTCTGTTTGAGGCGCGTGACCAGCTCATAGGCCGTATAAGGTCGCAGCAGCCCCGCCATGTCCTTGATGCAGATGGAATGCGCGCCCATGTCTTCGATCTGACGCGCCATGTCCAGCCACATCTCCAGCGTGTGGACCGGGCTCACGGTGTACGACAGGGTGCCCTGGGCGTGTTTGCCCTGCTGCAACACCGCCTCGATGGCGCGGCGGATATTGCGCATGTCGTTCATGGCATCGAACACGCGGAACACGTCCACACCGTTCACCGCTGCACGCTCGACAAAACGGTCCACCACGTCATCGGCGTAGTGCCGGTAGCCGAGCAGGTTCTGGCCGCGCAGCAGCATCTGCTGCGGCGTCTTCGGCATCGCCGCCTTCAGCTCGCGGATGCGATCCCACGGGTCTTCGCCAAGATAACGGATGCAGGCATCGAAGGTTGCCCCGCCCCAGGATTCCAGTGACCAGAAGCCCACCTCGTCCAGCTTGCCGGCAATCGGCAGCATGTCGTCGATGCGCAACCGGGTGGCAAACAGCGACTGATGGGCGTCACGCAACACCACATCGGTTATGCCAAGCGGCTTTTTATCACTCATGATGCAATCCCTGATGCTGACTCGGTGGCCGGTGTCACCAGCCCTGTCGACGTTTAAGGAAGGCTCAGCCTTGCCGGGCGCGGTGCTGGCGCACGGCTTCCTGAATCACGGCAAGCACATGGGGGGGCACTGTGTCGCCCCCCGCCTGGGGGACCTCGGGAGCCGGCATGGCAGCGACCGGCTCGGGGAAGAAACGGTTGATCAGGGCGGACATGATGGTCATCAGTACGACCAGCACGATCAGGAAGGCAAACACCACACCGATACCGGTGAGCATCAGTTCCAGGCCTTGTGACATCAACTCGTTCATGGGACACCCCTTTCCTGAAGTGGCCGGGTCGCCGGTGCTGGCCGGGCCTTTTGAACCCGCAGGCACCTGTGCCCGAAGCGCCGAAATGTACCGGGATTGTCGACAATGCGCAATCGCATGAAGGGGTGACCAAAACGCTCACAAAAAAAGGCTTCCCGTTGGGGAAGCCTTTTCCTGTATGGCGCACCCGGAAGGATTCGAACCTCCGACCTTCTGGTTCGTAGCCAGACGCTCTATCCAACTGAGCTACGGGTGCATTGACCTTTCTCTCTGAAGCATACCGCCCTGAGAGGCTGCGCATTATTCCGAATAGGTCTGGCCCCGTCAAGGGTGTAAATGCTGATCGCGCAAAAGATCGCCAGACGACAGGTGTCAGCCCTCTTCCGCCGTGGCCATGTTCTTCTGCAGGTAGTTCTCCAGCCCGACCTTGTCGATCAGGCCCAGCTGGGTTTCCAGCCAGTCGATGTGTTCTTCCTCGGATTCCAGAATGCTGTTGAACACATCACGGGACACATAGTCACGCACCGAATCGCAGTAGGCGATAGCCTCACGCAGCACCGGCAAGGCCTCATGCTCCAGCTTCAGATCGCACTCCAGCATCTCGCGGGTGTTCTCACCGATCTTCAGGCGGCCCAGGTCCTGCAGGTTGGGAATGCCCTCCAGAAACAGGATGCGCTGGACCAGTTGATCCGCATGCTTCATCTCATCAATGGACTCTTCGTATTCCTTCTCGGCCAGCTTCTCCAGACCCCAGTCCTTGTACATGCGCGCATGCAGAAAATACTGATTGATGGCAACCAGCTCATTAGCCAGTGCCTTGTTCAGGTACTCAATAACCTTGGTGTCGCCGCGCATCGTGACTCTCCATGCAACAAAACTCGGGAATCCCCTATTGTCAGTGCGACGCCCGGGCACCGCAACCGCACATTCCCAACGGCAACAGAAAACAGGAATACAAATAAAAACGACTCTCAGCGGATTGACCACTGAGAGCCGTCGTCAGGGGAGCCTCTCTGCAAACAGTCTCGTCTGCGAACAGAGAGTGAGATCAGGCCGGCTGGGGGGTGAAGAGTACCGGCCCGCTGGATCGGGAAGCGGCTGCCGCCACCGCTGCATAAGGTTGCACAGATGCCTGGGCACGGGTATCCCGAAGCACCTCTCGCGCATCCCGGGCGCACTTGCCACACTGACCACCAACCCCGAGTTCCCGACGAAGATCGCGCAAACTGTCGCAGCCCTGTTGGACTGCTTCCCGTATCTGGCCGTCAGTGATGCCCTTGCAGAGACAAACGTACATAGACCGCATCCAAATCCTGATCTCAAGACGGATACTAACCATAATGATAATGATTATCAAGTATATCCGGGGAGAAATTTGCCCTCCCCTCCCTTTTCCCGTTAACTGCCCCTGTCGGGGGACATGTGCAAGACGCGCATGCGACTGTTTAATAGCACTCAAGGAATTGATAATGAACAAAAAAACTCTGATCAGCCTGCTGGCGCTGGGGCTGACCGGGCCCGCTTGGGCCACTGAAGGTCACAGCCAGATGGGCGGCTTTTTCGGCCTCAAGGCAGGCCAGATGATGGTGGATGCCGTAGATGACGGTATCGGCATGGATTTCGACGATAGCACCAATATCGGCTTTTACACCGGCTATGTCGGCGAGAGCGGCCTGGGCTTCGAGATCGAGTACACCCAGCCCACCTCCAAGGCTGGCACGGGCGTACCCTCGGTGGACTATGAACTCACGACCATCGCCGCCTATGGCACCTTTCGCAGCGATGGCAATGTCTACCTCAAGGGCAAGGCCGGGCTGTTACGCGAAGAAGTGAAGGTGTCCGGCCCCGGCGGCTCCTTCTCAGATCGGGACTCAGGCCTGTCGGTAGGCGCCGGGCTGGGATTTATGCTTGGCCGTTCACGGCTCGAGGTGGAGTTCACGATCATCGAATCGGACGTGAACTACCTGAGTGTCGGTTTCATTTTCTGAGCCGCCACGTTCTTCGCTCCCCCGGCATTCCCAGGGGTCAGTAACTGACCCCTTCTTCCGGCTCCGGCCCCGGTTCACTGGCGGCCGGATGCCCGGCCCGCTGCAGGGCTTCCATGACTTCCGGCGGCATGTATTGCTCATCATGCTTGGCCAGCACCTCCGTGGCCTCGAAGCGCGTCGTGCTGACCAGCGTGCCGTTGGCGACGATGCCCTGCCCTTCGCGGAACAGATCCGGCAGGATGCCGGTGTAGTAGACCGTGAAGGTGCCAATGCCGTCCGTCAGGTCGAACTGGTTCTCCAGTGTGTCCTGATCGCGGCGTACCGAACCTTCCACCACCAGCCCGCCCACGCGCATGCGCTGGCCCAGCGGCGCCTCGCCTTCGGCCACCTGCTGCGGCGTGTAGAACAGATTCAGGTTCTCCGAGATCGCATACAGCAACAGCCCTGTCGCCAGTGCCACGCCCGCCAGGGCGCCGACAATTATCAGCAGACGTTGTTTGCGTACCGGATTCATTGTTTCTCCTGCAGGGACTGTCGCCGTATCAGACCACGGATATCACGGCGCACCCGGCGACCCCGGTGTACCGCCCAGACTACATTCAGGGCAATCAATGCCACGCAGATGCCGTAGGCACTCCATACCCAGGGGCCATGTACCCCCATCTGCCAGAGCTCGGCCAGCGAATCGAAATACATCAGGCCACCTCCTCGCGCACCCAGGCGCTCTTGCGTTCACGCCAGAGAATCTCTGTGCGGGCGCGTACCAGCACCGTTACAGCAAACAGGAAGTAGGTGCCGAACATGCACAGCAGCAGTGGCGCCAGCATGCTCGGGTGAATGGCACTGCCCGCAGTACCGAACATGCTCATCGAACTGCCCTGATGCAGGCTCTGCCACCAGTCCACGGAATAACGCACGATGACGACGTTGATCACGCCCACCACGCTGAGCAGGGCGGCCGCCCGCCCCGCCTGGCGCGGGTCACGAATGGCGTTCTGCAGGGCCATCACGCCCAGGTACATGAAAAACAGGATCAGCATCGAGGTCAGCCGCGCGTCCCAGATCCAGTAGGTGCCCCAGGTCGGCCGCCCCCAGATAGCGCCGCTGATCAGCGACACCGCCGCCATGACCGCGCCGAAGGGCGCAATGGCCTTGATCGCGATTTCCGCCATCTTCAGGCGCCAGACCAGCGCCACCAAGCCAGCCACGCCCATGGCGACATAAGCCATCAGGGCCGCGCTGGACGCCGGCACATGCAGATAGATGATGCGATAACTGTTGCCCTGCTCATGGTGGGGCGGCGCAAACGCAAGCCCCCAGACCACGCCCACGACACACAACACGGTCGCAATAATCACCAGCCACGGCAGCCACAGCCCGGCAATACGATAAAAATGCGGCGGCGAGCCCAACTGGTGATACCAACGCTCCAGTGTCTGCCAGTACCAGTGCGGATAGCGCAGGGCGCCGTAATAGAACAGCACCCCCACAGTCCAGCCGCCTGCCAGCCAGACCGTGCGCGCCACCGGCGGCGCGGACCAGATGAACCAGGTCACCAGGGCCAGCAGGCCAGCACTCAGGCTGACAACAAAAAAATGCGCGGGCAGTCCGGCACGGGATACGGCGTCGCTACTCATGCTGCTACTCACTCCCACTGCTCACTACACTGTTCAGTCGATAGCTCATTTGCTCAATCACCACTGCTGATACGCAGCCCCAGGGCGACGGCAAACGGCCCCAGACTCATGGCCATGGCCAGCATGGCACCGAGCACCGCCATCACCGGCGACACCGGCAGACCTTCCAGTGCCCGGCCCAGGCTGCCGGCGCCGAACACCAGCACCGGGATATACAGCGGCAGCACCAGCAATGCCAACAGCATACTGCCTCGCCGCAAAGCCACCGTGAGGGCCGCGCCAATGGCGCCGATAAACATCAGCGTCGGCGTGCCCAGCAACAGGCCCAGCATCAGACTGCCCAGCACCTCGGGGGGCAGTTGCAGCATGTAACCCAGCAACGGCGCCACCAGCACCAGCGGCAGCCCGGTCAGCAGCCAGTGCGCCAGCACCTTGGCCAGCACCGTGAAATACAGCTCCACCGGCGCCACCAGCAACTGGTCCAGCACACCGGCTTCCTCGTCGCTGCGGAACAGGCCATCCAGCGACAGCATCACCGCCAGCAGAGCAGCAACCCAGACCACCCCGGGCGCCATCGCTTCCAGCAGGCCCGGCGTGGGCGGCACCGCCAGCGGAAACAGGCTCACCACCACCACGAAAAAGAACAGTGGGTTCACCATATCCGCCGGGCTGCGTGATGCCAGCAGCACCTCACGGCGCAGTGTGGCGCTGAAACCGCTCACCCGTGCACCGCCATACGCACTTCTGCCGCACCCTGGCCCAGCAGGATCTGACGCGTATCCGCCGCCAGCCGATGGTGCGAGGTATAGATCACCAGCCCGCCTTGCGCAGCGTGATGACGCAGGCGCTCCTCCACCAGCGCGATGCCTTCGGCATCAATGGCGGTAAAGGGTTCATCCAGAATCCAGACCGGCTTGCCCGGCAGCCACAGGCGCGCCAGCGCCACCCGGCGTTTCTGACCCGCAGACAGATGCGCCACAGGCAGGTCCTCGAAACCGGCCAGCCCGGCAGCAGCCAGCGCCTCCATCAGGGCATTGTCATCGCACTGGCCATGCAGGGCACTGAGCCAGGTCAGGTTTTCCAGCGGCGACAGTTCTTCCCGCAAACCGGGGCGATGCCCCAGATACAGCATGGCCTGGCGCAGCACCAGATCCTGTCGCCAGCGCAGCACGCCCTCATAAAAGCCGAACAACCCCGCCAGAATGCGCAGCAAGGTGGTCTTGCCAGCTCCATTGGGGCCCGCCACCTGCCAGATTTCCCCGGCCCGGGCCGTGAACGCCATATCGCTGAACAGCAACCGGTCATCGCGTTCGCAGGCCAGGGCTTCAACGGTCAGCAGCGGATGTTCGCTCACGCAAGGCTCGCTCTGTACTGGGATTCGGGGGGCGGGGCCCCGGCGGGCGCGCAGTATAGCATGCAGACTGCGCATTGTGGCCTGGCGGGCTGGTCAGGCGGCGGCCCCGTTGTTTAGAGTGGAGGCTCAGGGGGAAACACAAGAGAGCGTCATATGAAACGCCTGCAATGGCCGGGAGGGGACCGGTCGTGACCGAACACCATGTCTATTTCGCCATTTTCGGCTTTTCCGAGGACCCGGAGGCGATCACCGCACTGGCAGGCAGGCCACCAGACGACTGCTGGCGCCAGGGCGAGCCCTACAGTGAACTGCTGCCCGAGGCCCGACGGCTGGACAACCGCTGGCTGCTGACCAGCGGCCTGGATCAGCAGGCCAGTCATCAGGAGCACTTCGAGGCCTTGGTGGAGAAACTCGAACAACTCGGTGATCGTCTGCCCGCGCTGCGACGCCACTACCGTTGTGGTATAGGTGTCTCCCAGTATTTCTTCATGGACGATCCGGCTTTTTACCTGCCCGCTGAACTGATGGCCCGCTTCAAGGCACTGGGCCTGACCCTGACCTTCGACCAGTTGGGCCTGGACAGCGACTGACTCCTGACACAGGTATCCCATGGGCACTGAAATCGAACGCAAATTCCTGGTCCGCCACACCAACATGCTGGCCAACGTTACCGGCACCGAACTCAGCCAGGGCTATCTCAGCCACACCCCGGAGGCCACGGTGCGCGTACGCATTCAGGCCGATCAGGCCTGGCTGACCGTCAAGGGGCGCAATGACGGCGCCCGCCGGGCCGAGTTCGAGTACCCGATCCCCGTGGAGGATGCCCGCGCCCTGCTGGCGCTGTGCCCGGCCGGGCGTATCGAGAAGACCCGCTATCGCCTGCCGATGGCAGGGCATATCTGGGAAGTGGATGTGTTCCACGGCGATAACGACGGCCTGATCGTGGCCGAGGTCGAGCTGGACCACGAAGACGAGGCCATACAGCCGCCGGACTGGCTTGGCGAGGAAGTCACCGGCGACGTGCGCTATTACAACAGCGCGCTGAGCCAGCACCCCTACCGCCACTGGAGCGCGAGCGACTGAAGGCTTGAAATACTGTTCATAGGAACAGTATTCTGGAGGTATGGATATCCCGCCCCCGACCACCCCAGCCGAGCCCCCCGTCCTGGACACACTGCTCCAGCGAGCGGATATCTGGCGTGGCCGCGATACCGGCGACACGGCGGCGGAGCCCGTGCTGGACAGCGGCTTTGCGGCGCTGGATCAGGCCTTGCATCGGGGCGGCTGGCCCGCCACCGGGCTGACCGAATTGTTGGCGCCAGCCCCGGGGCCCGCACTGCTGCGTCTGCTGCTGCCCGCGCTGTCCCGTCTGCACCGTGACGACCCCGGCCTGATCCTGCTGGCCAACCCGCCCGCCAGACCCGCTGCGGTAGCGATGAAGCAGGCGGGCATCGACATTGATCGCTTGCTGGTGCTGCACAGCGACGACCCCCAAGGCACCCTGATGCGCGCCTGCCGGGAAGCCGCCGCCTCCGATGCGGTGGCTGCGCTGATCTGCTGGTGGCCCGACACCCTGCGCGACCCGCGCTTGTTGCGGCGCCTGCACCGGGCCGGGCAACAGGGCCGCTGCTGGGTGGTGATCCTGAGAGATCAACGCCATCTTCGTGACAGTTCACCCGCGCCACTGCGCCTGCACTGCCAGCCGCAACTGCACCACGACGCCCCGTGGCAGCTTCACCTGCATATCCTGAAACAGCCCGGTGGCTGGGCAGGTCAACAGCTCACCCTGCCCTGGCACCCCCCGGCCCTGCACAGCGCGCTGGGCCGCGCGGCACGGCTGCTGGCGCCGCATGGCATGCAACAGCGCCTTCAGCAACATGCTCCACAACATGAGCCACTTCCGGCCACGCCCGCCATACAACCACCGCCCGCCGAACCGGTCATCTACCGGCTCGGTCTGCCGGGAAAAGTGCCCGCCATACCACCGCTGGATCTGGGCCCGGTACCGCATGCGGTACCGCCCCCCCTGCCGGACACCACACCGGAACCAGAACCGCTGCCGAGCACAACATCACGGCCGGAGCATGCCTGATGCCCCGGCCCCTGTGGTGTGCCATTCGTCTGCCGCAATGGCCCTTGACGATCTTCCCCGGCGACAACGGCGGCCCCCGTGCCGTGGCCACCCGGCATCATGTGCTGCGTTGCTGTGCACGCAGCCAGGCGGCCGGGGTAACCCCCGGCATGAAACTGGCCACCGCCCACGCACTGATAGATGAATTGCAGGTATTGGAACGGGATCCGACCCGGGAACAGGCGGCACTGACCCGGCTGGCCTGGCAACTGCTGCACTTCACTCCGGGCCTGTGCCTGCACCAACCCGGCCCGGCCGAAGATGATCAGGCCGACCCCGGCCTGTTACTGGATATTGGCGGTAGCCTGAGACTGTTTGGCGGCAGCGAAAACCTGCTGGTAGCCCTGCACACCCTGCTGGGCCACCTGGGGCACGACTGGCATACCGGCGTGGGCCATACCCCACTGGCCGCCTGGCAACTCAGTCATGCGCCGCCCGAAGACAGTCTGCAGGCACTGCGCCAGGCCGATCAGGCCGACACCGCCCGGGCCGCCGCCGACGCCTTCTGCGCGGCACTGGCACGCCAGCCTGTGGCCCGCCTGGCCCTGGCCGCCCCCCTGAAAGGCGCTCTGGCGGCACCGGGTTTTCGCACCCTGGGTGAATTACTCGCCCTGCCCCGCCCGGCACTCGGGCGTCGCTTCGGCAAGGCCCTGCTGTTGTGGTGCGAACAACTGCTCGGCGAACGCCGGGATCCACGCCCGGCCCTGTCGCCGCCGGAACGGTTTATGCTGACCCGGGAATTCAGTGATCCGGTGCGCAACAGCCAGTACCTGTTACCCGTCATGCGGCAGCAACTGGATGCCCTGAGCGCCTGGCTACGGCATCGCCAGCAAGCCGTACGCACCCTGCACTGGCAACTCACCGACCATCAGGGAGACAGTGAAACCCTGCGCATTCGCCGGGCCCGCCCTTGCGCAGAAGCGGCCCTGTGGCACCAACTCACCGAACGGTATCTGGAACAACATCGCCTGCGCGCCCCGGTGCTGGCCCTGACCTTGCGTTGCAGCCGCCCGCAGGCGGCCGCCCCGGAACACCACACCCTGATACAGGCCCACGGCGCCCGCGCAGACGCCCGCGACCTGCTGGAAAAACTCGCCTGCCTGCCACAACTGGCGTTGCAGCGCCTGTCACTGGTGGATGCTCATTTGCCCGAACAGCGCCAGCAGGAAACCGACCCCCTGAAGCCCATGACGGAGCAGGCCGCGCCAATATCCACTGAGCCCGACACGCCCCCCCCCTTGCAGCGCCAACCCCTGTGGCTGCTGAGCCCGGCAGAGCCCCTGCAACAGACGCGACAGGGCGAGTTACGTTGGCGCGGCGGCAAACTGGTGCCCCTGCTGGCCGACCGGCGCCTGAGTCTCGACTGGTGGAACACCAGCGCCGCAGATCAGCCCGGCCAGCGTGATTATTTTCTGGCGCGACATCTGTCCAGCGGCAACCTGTGCTGGATCTATCGCACCGGAGGCAGCGGCGCTCAGGAACGCCAATGGTTCATGCAGGGATTTTTCTAGGCTATTCCAGCGCCTGTGCGGCCACCTCACGCTGCAATTGCGGGTACAGCGTCAGGAAAACCTGCTCCAGCACGTCGTAGTGCTGTGCCAGTTCCTCGGCCACGCCCTGAAAACGGTTGGCAAACCGGATCCGGCCAGCGATCCGGTCCAGCGCCTGCCCCACTTCCTCCAGCGAGCGGTAATAGCGCAAGCCATCATGGGCCACCAGACGGGAAACATGCTCACGCATCGGCGCCGGCATCAGCGGGCGGCCCTGCAACAACAGCTGGTAATCCCGCGCCACACTGGCCGCCAACGCCTCATCATGAAAACGCGCCCAGTGGCGCAGCAGGAAATGATCGAACAACACATCCATCGCCACCCCGGCAAAGCGTCGCCGCGGCGGCGAAAACAGACGCCGGCATGCCATCACATCAGGATGCCGGTCCGTAAGACGGTCTACCAGACGATGATTATGCAGCCCCAGCCTGACCGGCTCGGGCAGCTGCGCAGCGTCCACCCCGCGCATGAAATCACCCAGCAGGTTACCCACCTTGGACGGCACCGTCGGCTGCGCCAGGGCCAGATGTGCCAGATAATTCATGGATGCATGACATTGAAAACAGCACTGGCGCGGGCCACCAGCTGCCCTTCCACCCGGAACAGGCAATCGGCAAAGGCCAGGCTGCGGCCCACCTTGCGCACCTGCGTGTCCACTTCCAGCCAGTCGCCCTCTTTCACGCTGCCGATAAAGTCCATCGTCTGGCTGGCGCTGACCATGGGCGTCGGTGGCTCGGAGGCAAACGCCGCGTTATAGCCCAGCGCAATGTCTGCCAGACTGCAGAACACACCACCATGCATCAGGCCGCGCGCATTGCAATGCTGCATGGCCACCCGCAGACCGAGTATCAGCGCACCCTCATCGGTACGCCGGTTGTGAATCGGCCCGATCAGGTCGGTAAAGGGGCTGGCGCGAAACAGCGGGGTAAAACCTTCGGGAATCCCTGACATGACATCACCTGTGCTCAAGCACTGTCTTCCGAGCATACCTGCCCGACAGCACCGGCGCACGCCTGCCCGAAGGCATCACCCCCGGGTACAAAACAGACAGGAAAGTCGGCACCAGACTGCGTACCATGGTGAACCATCCTTGCCACTGCCACCCCATGACAGAGGACACCATGAACACATCTTCCACTGCACAATTTGATCTGGTGGTGTTCGGCGCCACCAGCTTCGTCGGCCAGATCCTGTGCCGCTACCTGCGGGATACCTTCGGCACCGAAGGCAGCCTGACATGGGCCATCGCCGGCCGCTCGCAATCGAAACTCGATCAGGTACGCAGCGAGCTGGGCCTGGACGCCGCCAGCCTGCCCGCCCTGATCGCCGATGCGGCCGACGACACTGCCCTGCGCGAACTGTGTCAGCGTGCCAACACGATCGTGTCCACTGTCGGGCCCTACGCCCTCTACGGCGAACCCCTGGTGCGCGCCTGTGCCGAAACCGGCACCCACTACTGCGACCTGACCGGCGAGGTGCAGTGGATCCCGCGCATGATCAGCCGCTACGAAGACGCCGCCCGCGCCTCTGGTGCCCGCATCGTGCACTGCTGCGGCTTCGACTCTATTCCTTCCGACCTGGGCGTATATTTTCTGCAAAAAGAGGCAGAAAAGCGCTTTGCAGCGCCATGCAGCACCGTAGCGATGCGCGTCAAGGCGGCCAAAGGCGGCGTCTCGGGCGGCACCGTGGCCAGCATGATGAACGTGGCGCGCGAAGCCGCTTCCGACAGTGACCTGCGCAAGCAACTCGCCAACCCCTATGCCCTGTGTCCGCCGGAGCATGGCTTCACGGCACGCCAGCGCAATGTGTCAACGCCGGTGTTCGACGCCGACTTCCAGGCCTGGAGTGGTCCGTTCGTGATGGCGGGCATCAATACGCGTATCGTGCATCGCAGCAATGCGTTGCTGGGTAATGCCTATGGCGCACAATTCCGTTACGACGAAGCGATGCTGACCGGCACCGGCTTCGGCGGCCGCATGAAAGCACTGGGGCTGGCCACCGGCATGGGGGCCTTCCTGGCGGCGGCGGTGCTGCCCCCCACCCGCTGGGTACTGGAAAAGTTTGTGGTGCCGAAGCCGGGCGAAGGACCGACTCCGACAGCACAGAAAACCGGCTTTTATGATCTGCGCTTTATCGGCAAGACCGAGGCGGGTGAGTCGCTGCAGGTCAAGGTGGTCGGTCAAGGTGATCCCGGCTACGGCTCCACCGCAAAGATGCTTGGCCAGGCAGCGGTGGCGCTTGTGCAGGATGTGGACGACAAAGTCCCGGGCGGTTTCTGGACACCGGCCTCACTGATCGGTGACGCGCTGCTGAAGCGACTGCCCGAGGCGGCGGACGTTCGCTTCGAGGTCGTCGACTGAGGGTCGGGGGTTTTCCATTCTGTTTGGTTGTGGTGGTTATGGCCCTCGGGGGGCGGGTAAGGGGTTTCTGGACACGCTGCAAGTACATCCCTGTAAGCTCTCGTTCGGCATCCATGCCTCTCGAAGGTCCAGAAACCCCTTACCCGCCCCCCGAGGGCCGTCACGCGCAGCCCAGCTAACAACTTCCGGCCAACCGCAAGTCTGGTTCTGGCGACACGCTACGAAGTGGTCTTCGTGTCGTTGGCACTGAACTGAGGCCTCGGGGAGGGGTAAGCCCTTCCAGAAGTGTGTGAGGCAGGATGCCGAACGCAAGCCCCCAGGGACGGGTTCACGGCGGCTTCTGGAAGGGCTTACCCCTCACCGAGGCCGTGCTACGGAGCTACGACACTCCAGAGACCAGCCATCTGCCACCAAACCTAATCCCGACGCCACTCCGGCGCACGCCACAGGTGCTGCAAGCGCCGCCACAGGCCACCACGGCCCTCGGACGAGACCATATCGCGGAACATGTCCTGGTACTCGTGCGTCCACAAGGTCACCAGATCATCCTTCGGTGGCGGCCGGGTAATACCGTATTCGATGCTGTCCTTGTCCTGCTCTTCCACGAAGGTGCCGAACAGACGATCCCAGATAATCAGCACACCACCGTAGTTACGATCAATGCAGCCCGGATTCTTGCCATGGTGCATGCGGTGGTGACTCGGCGTATTGAAAACGAATTCGATAGCCGGGTGCAGCTTGTCCACCAACGTCGTGTGGATGAAGAACTGGTACACCAGCGATAGCGCGAAGGCCGTGCCGATCCAGACCGGGTTCAGGCCCAGCAAGGCCAGCGGCACATAGAAAAGCCAGCCGCCGTTGAAAATGTTGGTGGCGTTCTGGCGCATGGCCGTGGTGAAGTTCATCCGGTGGGACGAGTGATGCACCACGTGCGCAGCCCAGAACCAGCGTATGCGATGGCTGCTGCGGTGCATCCAGTAAAAGCAGAATTCGACACCGATAAAGGTCAGCAGCACCATGCCCCACGTCAGCGACGGATCAAAGAGACGGTAGTGATAGGCCAGCGTGTAGAGCGGGAAAGCGATCAGACCGGCAAACAGCAACTCGGTCATCTGGTAGCCCGCGCCAAGCATGAAATTACGCACGGCTTCGCGACCGTCCATGCGTGCCGGGTCGTTGCGAATGCGGCGGTACTCCCACAGCGCCACGCCAATAAACAGCGGTGTGGCAAAGACGAACACCAGTTGGCGCAGATCCAGGGCCAGCCAGGCGGGCGCCAGATCGAGCAGCGCGTACAGGCCACTGTTGGCCAGCATCTCGTTGATCATGTCAGTAAAAGCCACGGTGACCTCCTGCCAGGCCCATATCACGTCTATTTTTTAGCCTGAGCGCCAAACCTTATTGACCTTTCATGCCTTTGTTTTGACAATCAGTGCCATACAGAGCATGAAAGCAGAAAGATGAGCGTACTGAGACTGACCGGTGCCTGGACACGGCTGCTGACAGACTGGCTGGAAGCCGAGCAATTACCCGCGCCGGAGATCCGCGCGGCGCTGCTGCGTTATGCCCCGGACGACATCGTGCCCGTGCCGGTGTGGCGCCGCCTGCTGGAGCGCGGGCTGGCCTTGCGGCCTGCGGAGGCAGCGCCGGAGCTGGCTGTCGGGGCCGGTGTGCAGCCTCATCATGTGGGCGTGCTGGGTTATCTGGTGCTGGCAGCGGAAAGTCTCGGTGAGGCGATGTTGGCCTACCAGCGCTACGAGAAACTGTTCTACGGCGTCAATGTGGCCGAAGTGCTCGCTGTGGATCAGGACGTGGAGATCCGCTGGCACGGGACCAGCGAACTGCTCGGGCAATCCGCCGACGGGGTCGCCATCGCCGCGCTGATTACCTTCCTGCGGCGGCAGCTGGAAGACCCGCCGCCGCCGTCCCTGGTCGCCTTTGCCGGTGCCCCGACGCGGCCCGGATCGGCTGACGCTTACCGGACGTTTTTCGGCTGCCCGGTGCATTTTAACGACAGCCATGTCCGGGTGCGCTTTCCGGCAGCGTATCTCGGTATCCCCATGCCACAGCGGGACCCGGCGCTGCGTGCCTTGCTGGATCGACAAGCTCAGGCCCTGCTGGACACGCTGCCGGACGACGACCCGTTTGATCGCGCCCTGCAACAACTGCTGCCCCGCCTGCTCGCTGATGGCCGCGCCACGCTGCCGATTGCCGCCCGCGCGCTGCATGTGTCGCCGCGCACGCTGCAACGGCGGCTGGCGGCGCACAATATCAGCTGGCAGACCTTTCTGGACCAGGCCCGTGCGCGGCTGGCGCAGGAATACCTCAGTGACACGTCGCTGTCGCTTTCTGATGTGGCGCTGCTGCTGGGTTTTTCCGAGCAAAGCGCGTTCAATCGTGCGTTCCGCCGCTGGACCGGCAGTACACCCGGTCGCGAACGGCGTCTGCATGGCATGCGGGGCTGAGCATGGAGCTCTGACATGGAAATACTGACACGCGACGATCTGCCGCTGGGCGGCTTCGCCGGTCTGCGCGAGCGGCTCTATGTGATGTCGCCGAGGCAGTTCGGCGACCAGGCGCTGCCGGATACGCATCCCGGACTGGGCAATCTGGTCTATCTGGCGGATGCGTTCTTTCGGCCGCAGGGCAGCACGGGCAGACATTTTCATCGCAACATCGATATCGTGACCTGCCTGATTCGGGGGCGGTTGCTGCACCAGGGCAGTCTCGGGGACGGCGAAATACTGGAAGCCGGTGCGATCCAGATCCAGCAGGCGGGTGCAACGGGTTTCGATCACAATGAAATCAACCCGGATACGCAGCTCAATCACATGATCCAGTTATGGCTGCGCCCTGAGCACCTCATCACGGACGCCAGGTACCGCACGGCCCAACCGGAACCCGACGCACGCACCCGCATTTATGGCAGTGACGACACCGTGCCCAACAGCACCTGGCTGGATATCCTCATCAGCACCCGCCCCCACACCCTGGCCTTGCCAGGCCATACGCTGGGGTATCTGGTGCGTGGCGGCGGTGAACTGGAAGAAGCGGGTCAGCGCCAGGTTCAACGCCAAATTCAACGAGAGACCCTGGCTGCCGATACGCTGTTCACCGTCCATGACGGGCAACTGCAACTGGAGGCAAACAGCTACCTCATTCTGGCGGGGCCGTCGGCGGTGTGATGGCGTGCAGGGCTGCCCGGCCACCGTCGGTGACCCGGATATGCGCAATACCACCGCGCATCAGGTCGCGCTCGAGCGCCAGGGCTTTGTCCTTCGGTGCAAACCAGGCTTCGATGCCGTAGCGCAATCGCAGGATGTCGCCACTGCGATACATGATGCGGCCCCGCACGAAAACGCCGCTGTCCGGGCGCTGGCGGTGAATGGCCGTGGCCTGCCAGGTATTATCGCCGTTTTCCGACTGCTCCAGCATGACATACACCCGACTGCCCGCTTGCAGCGGCGCCCGGTAATCGGACGGCTGCTGCGATACCAGCAGCCCGGCATCCAGCCTGGTGATGGCGTATTCCAGGCGCGCATAATTGCCACGAAACAGATCGCGCGGGTCCACCGGCACCACTTCCAGGGCCACATCGCGACCAGCCCACAATGGATAGCGCGCCGATCCCAACACACCCGCCAGCACCAGCAGTTGCCCCAGCAACACCAGCAGCAACAGCCAGCCGCGCCAGTTCATCGGGCGCTCGGAAATCGCATGTTCGACACTGTCCACCAGTTTATTCGGCATCGGCGCTCTCCTGAAGGCGGCCATTCCGACGGTCATGCCGCTGCCAGTAGCGCGCGGCCAGGAACAGAATGACGCCCGCCACGGCAAACATCAGGGCGCTGCTCAGGTAATCACCGATCAGCGACAGGTAACGCAACATGACCAGCAACAGCAGTAACACCACGCCACCGTAAAAACGCGATGACACACCGTGCTGCATGCCCTGCCGAATCATGGCGATACCCAACCCCAGCAACAGCAGATTGATGCCCACCGCCAGCCACAGCGCCAGGCCCTGGAAGGGCCAGAAGGTCACCAGCAGCAGTACCAGCGTCAGCCCGGCGGCCGAGGCGATGATGGCGCTGCGCTCTGGCATGCGTGTTTGCCAGGCCAGCGCAGCCACCAGCAGCCACACCAGTGGCAGCCACCATTGCAAGGGCAGGCCATGCCGCAACCAGGCCTTGATGAACTCGTCCCAGGCACCGACATAACTGAACACCAGCAGCCCGAGCAGCGCCAGCCGCATCAGCCAGTGGGTCGCCCATTGCGCGTGGGCACGGCGGCCACGGAGCGGATGATCCAGTTGCGTCAGAGTGAGCCCGCGCACCAGCAATACCAGCCAGGCGGTCAGCACCAGGTGTGCGGCCCAGATACCGGGGGGTGGTGAAAAATAATGCCCCATGCTCCAGGCATACAAACCATTGGCCCAGACCAGCAGCAGCACCAGCGCCGCGTCACGGAGCACACCGGAGTGGCTGCGATAGAGCACCTGATACAGGGCGGCCCCGGCAAACAGCGGTAGCAGCCAGGGCAGCCCATAGCGCCACTGGGTCATCATCCACAGGGCGGCCAGCAGCAACTGCAACGCATGCAGCAGGCGGCTGGTGGTCAGCCAGGCCAGCGGCAGGATACCCAGCGCCCAGAGCAGCAGCCCGTCGGGGAAATGTTCGCCAAGATGATAGATCTGGGCGATCAGCATGATACTGGCGCCATAAAGAATGCCGCCGGCAAACAGCCAGAGCACAGCCTGATCGCGATAGCCGCGCACCCACTGCCGGAACCCCAGGGCATTGACCAGACCGGTGGCGCCGATCAAGCCGGCCATGCGCCCGGCGCGGGACAGCTCGTCCCAGTTATGCGACAACAGCAGCAGGACCGCCGCCCCGGCGAAGATGATGGCCAGCGCAGTCAGCACCCTGTAGGCGAGTGGCGTCCGCCCCGAGCCCTCCAGAGACAGGCCGTACCGCGCCAGAATCTGCTCTCCCTGCGCGGCGCTGATCAGCCCCTCGGCCACCCAGTCGCGCACCTCGTCAGCCAATTCACCCCTGAAGAACCGCAATAGCCGCAATGCCCTGCTTCCCTGTCCTGCCGCACTCTGGCGACGTTGCACCAAGCATGGCGGCAAGCCCGCATTCCGGCAAGCCCACATTCCCGCAAACCCAGACTCCGGCAAAAAACAGACTCCGGCAAACCAGAGACCGCCGCCATGTCACTACGGCCAAGGCGCGTGCCCGGGGAAGCCGCTAGTCTGCGAGGCAGTGCTTTCTCACGACATCGCCAACACAGGACAGCCGACCCATGACGGACACGCAACAGGCCAAGGCCGATCAACTGATGAATGCCCAGATTGCCTGGATCATTGCGCAACTGGACAAGAAAACCCTGACGAAGATCGTGCGCGAGGAAGTGGACCTGGCGTTCAAGGCGGCGAAGACCCTGACCCTGAATGAGGTGGTCAGTGTCGACACCGTCAAGGCGACGGCCAGACGCTATGCCATCGACATGGACATTTCCGGCGCCATCCCCGAGCTGATCGGTGAGATTGCCGACCGTCTGTACAACCATCCCGGCCACGACAAGAACAGCTTCGAGGACCTGATCAGCGATCAGGAAGTGGCCGAACTGCTGGATGTGGCCCTGGAAATGAAAGCCCTGCGCCAGCGCCTGATCAGCGAGATCGGCGGCAGCCCGCTGACCCTGAACCTGATTTCCGACATGCTCTATCGCGGCATTCAGGGCTTTATCAATCAGGGCACCAACATGGCCGGCAGCATTCCCGGCGCCAGCTCGCTGCTGAAGCTGGGCAAGTCGGCGGTCAGCAAGGCGGCCCCGGGGCTGGAAAAATCAGCGGAAAGCAGCATCAAGAAATACATTGCCCACAACACCCGCAGCATTATCCGGCAAAGTGAAAAACGTCTGGAAAAGACCATCGAGAGTGGCGAGTTCCGCCAGGCCGTGCTGGATTTCTGGGACGAGATCAAGGAACAGAAAGTCGCCAGCCTGCGCCGCTATGTCACCCGCGATGAGCTGGAAGATGCCATGGTGACCGGCCTCGAAGCCTGGAAGCAGTTCCGGGCCACCCGCTACTTCGGCAACCTGCTGGATGCCGGGGTGGACTTTTTTTTCCAGAAGTACGGCGAGACCTCGCTGGACAAGCTGGTCAAGGAAATGGGCGTGACCAAGAAGATGGTCAGCGACGAAATCATGCACTATGCCCCGCAGGCTATCGATGCCCTGAACGAGAAAGGGCTGATCGAAGCCGCCTTGCGCCGCCGCCTGACGCCCTTCTGGCATGCGGACTCCACGCTGGCGCTGCTGTGACAGGCGAGGCTTGACATACTGCTCATACGGACAGTATTCTGGCTGTCCGGTGAGCACACGGTCATCTGAGTCTGACACCTGATCTGAGTCTGACACCTGAAAGGTACTGCAACCCCTGACAGGTTTACTGCCGTGAGATCTCCCAGGGCCCCCAGTCCCCGCTGTCGGGCCCGCGCCAGGGACGGCGCATTGCTCCCGGGTCTGTTTTTCTCAGGCCGGCACCCCCGGCGTGCCACGGGCGCCCATCATGTTTGCCGAACTGCACGCACAATCCAGCTTCAGTTTTCTGACCGGTGCCAGCCAGCCGGATGAACTGGTCTGGCAGGCCGCCAGTGAAGGCTATGCCGCCCTGGCCATCACCGATGAATGCACCCTGGCAGGCGTTGTGCGTGCCCATCAGGCGGCCCGTGAAGCGGGCCTGCACCTGATTATCGGCAGCCGCATGACCCTCACCGACGGCACCCGTCTGGTGTTGCTGGTCACCGATCGCGCCGCCTACGCCAACCTGTCCACGCTGATCACGGCCGCCCGCCGTGACAGCCCCAAAGGCGAATACCGGGTCACCCCGGCACGGCTGGCCGCCCATGCCGATGGTCTGCTGTGCCTGTGGCGCCCAGGCTGGGAGGCCGAACGGGCCGATCAGCAACTGGCCATGCTCAAATCGCATTTCCACGACCGCCTGTGGCTGGCCTGCGAGCTGCACCAGGACGGCGACGATGTGGCCCAGTATCAGTACCTGTTGCAGCGCGCCAATCACCATGAATTGCCCATGGTGGCCAGCAACGACGTGCATATGCACAGCCCCGCGCGGCAACCCCTGCAGGATGTACTCACCGCCCTGCGTCATCGCACTACCGTGGCGGAACTGGGCCAGCGCCGCTTTGCCAATGGCGAGCGCTATCTGCGCCCGGTGGCGCGCCTGCGCCAGCTCTATCCCGAAGCCCTGCTGGCGGAAAGCCTGCATATCGCCCGGCGCTGCACCTTTTCACTGGATGAATTGCGTTATCAGTACCCGGCGGAAGTTGTCCCGGCGGGCAAGACCCCCGCCGCCTGGCTGCGCCAGCTGACCGAGGAAGGCGCCGCCCGGCGCTGGCCCGAAGGTGTCCCCGACAAGGTCCGTGCCCTGATCGAAAAAGAGCTGGCCCTGATCCGCGAGCTGGATTATGAGTATTACTTCCTCACCGTGCAGGACATCGTCGCCTTCGCCCGCCGCCAGGGCATCCTGTGTCAGGGGCGCGGCTCGGCTGCCAACTCCGCTGTCTGCTACTGCCTGTTCGTGACCGAGGTGGACCCGGTGCACAGCAGCCTGCTGTTCGAGCGCTTCATCAATCGTGAACGTAACGAACCCCCCGATATCGATGTGGATTTCGAACACGAGCGGCGTGAGGAGGTGGTGCAGTACATCTATCGCAAATATGGCCGCGAGCGGGCCGCCCTCGCCGCCACGGTCATCAGTTATCGCATGCGCTCCGCCGTACGGGATGTCGGCCGCGCCCTGGGCTTTGACCGGCACCGGCTGGACCTGCTGAGCCAGCAACTGGCCTGGTGGGACAAACCCGACACCCTGATTGAGCGGTTTCGCGAAGCGGGCCTCAAGGACACGCAGCTGGCGCGGCAATACCGCGCCCTGGTCCTGGAGCTGCTCGGCTTCCCGCGGCATCTGTCACAGCATGTTGGCGGGTTTGTCATCAGCCGCGACCCCATCGCCACGCTGGTGCCGATCGAAAACGCCGCCATGCCCGAGCGCACCATCATTCAATGGGACAAGGATGATCTGGAAGCCCTGGGTCTGATGAAGGTGGATGTGCTGGCGCTGGGCATGCTCACCGCCATCCGCAAGATGCTGGATCTGATCAACGGGTATCGGGCTACGCAGGGCAAGACCGCGCTCAGTGTCCAGCAACTGCCCCGGGAAGACCCGCAGACCTATGCCATGCTCTGCAAGGGCGACAGTGTCGGCGTGTTCCAGGTGGAATCCCGCGCGCAGATGAACATGCTGCCGCGTCTGCGGCCACAGCAGTTCTATGATCTGGTGATTCAGGTCGCCATCGTGCGGCCCGGCCCGATCCAGGGCGACATGGTGCATCCCTATCTGCGCCGCCGGCATGGCCAGGAAGCGGTGGACTATCCCGATGACCGCATTCGCGATGTGCTGTCACGCACCCTCGGCGTACCCATTTTCCAGGAACAGGTGATTCAGTTGACCATGGTCGCCGCCGGATTCAGCGGTGGCGAGGCCGATCAGCTGCGCCGCGCCATGGCACGCTGGGGCAAAAGCGGCGAGTTGATGCAATTCCGTGACAAGGTGATTCACGGCATGCTCGCCAATGGCTACACCCCCGAGTATGCCGAGCGCATTTTTGAACAGATGAAAGGCTTTGGCGGCTACGGCTTCCCCGAATCCCATGCCGCCAGCTTTGCCCTGCTGGTGTATGTCTCGGCCTGGCTCAAGCGGCACCATACGGCGGCATTTTATGCTGGCCTGCTCAACAGCCTGCCCATGGGCTTCTATTCGCCGTCGCAACTGATCCAGGATGCCCGGCGCCATGGCATTGAAACCCGCCCTGTCTGTGTCGATCACAGCCACTGGGATTACACCCTGGAAGACAGCACGCGCCTGGCCTTCGGCATGCAGCCCGCCCTGCGCCTGGGCCTGCGCCAGATCAGTGGCTTCAACGAAGACGCGGCGGCACGCCTTGTCGCCGCCCGGCGCCAGGCGCGTTTCACCGACGTGGAAGACCTGTGCCGCCGGGCACAGCTCCATCGCCAGGAGCGCGACGCCCTGGTGGCCGCCAACGCCCTCGCCCGCCTGACCGGCCATCGGCATCAGGGCCATTGGGAGATACAGGCGGTGCAGGAAACACTGCCGCTGTTTGAACACAGCGCGTCAGACAGCCCGACCGCATTGCACGACGGCGTGCGTCTGGATGCGCCCTCAGAGGTCGACAATCTGCTCAGTGATTACCGCAGCCTGGGGCTGACCCTGGGCCGTCACCCGCTGGCCCTGCTGCGCCACCGGCCCGAATTCGCCCGCTGCAAACGCGCCCGTGACCTGCGCCATCTGGACAGCGGCCGGCTGGTCCATGTGGCCGGGGTGGTCACCAACCGGCAACGACCGGGCACGGCCTCCGGCGTGCTGTTCATGACCCTGGAAGACGAAACCGGCAATACCAACGTGGTGCTCTGGCAAGGCATTCAGGAACAATACCGGCGCGCCATTCTCGGTGGCCAGTTACTGATCATCACGGGCACGGCAGAAAAGACAGAAGAGGGCCTGATCCACCTGATCGCCGGCAAGGTCGAGGATGTCAGCGATGCCCTCGCCAGCCTGAAAAGCCGCTCGCGCGACTTCCACTAGGAGGCATGTTCTTCAGGCAAAAAAAAGCCCCGCCGGGTACGCGGGGCATGTACGCTGCTATCAGGCAGAAGCAGAACAAACCGATCAATTCATGCTCAATTCCAGATTCGGGTTGAAACTGGCGTCGCCGAGATCCGCCAGCCAGGTCTCCACAAAGGTCTTGAGTGTGTCATCGCCCCGGGCACCCCGGGCACGCAAAAAGGCTTCGAAGGACACGCGTCGTCCCGCGTATTCCACCACCGGCGCGTTCAGATCCAGGTCCAGATCAATCGCCAGATACTCCAGATTCTCGGCCAGTTGACCGTTCACTACGGTAGCCAGCAGGGTCTGATCCCCACATGGCAGGTTGAGCACGGCTTCCACCTGGTGATAACCGATCAGCTCAGCCTCCAGCAGGGCCTCCATCTGCGGTGCCAGCGCGCTGTCTTCTGCAGCGGCGCTGCACAGGGCGCTACTCAGGGCGGGATGCAGTTCTGCGCGAGCCGACAGCATGAGGCTGAGCAGGAACAGCGCAGCAAGATAGCGGCGCATGGGAATCTCCAGTTATTTTCACTGGCGGCAATTATACGAAAAAATAACCAAAAGAAACCCTTTCAAAACACATTTACTACGCCGAACGGATGAACGGCGGGTCAGAGTACGCGGCGTGACCCACATGGCCGTTCAGCGAAACAACTGGCCTACGAACAGATTCACCGAACGATGGCCGCCTTCCGCCAACCCCAACGACAGGTAGGCCGGGCCCACCGGGGTGTCCATCCCGAGAAAGGCGCTGCCCGCCGTAATGGCATTGCGGGCACTCATCTCGCTGCGTATTTCCCAGACATTCCCGCGCTCCAGCGAGGCTCCGGCAAACAGCGGCAAGCGAGAGGGCATGCTGCTTTGCGGGCCCAGCGGCACCAGGGTCACCAGCCGCGTCATGGCGCGATGCATGCCCCAGCGACTGCGCGGCGCCAGGCCGGACAATTCCAGAAAACCACCGATGGGCACGATATTGGCCAGATCCTGTTCGTCGGTGTCGCTGACACTCAGGTCGCCTTCCAGCAGCCAGCTGACCCGCCCGGTGGACAGCGCCCAGGTGGCCTCGCCGCTGAAGCGGCGAAAGCGCTGCTCTGCGCGCAGCTCGGGGTCATGCCACTGCCACTGGCTTTTCCAGCGCAGGCCGCGACGCGGAAAGGCCAGATCATCCAGCGTATCCCAGCCCAGACCGACCAGATAATAACCATCGTCGTAGCTGCCCTCGCCGAGGTCCATTCCACCCCGCAACGCCACATCACCGCGTTTGCGCACCACACCGACCCGCACTTCACCGCGCTGACGATAGAGCTGGCGCCCCAGCGCCAGGCCGGCCTGGCGTTCACGGCGCTGATAGGAGGCAATGGCCTCGTCCTGGATGGTGTCATCAAACAGATCAATGCGCTCTGCCTGGTAGAGCAGTTGCGGCTCGATGAAATAACGCATGTGGTAATCCAGCGGCTGTACAAAACGCCCTTCCAGACGCGGCGTCGTGCCGATATCCGAGCGCAGGAAGGCGGTGCCCCCCAGCCGGTTCAGGCCCGCCATGCGCAGACTGGCCCCCACGCCGAACTCCGAATCCCCGCGAAAGTCATCGCTGATGCGCAGCCCCACACGCAGGAAGTTGCTGCCTTCCTGACGCCGCTGGGACACCAGCAGCAAACCGGTCTGCCCGTTCTCCTCGATCACCCGGTAACGGATCTGGCGAAAATAATCGAGCCCGTAGATCGCCGAGATATCCTCGTGCAGGCGCGCCCGATCCAGCGGCTGATGCAGCGGCTGGCGCAGCAGATTGCGGATCACCCGGTCGTCCACCGGGCTGTCATTATTGACGCGAATGAAATGAATGACCGGTGGCTCACCGGGCGCCACCGGTCGGTCTCCGACCGGCACCGGCACCGGCACCCTCCCCTGTGCTTGCAGCGCCGCCACCGCAGCGTGGTATCCGGCTTCCAACGCCGCATCCACTTCCCCGAAACTGCTGTTGGACACCGATTCCAGCTGCGGGCGAATCAGCAGATCGTGCGCCGCCAGCGAGGCCAGTTGCTGGTCACTGTTGCCGCGCACCATCAGTCCGGTCAACTGATCCATCACGTCCACCAGAGACTGGATATCCTCCCGTTTCCGGCGCGGCGTCCCGACATCCACCACCACCAGACGGGTCGCTCCGAGGTCGCGCGCCACATCCACCGGGATGTTGTTGACCACACCACCGTCCACCAGCAGGCGCCCATCCAGGTCCACCGGCTCCAGCAGTCCGGGGATGGACATGCTCGCCCTGACCGCCGTACTCAGACGGCCGCCATCCAGTACTACCTGCTCGCCCGAGACCAGGTCTGCCGCCACGGCACGAAACGGGATCGACAAGGCATCAAAGTCATCCACCCGATCCACTGCCACAAACAGGTCATCCAGCATGGCGGTCATGTGCTGACCCTTGAGCACACTGCGCGGCAACACGATACGCCCGCGGGCCATATGCAGCCGGTAATCCGCCGCCAGCCCGGCATCCAGTTGCCGGAAGATATAAGGCTGATCCTGACGCGGCGACCGGTCGGTAAAGGCCAGCCCCCAGTCCGTGCCCCGGGCCACCCGCTCCAGAGCCTCCGCATCCAGGCCCGAGGCTCGCAAGGCGCCGACAATGGCGCCCATGCTGGTGCCCACAATCAGATCCACCTGCACGCCATATTCCTCCAGCGCGCGCATGACCCCGACATGGGCAAGACCGCGCGCGCCACCGCCGCTGAGGACCAGCGCCACACGTTCTGCCCCGTCCTGCTCCGCCTGCACCTTCCCCGGGCTCCACGCCAGACCACCCGCCAGCACGATAGCGGCCAGAACAACACCACCCACTCGTTTCCTGCGCACCGTACCGTCCTCCGCTGACTTAACCTTCACCACCCGTGCCGATACCTTAACGCATCATGCCATCCTCAACCTCTGAACCCGTTCTGACAGCGCCGCACCTGCTTCGCTATACTCCGGCCATCCATACCCGATACGCCCGGAACGAGGACCTGTCGCGAATGATGCCGCGTCTGTTGATCACTGCCCTGCTGTGCACCCTGTTGCTGGCCACCACAGGCTGCACCCGCGAACTCGTGATGACCGATCAGGAGCGGATCAACGAGCGCATCCCCTGGGAAATCCCGACCCCTGAGGTGGACCTGAATGCCTGGCAAGCCCCGGCGCAGCTCGGCACCTTCAGCTATCAGGGCGATATCAGCCTGGACCAGCGCCATTTGCGCATGCTGCGCTATACCCGTCTCCGCGACGGCAAGGAACAGCGTCTGGAGCTGCAACTGTTCCCCATCCCCGGCGGCTGGGACGACATGCCGCCCAGCCGTCTGATCGCCGGTCAGTACGGCCCGCAACGCCAGCAACTCGGTGAGCGCGCCCTGCATCGCGGCGCGCTGGAAGTGGTGGTGACGGAAGAGCGCGCGGACGTTGAAGACGCCTTGCCACTGCCTGTGGCGGTCGGCCATCTGCAGCAACAATACCGGAACACTCGCGCCGTCACGCTGCTCAGTGTCACCGCCCTGCCCCCCGTGTTTGTCAGCGCCACCGTGACCGGCCACCCCGATCAGGCGGATGATCTGGATGTGGCCGTACGCGAAGCGCTGCTGGCGTTTGCCGCCGCCAACGCCGGGAGCGCTGACGCCTCACCATGACACCCGGCCCCTTCGCCACCCCGATCACGCCAGCCGAACTGGACTGGCAGGCCGACACCCCCGTGGCACTGGCCTACGATGATCCCTACTTCTCACGTGAGGACGGGGCGGCCGAAAGCCGCCATGTCTTTCTGGACGGCAATGCCCTGGGCCGTCGGTTTGCGGCCCTGCCTGCGGGGGCACAGTTCGTGATTGCCGAAACCGGCTTTGGCACCGGGCTGAATCTGCTTTGCGCCATGGATCAGTTTCTGGCCAGGGCGCCCGCAGACAGCACCCTGCATTTCATTTCCATTGAAAAGCATCCGCTGAGGCCTGCGGACCTGCGCCGCGCGCACAGTCACTGGCCACAGTTTGCCCCCCTGACCGAGGAACTCGCACAGGTCTATCCGCCGCTGGCACCGGGCCTGCATCGACGCTGGCTGTGTGGCGGGCGGATAGCCCTGACCCTGATCTTTGCCGACGTGCAGGAAGCGCTGGCACACCTGCACGCCCGGGTCGATGCCTGGTTCCTTGACGGCTTTGCCCCGGCACGCAATCCGGATATGTGGCAGCCGACTCTGTTTCGCACCATGGTCCGACTCAGTGCGCCGGGCGCCAGCTTCGCCACCTTCACCGCCGCCGGGTTTGTGCGCCGGGGGCTGGCCGCCGAGGGCTTTGCGGTGCAGCGGGTGCCGGGCTTTGGCCGCAAACGCGAGATGCTGGTCGGTACCGCCGCCGGTGACTGGCGCCCGGCACAGCCGACCACCGGGCGGGCGGCCATCATCGGAGCAGGCCTGGCGGGGGCCACCTGCGCCCGCGCCCTGGCAGAGCGAGGCTGGCAGGTCACGGTCTTCGATCCCGAAGGTATCGCCCAGGGCGCCTCCGGCAATCTGGCCGGTGTGGTCTACACCACGCCCAGCCCCCATGCGACGGCGCAGAACCGGTTCTATCAGAGCAGTTACCTGAACGCCCTGCACTGGTTGCAGCGCTACACCTTCCCGGCCACCGACAACGACGGCGCGCTCAGTGGTGTGCGCCAGTATCCGCCCGACGGGCGCCAGCAGGCACGCCAGACCGGCGCCCTGCACAGCGGCCTGTGGCCGACGGATCAATTGCAAGCCTGCCCCGATCACGATGGCCTGCTGCTCCCCGGCGGCGGCTATATTCGCCCCCCGGCCTGGTGCACCCATCTGCTTGAGCATCCCCGCATCACGCTGGTGAAACGGCGTGTCATCGACATGGGTGAGCACCACAACGGCTGGTATCTGACGCTGGACGCTGGCGCCCCTCATGTCGCCGACATCACCGTGCTCGCCAATGCTGCCGCCGCCCGTGAACTGTGCGGCCTTGACTGGCTGCCGCTGAAACAGATTCGCGGCCAGGTCACCTATTGCCGGGCCACGGACGCCAGCCGCCGCTGGTCACAGGCCATTTGCCACAGTGGCTATCTGACACCGGCTCTGGACGACCTGCACTGTGTGGGGGCGACCTTCGATCTGCACCGCCATGATCTGCAGCCTGAGGCCGCCGATAACGAGCGCAATCTGGCCGAACTGGCCGCTCAGGTGCCGGATCAATGGGCTGAGTTGGGTGGCGCCGAAGTACGCGTCGTTGGCGAGCGCGTCGGCCTGCGCTGCCAGAGCATCGACTTCCTGCCACTGGCCGGGGAGGTGCCCGATGCCCGGGCCGTACCGCACGCGGTACGGCCCGGACTCTACATGAGCATTGCCCACGGCAGTCGCGGCATCACCGGCACTCCCCTGTGCGCGGAACTGATCGCCGCCCTGGTCAATGACGAACCCCTGCCCGTGGACAGCGCACTGCGTGGCGCCCTGGCCCCGGCACGCTTTATTCTCAGACAACGCAAAAAACAACCGGAGTGGACCCCATGAATACCGCACTGCTGCTACCTGTCACCGCCCTGTACACCGGCCTGTTCCTGCTCCTGATACTGGTGTTGGCAGCCAACGTGGTACGCCAGCGTCTTGGCGGCCAGGTGTCCCTGGGCGACGGCGGCAACCGGACCCTGGCGCAGGCCATTCGTGCCCACGGTAACGCCACCGAATATGTGCCGGTGGTGCTGATCGGCCTGGCCGTACTGGAACTGACCGGCGCACCGGGCGCCGCGCTGCATCTGTATGGCGGGATCTTTTTCCTGGGGCGCCTGCTGCATGCCATCGGCATGACCCGCCCCCGCGCCGTCAACAAGGCGCGCCAACTGGGCATTGCGCTGAGCTGGCTGATCATGCTGGCGATGGCCATCCACCTGATCGGCTGCAAAGTCCTGGGGCTTTCTTGAAGGAGCTTGCCTGAAGGCACTTGTTGCGCAGTGCGCATCACGCTACACTGCGCATCATGATTAAATCATTCCGCCACAAGGGACTGCAGCGGTTCTATAGCACAGGCAGCACACGCGGCATCCGTGCTGACCACGCAAACAGGCTGCGCATGCAGCTTGCTGCGCTTGATACTGCCACGGTCGTCAGCGATATGGACATCCCCGGCTTCTACCTGCATGCCTTAAAGGGCAAAAGCCGGGCGCGCTGGTCAGTCCGCGTCAACGGCAACTGGCGGCTCACGTTCGAATTCAGGGATGGAAACGCCTATATACTTGATTACGAGGATTATCACTGATGAGCATGCATAATCCGCCACATCCCGGTGAATTCATCCGCGACGTCTACTTGTTGCCTTTTGGTATCAGCACCCGTCAGTTGGCCGCCAGGCTGGATGTTTCACCCTCTACGCTTTCACGGCTGCTGAAGGGTGATAGCGGTATCAGCCCCGAAATGGCGCTGCGCCTTGCCAAAGCCATTGGACGCTCACCAGAAAGCTGGCTTGCCAT
Organism: Isoalcanivorax indicus; assembly: GCF_003259185.1. Classification (NCBI taxonomy): domain Bacteria; kingdom Pseudomonadati; phylum Pseudomonadota; class Gammaproteobacteria; order Oceanospirillales; family Alcanivoracaceae; genus Isoalcanivorax; species Isoalcanivorax indicus. The sequence continues at coordinate 2,065,444 of NZ_QGMP01000001.1, forward strand.
GCAGGACATGTATGACCTGTGGCTGGCACGTCAGAGTGTCAACCTGGATCACATCAAGCCGATGGATTTTGAAGCTGCCTGAGGACCACTCGGCATCAGCGCTCTTCTCCGGTACCGAGACCCGCCTCCTGCATCTGGCGGCGGGTCAGCAGTGACACGGTTTCGGTGGCCTCGTCGAACCAGATCGCCATCTCGCCCTGCGCCAACAGGCGCTCCACTTGCGTGACGCGCTCGGACAGCGATATTTCCCGCTCACCGTAGTCAGTGCCATCGCGGGTCACGAACTCTTCGATCAGGTTCTGCAAGGTCTCGGCGGGGATAGCCTGGGGAGGGACACGCATGTTCGGTTCCGGGGCAGTAACTCGGGGCACACAGTCTGGTATGGGAAGCCCTGATATGCAAAGCCCCGGCGCCCCTTGAGGGCACCGGGGCCGGGCATGGCGATCCGTCTCAGGCCGTTGCGGTCTTCGGGCTCACCGGCACCGCGCTGAAGCTGTAATCGTCACGGCGGTAACGACGAGTGCGCAGCCAGAACTGGAAGGTGAAACCCGGCCACAGGGCGGTGATCTTGCCGTTCTTGTGCTTGTACCAGCTGTCGCAGCCGGTGGCCCAGATCGAGCCCGCCAGACGCTCCTGCAAACGCCGGTTGTAACCGGTCTGCACCGCCTCGCGCACTTCGATCTCCTCACTGCCCTGCTGCTGCATGTCATTGATCAGGCGCTGGATCAGCTCCGCCTGGCTTTCGATCATGAACACCATGGAGCTGTGCCCCAACCCGGTATTCGGGCCGATCATCAGAAACAGGTTCGGGAAGCCATGTACGGTGGTGCCCAGATAAGCCTCTTCCCCATCCACCCAGGCGTCGGCCAGCGTCTGGCCACCGCGTCCGGTGACCGCATGGGCGATCGGATTCTCCGTGGCGTAAAAGCCGGTGCAGAAAATGATGGCATCGATCTCACGCTCGGTACCGTCGGCCGTGACAATCGAGTGCTCGCGGATCTCACGAATACCGTCGGTAATCAGCGACACATTGTCCTGCTGCAACGCCGGATACCAGTCGTTGGAAATCAGAATACGTTTGCAGCCGATGGTGTAGTCCGGTGTCACCTGCTCGCGCAGTACCGGGTCTTTCACCTGGCGACGGATGTGCAGCTCGGCCACTTTCTGGAAAACCTTCATCAGTGCCGGATTGAGCACCATGCCCATGACGCGGGCTTCATGCCCCCAGTAGATAGCGTTGCGATGCAAACGACGGGTGGCGGGCAACGCCTTGAACAGCGTCTTTTCCAGCCCGGTGTAAGCGCGGTCGGGACGCGGGATCAACCAGTTCGGCGTGCGCTGGTACACATCCAGACGACCCGCCACCTTCGCGACTTCCGGCACCAGCTGAATCGCCGACGCCCCGGTGCCGATGACGGCCACACGCTTGCCGCTCAGATCATAGTCATGATCCCAGCGCGATGAGTGGAAGGTCTTGCCCTGGAAACGCTCGACACCGGCAATCTCGGGCAGCTTCGGTTCGGCCAGGCCGCCATTGCCCATGACCAGCGTCCGACTGGTCAGGCTGGATTGGCTGGTGCGCACCGTCCAGCAGGCACGCTGCTCGTCATACTCGGCCGCTTCCAGCGTATTGTCGAAACGGATATGGCGCAGCAGGTCATAATCCCTGGCGATACGCTGCAGGTAGGCATACAGCTCCGGCTGGGTCGGATACTTGCGTGACCAGGCCGGGTTGGGGGCGAAGGAGAACGAATAGAGATGCGAAGGCACATCGCAGGCCGCACCGGGATACTGATTGTCGCGCCAGGTACCGCCGACATCCTGCGCCCGCTCAAGAATCACGAAGTTGTCCTTGCCCTGCTCCTTGAGACGAATGGCCATGCACAGGCCAGCAAAACCACTGCCGATGATGGCGACGTCGAATTGGGGGTGCGTCACGTTATGCATCCTCTTGGGTAAGCTTCTTTTTCTGACAACAGATGATGTCACTTTACTTCTGACAATATGCCATGTCAACATGGCGCCATGACAGACACGCCTTCCACCTCACGCTCCACGGCCAACCGCCCGGCACACGGCCGCGCCTATCGCGGCGTCAGCATTGAACAGCGCCGGGCCGAGCGGCGCGAGAAGCTGATTCAGGCCGGGATCAACGTCTTTGGCAGCACCGGCTTCCAGGGCACCACCGTGCGCGCCCTGTGCGCCGAGGCCGGGCTGACCGAACGCTATTTCTACGAGTCCTTCAGCAACAGTGAAGCCTTGCTGTGCAACATCTATGTGCGCCTGACGGACCAGATCCGCGACAAGGTCAGTGGCGCCATCAGCCGCCAGCAAGGCGAGCCCGACGCCATGGCCGACGCGGCGTTGACCGCCTATTTCGAATTCCTGCACGACAACCCCGGCGCCGCGCGCATCATCATGACCGAGATCATTGGTGTCAGCCCCGAGGTCGATGCCCTGTACCGCAAGGTCATGAACGATTTTGCGGCGTTTCTGCTGGTGGTCTTCCGGGGGCTGCATCCCGAGCGAAGCCCGCATGCTGTTCAGGACACGTTGATCGCCACCGGCATGATCGGCGCGCTGGTCAACATGGCCATGCGCTGGCTGCTGAATGACTTCAAGGAAAGCGTCACCGACATGGTGGCCGCCGCACACTTCATACTGATCGCCGTCAACAATCAGTTGTTACGCACAAAGCCATCGTTGATCCGCGACCGATCGCCGTCGTAGTGCTTGATGACGCGCGGGTCCATGACCCGAAACCACAACGGCGGCACCCACGCCAGAACGATCATCGAGGCATAGCCTCCGGGCAACTGCGGCGCTTCATCAAAATGTCGCAGCGACTGATAGGAGCGAGTGGGAAACGCATGGTGATCGGAATGACGCTGTAGCTGATACAGAAAGATATTGGTCACCCGGCGATTACTGTTCCACGAATGCTCCGGTCGACAGGGCTCATAGCGACCATTGTCTTTCTTCTGCCGCAACAACCCGTAGTGCTCGATATAATTCACCACCTCCAGCAGCTGGAAGCCGAACACCGACTGGATCAGCAGGAACGGCAACACGCCCCAGCCCAGCCAGACCAGCAACACGCCCCACAGCAGCACCGACATGCCCCACGCCTGCAGATTATGGTTGTGCCAGTGCCACACCGGTTTGCCTTCTTTCTGTAACCGCACCGCTTCCAGCTCCCAGGCCGAACGCAGGCTGCCAAATACCACCCGCGGCAAGAACCGGTAGAAACTTTCGCCGAAGCGCGATGAAGCCGGGTCTTCCGGCGTGGACACGCGCACATGATGGCCCCGGTTATGCTCGACAAAGAAATGCCCGTAAAACACTGGCGCCAGCGCCAGCTTGGCCAGCGTGCGCTCGAAACGATTGGTCTTGTGGCCGAGTTCGTGGGCCGTGTTGATGGCGATGCCCATGGCCGTGCCGGTGGTAATGGCCAGGCCCAGGTAGCTGTACCAGGGCAAGGACGCCGTGGCCGCCACCTGCGCCGCAACCAGGAACGCCCCGTACTGGAACACCACCGCGATCCACACCGCCACCCGGTAATAGCTGTCCTGCTCCAGATGCGGCACCACCGACTCGGGGGGATTTTCGGTTTCCTCGCCCAGCAGATGGTCGAGAATCGGGATACCGATAAACACGAAGATCGGACCGAACCACCAGAACAACGCCAACCCGGTGCGCTCCACCAGGCCAATCGCGGCCAGCGGCAACAGCATCGTCAGCGTACTGAGCAACCACAGATAGCGGCGCTTGTCGGTCCAGCCCTGTTGCAGCGTTGCCTCGCCCACGGCACACCTCCGACTGATCGTTTTTTATACAAACAGATTACGCCTGCACTCTGCCGTGGGCAATATTGGTGCACGACCACTAACGCAACACTGTTGCGTTAGTGGTGCCCATCTCGCTAGACTGCCCACACTCGACAACCCGGGACTGACCGACAAACGCTCATGAATGCCCCCGCGCGCACCCAACTTGCCGAGGCCGGCCTGCGCTGCACACCGGCCAGCGAAACCCTGCTCACCCTGTTCATGGCACAGCCGGGCCGTTACCTGTGCCACCATCAGGCTGCCGAAGCCCTGCACAGTGAAGGGGTCGCCATTCACCGGGTCACGCTGTATCGACTGCTCAACCGCCTGGCCGGGGCCGGGCTACTGAACGAACAGATCGGCGAGGACCGCGTCAGCCGGTTTGCCTGGCTGACCAGCCCTGAGCCTCGCTGTGAAAGCCATTTCGAATGCCGCCGCTGTCATAACCTCTACCAGCCGGGCGCCCCTGACGCGCCCCTGATCCGTTTGCTGGAGCAACTGGCCACCGACCCGGCCTGGCAGGCCCATCAGGCAGACCAGATCAGTCTGACCTTGCGCGGCCTGTGCGCCCGCTGCCGGGAAGACCGCCCATGCTGAAGCGCCCCCCTTCTCCACATTCCCCGCATCGTCTGGCTCTGGCAATGCTGTCAGGGTTACTGGTTGCCGCCCTGATCGCCCTGCGCCCTGCCCCGGTGACCGGCCACCTGGTGCACCGGTCCGATGGCTGGCTGACACGGCAACTGGCTCCACCGGCTGAGGCCCACGAACCGCTCGAACACCACTATCAGGTCAAACCCGGCGATACGCTCGGCGGCATCTTTGGTGATCTGGGGGTGGATCGCGCCGCCCTGCGCGGCGTGCTCGCGGCCGATACGGAATTGCTCGCCCTGGATGTCCTGCACCCCGGCCAGCAGCTGCGCTTCACCTTCGACAGTGACCACCGCACACTGGCGCAACTGACCCTGATCCTGCACCCGGGGCACCGGATTCATTATCACCGCGCCACGGCGTCGGTGTTCGAATTCGAGGAAGAAGTCCAGCCTACCTACTGGCGCCAGCAGACCTATGCCGGCGTGATTCAGGGCACCTTCTATCAGACGGCGCGGCATGCGGGATTGCGTGACCGGGACATTATCGAAGCCCAGCGAATCTTCGATGAACGTATCAATTTCCGCCGCGATCTGCGCGCCGGCGACACCTTTGCACTGGTGCTGGGCAGCGAGTTCACCGAAAGCGATGAACCCACCGGCCGCCGCCGTATTGAAGGCGTGCGCCTGCTGGCCCGGGGTACGGCCCACAACGCCTTTTTGCACGATGACGGCAACTACTACGACAGCCACGGCGAAAGCCTGAACCGCGCCTTCCTGCGCTACCCCACCGTGGCCCGATACCGCATCAGTTCCCCGTTCAACCTGCGCCGCAAGCACCCCGTTACCGGACGTATCGCGCCCCACCACGGCGTTGACTTCGCCACGCCGATCGGCACGCCGATACTCAGCACCGGCGACGGCGTGGTGACCCGCGTCGGCAACCACCCTTTCGCCGGCAAGTATGTGGAAATCGAGCATCACGGGGCCTTCAAGACACGTTATCTGCACCTGGATCGCATTCTGGTGGCACGCGGTCAGCAGGTCAGCCGTGGCGATCGTATTGCGTTGTCCGGCAATACCGGGCGCAGTACCGGGCCACACCTGCATTTCGAACTGCACGTCAACAACCGGCCGGTGGATCCGATGACCGCCGACATCCCCATGGCCCAACGCCTTGCGGATAGCGAACTGGATGCGTTCAGGCAACGCGCCGCGCAGTTGGCCGCACGACTGGACCGCAGTGACCTGCGGCTGGCACAGCAGCAAATGCGCAGCGCCCCGCCGGGCACATGACCCTTTCTTTCCTGCCCACAAGGACACCGCATGGCCTCCCCCTCCCGCTTCGCTGATCTGATCATTCGCCAGGGCACGGTCATTACGCCCGGCGGGCCGGTGCTCGCAGATGTCGTGTGCAGCGACGGCCTGATTGTGGCGCTGGACAGCCGCGGCTGGCAGGCAAAGGACACCATGGAGGCCCAGGGCCTGCACGTCTTGCCAGGCGTCATCGACAGCCAGGTGCACTTTCGTGAACCGGGGCTGACCCACAAGGAAACGCTGGAAGCGGGTACACGCGGCGCGCTGCTCGGCGGTGTCACCGCTGTGTTCGAAATGCCCAATACGCACCCCCTGACCCTGTGGCAAGACGATCTGCAGGACAAGCTCGACCGCGCAGCCGGGCGCGCCTGGTGCGATTACGCTTTCTATATGGGCGGCGCAGCCGCCAACGCCACACACCTGGCAGACCTGGAAACCCTGCCCGGCTGTGCAGGCATCAAGGTCTTTATGGGCAGCTCTTTCGGCGATCTGCTGGTCGACGAGGATGATGTTCTGCGGCGCATTCTCAGCCACGGCCATCGCCGGGTGGCCATCCACGCCGAAGATGAAGCCCGGCTGATGGAGCGCCGCGCCCTGGTGGAGGCCTCTGCGGACGTACGCGATCATCCCCGTTGGCGCGATGAAGAAAGCGCCCTGCTGGCGACCCGCAAGATCCTTCGTCTGGCCGAGGAAGCGGGTCGCCGCCTGCACCTGCTGCACGTTTCCACGGCGGCAGAAATGGCCTTGCTGGCCCGACACAAGCGCAGCGTCAGCGTCGAGGTCACACCGCACCACCTCACCCTGACGGCACCGGAGTGCTACGAGCGACTGGGCAGCCTCGCACAGATGAACCCCCCGGTGCGCGACCGCCATCATCAGGCGGCGCTGTGGCAGGCCGTGCGCGACGGTGTGGTGGATGTGCTGGGCAGCGACCATGCGCCGCATACTCTGGAGGAAAAGGCCCGCCCCTACCCGAACAGCCCCAGCGGCATGACCGGGGTGCAGACACTGCTGCCGATGATGCTGGATCACGTCAACGCCGGTCGGCTGAGCCTCATGCGCCTGGTGGACCTGACCAGCGCAGGGCCAGCCCGGCTCTTCGGCCTGCCCGGGCGCGGTCGCATCGCGGTAGGCCAGAGCGCCGCCCTGACCCTGGTCGACATGAACGCCCGCCGCCGCATCGAAAACCGCTGGATCGCCAGTGTAAGCGGCTGGACGCCCTATGATGGTGTGACGGTGCAGGGCTGGCCGGTGGCCACTGTACTGCGCGGCCAGTTGGTCATGCGAGACGACGACGTCATCGGCCCGCCTCTGGGCAGCCCGGTGCGCTTCGACGAGACCCGCCGCTGACCGGGCGGCCAGAGAACAGGCCAAAACGCAGCAGACAAAAAAGCCGGCGCTTTTCAGGGCCGGCTTTTTCGAATTTGGAGCGGGAAACGAGGCTCGAACTCGCGACCTCAACCTTGGCAAGGTTGCGCTCTACCAACTGAGCTATTCCCGCATTAAGTGGCGTCCCCTAGGGGATTCGAACCCCTGTTACCGCCGTGAAAGGGCGGTGTCCTAGGCCTCTAGACGAAGGGGACCCCGGACGCCCCGGGGTTACCCCCGAAAGCGGCGCAAAGGATAACAGGCGCTGCGATGACGTCAAGGGAAAAATCGTTCGATGGTTGCTGCCATTGACCCCTGCCCGGCACCTTGTTCTGATAAGCCGCATCATGAACAGATGAGGCTCCTCATGGCGATCAAACTCTATGGCGCGGCGCTGTCGCCCTTCGTCCGCAAGACCCGGGTGTTTCTGGCCGAAAAGGACATTCCCTTCGAATCGGTGCATGTCGATCCCTTCAATGCGCCGGAAGACTACAGCAACATCAACCCCCTGCGCCGCATCCCCGCCATGGAGCACGATGGCCGGCTGCTGGCCGACTCGGCCGTGATCTGCGCCTACCTGGAGCGCGCCTTCCCGGAGACACCCGCGCTGTATCCCATGGACGCGGCGGATTACGCCCATGCCCTGTGGCTGGAGAAATACGCCGACTATGAACTGGCCCCGCTGACCACCTTCACCGTATTCCGCAACCGGGTGATCATGAAGTTGATGGGCAAGCCCAGCGATGAAGAACGCATCGCGCGCGCCCTCACCGAAAAACTGCCGCCGCACTTCGCTTACCTGGAAAGCCAGATCAAGGGCCGGGAATGGCTGGCCGGAGAGCAGTTCTCCATCGCCGATATCGCCGTGGCGTCCCAGTTCGCAAACTTTGCCCACGGCGGCGAGCATCTCGATCCGCAGCAGTACCCGTCGCTGGCCGCGCATGTGGACAAGGTGCTCTCCCGGCCCAGCTTCAGCGCCCTGCTGGAGCGTGAAAACAGCTTCGTGGCCAAGCTGCGCGGCGGCTGACGCCTGCACTCTGCCTTATCCCCCCAAGGGCAGGTATGCTAGGGCAACACTGATAACAACCATTGGGGGGACCAGACGTGATCAGTCTGGCCATGGTGGAAGATGATCCGCAGTTCCGGCATGCGGTGCGCCGGGCTGTGGAGGCCACCGACGATATCCGGTTAACCGCCGAAGCCGGGAACTGCGCCCAGGCCAACACCTTGCTGGACGGACCCGCCCACGACGTGCTGCTGGTGGATCTGGGGCTGCCTGACGGCTCCGGCATCAGCGTCATTCAGGCCGCCCGCAGGCGCTGGCCGGATTGCGCCATCATGGTGGCCACCCTGTTTGACGAGGCCCAGCCGGTGCTGGACAGCGTGCGCGCCGGCGCCACCGGTTATCTGCTCAAGGACGCCCTGCCCCCACAGGTCGCTGCCCACATTCGCATGCTGCACCAGGGCGGCAGCCCGATCAGCCCCATGATTGCGCGGCATCTGCTGGTTGAAATCGCCCCGGAAACCCCGCAACCCGAGACCGCACTGTCAGCACAGGAGCAGAATGTCCTGGCGCTGATCAGCCAGGGCCATGCGATGGCGGACATCGCCCAGCGCCTGGGCGTCTCCCCCTGGACCGTACAGACGTATATCCGCCGCATTTACCAGAAGCTCGGGGTGAACTCGCGCGCCGGTGCCGTCAGCGAGGCCTGGCGGCTGAATCTGCTGGGCAGGCCAGACTGAGCATGGCCCCGGGCGCGCGGTTACTGTGGTGGGCCAGCCTGTGCCTGCTCTGCGCCGGCACGCACGCCGCCAACGCCGTGCATCAGGCCGAGCGCCTGACCCTCACTGCGGACAGTCCGCACTTCATGGCGCCACCGCCCCGGATCGACGTCCTCCCCGACACAGGCTGGCAGCGGGTCTCGCTACCCGATGTCGCCCTGCCTCGGGACGGCCAGGGTGAGGGCATCACCACCACCTGGTATCGGCTGCCCGTCCCCGCGCCCCACGACAACCCCACCCTCTACCTGCCCCGCTGGCAGACCGTGGGGCAGGTCGCGATCTATGGCGATGGCGTCCTCTTGTGGCGCTCATCGGGCGACCTGGTATGGAACGGTTTCAATCGGCCCGTCTGGCTGCCGCTGACACCCCTGGATGGCCGTGCCGCCCCCGGCGAACTGTTGATCAGGATGGATTCGGTCACCGGGTTGGGCGGCGGCCTGAGCCGGGTTTATCTGGACGATACAGATGCCCTGATCTGGCGCTACCGAACACGTCTGTGGCTGCAAGCGGTACTGCCCGGCGCCATCGCGCTGGTCTTCCTCACGCTTGCCGCCTTCGGGCTCAGCCTGCGCCACTCACGAGAAGACCGCACCCTGTCACGCCTGTTTCTGGCAGCCGCCCTGCTGTTTGCCCTGCGTGGCCTGCATTTCTCCGGGCCCCTGGATACCCGCCTGATGTCGTCAGACTGGTTCGGCTGGCTGACGGTCAACGCCCTGCTGGGGCTGGTTCTGGTCAGCCTGCTGTTCAATCTGCGCTTGTGCCAGCGCCGGCTGCCCTGGCTGGAATACACCCTGGGAGGCTCCCTCCTGCTGGCGTTGCTCACCAGCCTGCCGCTGTTTCAGGCGTCCGAGCAGATTGTCGCCCTGGCAGGGGCCACCTACGGTATCGCCCTGTTGCTCTCGTCAGGGGCTTTCACGCTGGTGGCAGTTCTGGCCTGGCGCAGCGGCATCCGCTCGGCGCAAGTGCTGGCCACCTGTAATCTGATCGGTTTGCCGCTGGCCGCCCATGACCTGCTGCTGATGCAATACCAGATCAATCTGGAACATCCTTATCTGCTGGTGTACTGGGAAATCACCTTCTGCCTGCTGTTCAGCCAGATTCTGTACCGCCGCTACCGGCAAGGGGTGGACGCCCTGGAGCATCATCGCCGCATCCTTGCGGACACGCTGGCCCGTCGTGAACAGGAGCTGGACGCCAGCTACCGCAAGCTGCGCGAAGTGGAACAGCGGGAACTGCTGGCGCTGGAACGACAGCGGCTGATGCGCGACATGCACGATGGCCTGGGCGCCACCCTGACCAACGCCCTGCACATCGCACAGCAGCATCGCGGCGAGGACGACACCCTGACCCGAACACTGCAGGAGGGCATCGACGAGCTCAGGCAGACCCTGGACTCACTGACCCCGGTCGGTAACGACCTGACCACCTCGCTGGCAACACTGCGTTATCGCTTGCAGCCCCGACTCGAAGCCGCCGGACTGACGCTGCACTGGAGCATGGACGCCCTGCCGGCACAGCACACGCTGACCGCAGAGCACATTCGCCATGTGCTGAGCATTCTTCAGGAAGCCATCACCAATATTCTCAAGCACAACCGCGCCGACACCCTGCATTTCAGCACGCGGATGGATCACGGCGACGTGCTCATCGAACTCACCGACAACGGCACGCCGTTCTCGCCCCAGAACTTGTCTACTGCCGAGACCTCGTCTGTTGAAAGACGCGGCCGAGGGCTGACCAATATTCTCAGCCGCGCGGCCACAATCCAGGCCAAGGCCAGTTGGCAACCTGACACTGTCGGCACCCGCTTCACATTGCGCGTGCCCGGCACTCGCCCAACACACCACCAACCGGTACCGCATCAAACTCCGTCCTGAGGCGTGTCTTTTTTATCAACCCGTCTAGACGCCTGATAACTTTTTGTATAGTTACGGCGCGAACCGTCACTTTCTGTGCCTCCGACTGATGCTTTCGGTCAATCAGGCTCCCCCCCACCGCTAGAGTGCGCCCGCTCCCCATGGAACACTCGTGGGTCACTTCCGCTGCTGCATACACATATACCACCAGGAGGCCAAGCATGGGCGCATTACCGGAGAGCCATATCTCAAGCCAGACAGAAGACTGGGCCGCAGAGGCTGTTGCCCGGCAACGGCGTTACTTTGAATCCGGCGCCACGCGAAGCCTGGCCTTTCGAATGCAACAACTGCGCACGTTGAAAGACGCCATCGTTGAATACCAGAGTGACATACAGGACGCTCTGAAAGCCGACATCGGCCGCCCGCCATTCGAAGCCTATATCGAGATCAGCACAGCCATCGAAGATCTCAAGCACACGCTCAAACACCTGAAAGGCTGGATGAAGCCGCGCCGTGTCAGCACGTCCATGTGGGCGCAACCCGGCCGCAGCCGGATTGAATCGACACCGCAGGGCGTGACCTTTCTGCTCGGGCCCTACAACTACCCGTTCCTGCTGCTGATCCAGCCGCTGATCGGCAGCATCGCGGCAGGCAATACCGCCGCGCTGAAACCGTCATCGCTGAACCCTACCGTGGCCGATGTGGTCGAGAAGATCATCAAGCGGTGTTTCAGCGAGGAGTATGTGTCCGTCTTCAAGGGCAGCACTGAAGTGACCAACGTGCTGCTGGAACAGCGTTTCGATCATATCTTCTTTACCGGCAGCCCCCGCGTGGGCCGCATTGTCATGGCCGCTGCCGCGAAACATCTGACCAAAGTCACGCTGGAACTGGGCGGCAAGAGCCCCACCATCGTGCACAAGGATGCCAACCTGAAAGTGGCGGCCCGCCGTATCCTGGCCGGCAAGATGCTCAATGTCGGGCAAACCTGCGTGGCACCGGATCATGTCCATGTACACGAAGACATCAAGGAGGCGTTCGAGCAGACCCTGGTCGCCACCCTGAAAGAATTCTATGGCGACGATCCGAGCCAGAGCCCGGATCTGGGGCGCATGATCAATGAACGTCATTTTGATCGTGTGGCGGGCCTGATCGACACCGGCAAGGTGCTCGCCGGTGGCCAGACCGACCGCGCACAGAAATACATCGCGCCGACCTTGCTCAAGGATGTGACGATGGATGATCTGATCATGCAGGAGGAAATCTTCGGGCCGGTGCTGCCGCTGCTCACCTACCGTTCTATCGAGGAGCTGGTGGGCAATCTGAAAAAACTGCCGGAACATCCGCTGGCCCTGTACCTGTTCACGGCCAGCGAACAGGTGGAACGGCAAGTGCTCGACAACACACAGTTTGGCGGCGGCTGCATCAACAATACCGTGATGCACGTGGCCAACCCGAACCTGCCGTTTGGCGGTGTGGGGGAAAGCGGCATGGGCGCCTATCACGGCAAGAATTCGTTCGATGTCTTCTCGCACCAGCGCGGTATTCTCAAGGCCACCACGCTGTTCGACATCAAGTTTCGTTATGCGCCCTACAAGGACAAGGTGAATCTGATCAGGAAGATGATTCGCTGAAGCTGCTCGCCCAGGCGCGGCCATCGCCGCGCTCCAGGTCCAGTGCAATGCCCGCCAGCAACTGACCGTCACTGTGGCCACACCAGGCCACGGTGCCATGCAGATGGCAAAGCCGGTCATCGTCCTCGGACAGCACCAGTGACAGTTCCACGTCGGTATCCGGTCTGATGGGTTCAGGCAGCAGCACACTGATGCCTGCCAGCGAGATGTCGTGCGTGCTCACATGCAGTCCGCGCGAGGCTTCCGCAGAGCCCGGAACCCGGGGCCGCAGAATGAGCGAAAGGGTCACCGCGTGGGCTGTTCTGGGGTAGCGTCGCTTGTCCTTTGCTGTTGCCATGGGCCTGATCCATCCCGTGTCACGTCATCTCTCCGGGTGGGCGTCACCCGCAGGGCATAACTGGCATGGTAGCCCGATCAGGGGCCAGGCCTCCAGTGATCGGCACCCTGGGCGGCTCTGGCCAGCGGCCGCCATACCCAGCCCTGTCGGCCGCCTGTGGCACCCGGCCCTCGCGTGTTACCTCGTTTGTGTGGTACTCAATCCCCCGCTCCACCCCATAGCATGTCCGGACGATTGCTATGGAGAGACCCTATGTCACGCAGACACCTCGCCCTGCCGGCCGGAACGCTCGCCGCCAGCCTTGCTGCGACGGCCCTGCTTGCGGCCTGTGGTGGCGGCGGCGGTTCATCGTCGTCCGACCACCGCATCTCCGTGGACGCCCCTGAGGGCCTTTCCGCCACCCCGGGCAACGCCGAGGTCACCGTTGAATGGGATCCGGTGGACGACGCCGACAGCTATAACCTTTACTGGGCTCCCGCCGCGACAGGCCTTGATATGGAGAACCCTGGTGCCGGCGATGCCGGTTGGCAGCCCTCGGTCACCAGCCCGCACACCGTTACCGAGCTCGAGAATCACCAGAATGTCGTGTTTGTGGTGACAGCCGTCGCCGAGAGCCGGGAAAGCGAGCCCAGTAACGAGGTCACCGCGCTACCGGCCCCACCACTTTCCGGCTACTCGATTGAAACGAACGACAGCACCTTGGACGCGGGGGATTACGACATGCTGGGCGCGTCCTGCGGTGCGCAGCGCATTCCGGTCAGCGGCGGCCTGCGCGTCATGAATGTGGACAGCGACACACGGCCTGGCTTGCATGTTCAGGAGTCATGGCCGACTCAGGTCAATCTCGGTGGCGGTAATATCCATAATGTCTGGGCGATCAAGGCGCTCAATGACAGTGGCAGTGCCCGAGAGATCAGGGCCTATGCCATTTGCATTGAGCCACCGGACGATCTCGAAACCCTGAGCCGTGAGATCACGCTGGCAGCGGGCGAAACGCGCTCGGAAACCCTCGATTGCGCAGAGAGCAGCGGGCGCGTCATGCTGGGTGCAGGTGTTTCCCACGACACCGGATCCACCAGCCCGAACGTCAGGATTAACAGTTCGGAGCCTGCCTTTGCCCGGAATGATCGCTGGTCCTTCCGACTGGCCAACGACAGCGCCGTGACGCGCACTGTCACCTTGCACGGGTTCTGTGCCCTGCAGCCGCTGGGCTACAGGAGAGGGGGCAGCGGTGGCCCGTTCATTGACGGGGGCACCTACGATCACGACAGATCTTCCGCTTGCAACTCGATACTCTACGACGAGAACTCGGTCGTGCTGGCGGGCGCACACCGGGGCCACGACGCATACAGTGCCTCATTGCGCCTGGAGCAGAGCTACCCGAGCGACGACGGCACACGCTGGCGCGCTGGCGTCTTCCACACAGGCAGCGACAGAATGCCCTGGTATCGCTCCCCGCTGTGCGCCATCCGGGAACCGTAAATCACATCGATAAAAGGCTACTGCCTGCGCACCTGTAACTGGTAGGCGCCCTGCTCGGGGCTGAAGGCTCGGGCAATCAGCAGGTACTCACCCGCAGGCAGATCGACGTTGAGGCGTGCATCGGTACCGGTGCCGCCATCATCGTCAAGCCAGGCGCCAGCGTCACCGTACAGCTCCAGAAAGGCATCCAGTTCCTGCGACCGCATTTCCACAATATAGCGGCCCGGCTCGGGGACGATCAGGCGATAGTGATCGGCGTCAGCGATCAGGCGATGGCTGCTGTCGGCACCCGGGCGGAGCGACGGCAGACCGTTCACCGCCTCGGCCAGCACAAACGGCGCCACCGTGGCGCTGAGTTCGAACAGGCCTTCCTGGCCGCTGATGTCGCTGGCCATCACCTGATAGGTGCCGGGAGCCAGCAGCGCATCGATCCGGGCATTGAGGTCCTCGCCACCGTCGTCGTCAGCGTGCGCCACGCCGTTGCCCGCCAGTTCCAGATAGGGGTCCAGCAGCGGCGAGGTCATGTCGATCTGCACCCGGGACAGTGCCTCCACCACCAGGGTGTAGGTCAGCGCGGCCCCGGCCATCCAGCCCTCGACGGTCTCGCCCGGCCGCAGCGGGCCGCTCTGCCGCAGCGACACCCCTTCGGGCACCGGCAGGGTCTCCACCGCCAGGGTATACAGGCCCCGGCTCTGCTGCTGGGTCCAGCCCGCATCGATGTCGTAATGCCCCGGCAACAGGTAGGCCGTCAGCCGCGCATCCAGGCCGCCAGCGCTGTCATCATCTTCCTGATGTATCGGGTCACCGTCGTCCGTCCTGCCGCGCAGGGTCAGATACGCATCCAGCGCCTCGGAGCGCATGATGATCTGGTAAAGACCGGCTTCGGTCACGGCCAGCGTGTAGGTATCCACCACACCGTCGAGCCAGCCGGCACGCTCCTCCCCCGCCTCGATCGGCCCGCCCTCTGCCACGCTCAGCAGGCGACTGCTGACACGAAAAGGCCCATAGCTGCGGTGATCCAGGCCACTGACGGCCAGCAGATAAAGCCCCGCCTCATCGGCACGATGGCTGAGAGACATGCGGTCAGCGCCACCCTGACTCGCCGCCAGGAACTCGCCTTCCGGCGTATGCAGCGAGAGGCTGCCCTGCAAGGCTCCCGTCAACTCAAAGCGCGCGACCTGCCCCGCCTGCAGCGGCACGGCGAAACGCTGGAAACGGCTGCCGTCGTTGACGTTATAACTGCTGCGCGAGGTCAGTTCGCCGCGCCGGGTTTCCCCGGGGTTCAGGCGATCCGCCGTACTGTCTGCGCCGCCGACCGGCCGCTGTTGGCAAGCCCCCAGGATCAGTGCGACAGCCACTATCCCGAGCATGACTCCGTTGCGAAGCATCATTCCCATCATCTTCCCCATCCCAAGCGCCTGTGCATTATGAACCGACGTGATTCTGACACACCCTTGGAGGGCACAGTGAGGCGTTGTTAACACCACACGAACACCACAAACTGACTATTTCCCTTACCCTCGCCTCGCGCTAAGGTGAATACCTGTGCACCGCTACAACAATATCGTTACAACAAGAAAAGGAGCCCCGGATGGCCGAACAGCAAGCGCAACCGACACCCGAAAAGGGCTGGCTCTCACGACTGGCCGTGCTCACCGACATGTTCGCCTACCCTCTGCGTACCTCCCATTACGTGGAACTGGTCAATCCGCTGTGGACCACCCACCGGATGCAGGCCCGGGTGGTGGATGTCTGGGATGAAACCCGCGACGCCCGCACCGTCACCCTGAAACCCGGCGCCCACTGGCGCCTGCACCGCGCCGGCCAGCATGTGCGCGTGGGCATCCCGGTGGACGGTCGTCACTACACCCGCACCTACACCATTTCTTCACCGCCGGAGCGCGACGACGGCTGTTTCACCATCACGGTCAAGGCCATCGACGGCGGCCGCCTGTCGCACCACATTGTGCGCAAGCTGAAGGTCGGTGATTACATTCCTGTGGGGCTGCCCCAGGGCGACTTCTACCTGCCGGATGCGTCACCGATCCAGCCGCTGTTCATTACCGCCGGTAGCGGCATCACGCCAGCCATGAGCATGCTGCGCAGCCTGATCCTGCAGCAGCGCCTGCCCGACACGGTGCACATCCACTATGCGCCCAACGAATTCGATACGGTCTTCGGCAAGGAGCTGCGCCAGATCCACCGCGAGCAGCGCTACTACCATCTGCACGAAATCCACACTCGGGCCGTGGGCGATACCACCCCGACAGCCGGGCATTTCAGCCCGGCGGAGCTGGCCCGCCTGTGCCCGGACTGGCGCGAGCGCGACTGCTATGCCTGCGGCCCGCCGGGGTTGCTGGCGGCGCTGGAGCAGACCTGGGCCGAGGCGGGCCTGTCGCACAAGCTGCATATCGAGCGCTTCCGGGCCGAACTGGCGCGAATTCCCGACGACGCCGTGGGCGGCACAGTGCGCTTTGCCAGCAGCGGTGTCGAGGCGCAGGCCGATGGCCAGACCAATCTGCTGCGCGTGGCCGAAGATGCCGGCATGAACCCGCCCCACGGGTGCCGCATGGGCATCTGCCACACCTGCAACACCACACTGAAATCCGGCTGCGTGCGCGATCTGCGCAGCGGCGATTTCATCAATGAACCCGGCGCCATCGTGCAGACCTGTGTCTGTGCCGCCGCCGGTGATTGCGAACTGGACCTGTAGGAGATCAGCATGGGTACGAAGAAACCGTTGCCGGTGGATCTCACCGAGGCACAGATCGACGAGTTCGGCCGCGAGATGGATGCCATCTACTATGACACCCTGGCCTCGCGCGGTGAGAAGGATCGCCTGTATATCCTGCGCCTGATCCGCACCCAGCGCAGCCTGGCACTGGGGGGGCGGCTGGTGATCTATGCCAGCCTGTTCCTGCTGCCCGCCTGGCCGCATGCCCTGGCCAGTTGGGGCACCGCACTGATCGTCATGGCGCTGGGGGTCATCATGCTCGGCGTGGCCAAGATTCTCGAAAACATGGAAATCGCGCATAACGTGCTGCACGCCCAGTGGGACTGGATGAAAGACCCGGAAATCCAGTCCAACACCTGGGAGTGGGACACCATGAGCCCGTCGGATCGCTGGATGCATTCGCACAATGTGGTGCACCACACCTGGACCAATGTGCTGGAAAAAGACCTGGATGTGGGTTACGGCATCATGCGCGTTACCCCGTTGCAGCCCTGGAAACCGGCGTATCTGCTCCAGCCGATTTATTTTCTGCTGCTGATGCTGTTCTTTGAGGAGGGCGTGGCGGTGCACGAGCAGGCGATCATCGATGTGGGCGAAGGCAAGAAGAAGCCGCGCGAAATACTGCCGTTGATGAAACATATCGGCCGCAAGGTCTGGGGTCAGGTGCGCAAGGATTACATCATGTGGCCAGGGGCGGCGGCACTGGTGGCCGTGCCGATCTCCTTCTTTATCCCGGAATCACCGTGGCTGATTTTTCTGCTGGTGGCCGGAGCCAATGCGGTGGCCAATATCATTCGCAATATCTGGGCCTTCGTAATCATCTTCTGCGGGCATTTCCCCAGCGGTGTTTATAACTTCACGCCGGATCAGGTGGAGGGCGAATCCAAAGGCCAGTGGTATATCCGCCAGTTGCTGGGTTCGGCCAATATCAGCGGCGGTCCCCTGTTCCACGTGATGTCCGGCAACCTGAGCCACCAGATCGAGCATCACCTGTTCCCCGATCTGTGCAGCAACCGCTACCCGGAAGTGGCCCCACGCGTGCGTGCCCTGGCCGCCCGTTATGGCCTGCCCTACAACACCGCCCCGCTGTGGCGGCAGTTCGGCACCACTTGGCTGAACAACCTGCGCCTGGCGTTTCCCGGCGGCACACCGCCACCGGAACCGGCCCGGGGCTAGCACGACGGGCGGGGCGGCCTACTGCCCCGCCCGCACCAGCAACACCCTGACATTACTTCTATCAAAGGAATCCGTGGTCACGTTGGCCGTTCCGGTTGTGATGTACCACGCATGGCCATGCGAGCTGCTGCGCACGGGCGACGACGTCCAGACGGCTGCGGAAGGCCCAGGGAATATGGCGGCGTTTACAGCCCCGCCAGAACAACGCTGTTCCGTAATTGAAAGCAGCTCTTTCACGTTGGGTAATCGCCAGTCGTTGTAACCCGCAAAACCCGCGCCCGAATCGGATGCATTGACCGTTTGTGCCCGTTGCAAAGCCTGCTGCCAGTTAAAGGAACCTCCACCACCGCCGCAGGTGTTATTGCTACTGTTCCAGGTTTGCCCTTCAACGCACCGTTTCCACATCAGTCCGGTGGGCGTATGGGTCACCGTACCGTCACCATGGTCAACGAAATCCGCCGTCGGCGTGCTCGCCAGCATATGCAAATTCTCCGTGCCCGCACAGGTTGTCGCGCCCCCGACCAGAGGCTGCCCACCCGCCACCAGGCGCACACCACGACCGGCACCGTCCTTGCTGTAAAGATTGTAGCCGCCTGAGTGGTTGATGATCGCACGCGCCAGATCAGGTCGAGAGGCCAGCGTCGCTGCCGACCAGTAGTCGCTCAACATCATGTTCGGAAAATAGTCCGTATCCAGTGCCGGGTAGCTGCGCCCGTAATGAGCAATGGACTGCAATGCCACGCGATCGGGCATGCGCCAGTCGTTCACACCGCACAGGCCGTTACCCTCATTCAGCCCATTGATGGCGGCCACATAAGCCTGGGTGTCGCAGGCGCTGCCCGCGCAAGTGCCGCCGTCGGGCCTGCCGGCATCCCCGCCGTTCGTGTCCGGATCAGTGTTGTACCACGTATAGGTATGCCCGCCATGACGCAATTGCCCAGGGTCATCAAGCTTGACCTCCCAGATCAGCCCGGTCACGTTGTCGCGGGTGCAGGCCCAGTCGTTAGGCCCATCGCCCGGCGTCGGGTTCTCCGGGCATTCGCCGAAACCGGCAACCGCACCGCTGCCGCAAAGACGCGTAAAGTCGAAGCCTGCGGCACCCGCACCGATCTTCTGGAAATCCTCATCATCCCGCGCCTGGGCGTCCCGGCCGTGAACCGCGTCCTGTCCGGGGTAATCGGTCACCGCCGCATCATCACAGGGAAGACTCGCCTCGGAGCTGGTTGTACACGTATCAATGCCAGTATCGTTCAGCCCGCCCACCGGCACGAACGGCTGCGGCGTGGCCGTCACCTGTTCGCTGCCCGCGCTCTCGGCCTGTCCGTTCAACGCCGTAACCCGGAAATAGTAGTGCGTGCCGTTTTCGAGCCCGGTCACTGTGTGAGGGCTGGTCACATCCAGCACCAGTTCCGCACCGGGAATGCTGCCGTGGTTATCGATGTCATCAATGCTTTCTGTGGCGTAGTAGAGGTGGTATCCGGTGGCATCACTGACGGAATCCCAGCGGATGGCCACCTTGCTGTCGCCCGCCTGCGCCTGCACATTCTCCGGCGGCTCCCCTGCCATGTCTCCCGGGGAGATGCCCACACGAGACTCTGCGCCGCAGCCCGCCAGCGTCAACGCCAACGCCAACGCCAACGCAAGCAAGGCTCCGAAGACGCGCGATCTGGTGGTACCGAGTGCGTTACGATTCATTGCTCGTCTCCTCCCGGCAAGGTGATGTCGACCCGGCGGTTCAATGCCCGGCCTTCCGGCGTGTCGTTGTCGGCCAGCGGCTCGCGACTGCCTGCACCACTGACCCGCAAGCGCTCCGCCGCGATGCCTTGCGCCATCAGCAGCGCCGCTACCGCTCTGGCCCGCTCCAACGCAAGCTGCTCGTTGTACTCCTCCGGTCCCTGATTGTCGGTATGGCCCCGCACGATCACCCTCGCCTCGGAATGACGATCCAGATAGGTGACGATCTGGGCCAGTTCGGTCGTGGTCGGCTCGCGCTCACCAAAATGAAAGGTCAGCACACCGATGGTGAACGGGGAAGCATGGGGGTCAGGCGCCGTATCGGACTCCGGAGCGGACGGGGGTGACATGGGAGAAGCAACAGGCGCTGGTTCGGGCAAGGGTTCGGCCACCCGTTGATCTGTTGCAGCCGGAGCACGACCGACATAACGCACGAGCGCCAGGCTGATCAGATCGGTGTCATCCGGACCGACCTGATAGCGGTCCCAGCCAAGCCGCATGCGCCAAGGGCCAGGGCTGCGCCATTCCAGCCCGGCGCCCCAGGTCGGGTCGGTGCCGGTAAAGCGCTTGCGCGTCTGCGCACGCAGGCTGTATTCCCAGTGAAACAGACCGCCGCGCAACCATAGACTCATGTGATCGGTAAAAGGGTATCGTGCCAGCAGCGCCACTTCCGCGCCGTTACCCGAAGCTGGCGCCACATCCCCCAGATCGTCAACGCTGATCGCGCCGACGTTCTGAAAATCACTGTCGGGGGTATCCAGATGCACATAGGCCCCTTCCAGCAACAGATAACGCCAGCCGTATCCAGCCAGCACCTTGCCTGCCAGGCGATCCTCATCCTCCACCTGCGCAGTGCCGGGAATACCGGCGGCGGCCATGCGCTCCATCACCGTGGCACTGTCAATATCGGTCATCGCCCAACCCAGGGCACCTCCCAGATAAAACCCCTGCCCGGCCTGTGCCGGCAGCATCGCTGCCAGCAGGCAACCTGTCAGGAAAAAGCGAAACATCAGCAAACACCCCAAGCCTTAATCATGCATTTTTTATGATCAGCGTCATTATGCGCAGTAACGCTCGGGGTGACATGTCCCTCAAACAAGGGACATGTCAGGTTTTCAACGCGCTATGTTCTGGAACAGAATCGACACCGTACCCGGAATGCCTGAAATACCGATAAAGCCACGTCTTATCAGTTCCTGCTCGGTGCCTGCGTCAATCACAGCGACCATCATGACCGCCGGAATATCCTTGGGCAGCCGCTTCAGCTTCTGTATGTCCTCGTTGACACTGTTCAGAAAGTTGCTCTGTATCGATTTCACCGTTTGCGCCTTGAGATTCACAGCGACGGGCGATGTCGTGGTCAGGCTGTTGATCAGCCAGTCGACGCGGACACCAGCCCCCTCAATCGTGACTTCGCGGCGAAAATCATACTGCTCACCCTCCGCGGCGCCCTGACTCGCATCGAGCCAGGCCGGGAACTCGATCTGCCACCAGTATTCCCAACCCCATTCCTGCCAGGGAATGGGCGCCATGAAGCGTTGTGCCAGCCAGTTACCGGTATCAGTCGCTACGCGACCGAAGAAATCATAACTTCTCATGTTCGTTCTCCCTGTGGTTCGGGCATGCCCGCACACGGACATGCCCGGGCCAAATCAGTCTTTCTCGGTGAATTTGCCGATCTGCGGGTTGTACTCCAGCGTCAGATCCGTGACATCACCGCCAAAGCGCGCGATGGTCGGCGCCCCGAAAATCTTGGTGATGATGGTTTCACTGGAAAATTCCGCCTGCAGCCAGATATAGACCTGGGTAAACGGCGTCATGGCAGCCGCCTGGGTGGCCAACACCGGCGTAGCCGAAATCGGTTTGCGATCCACCGGCATCTGGTTGATCAACGCCGACTGCGTCAGCCCGAACGTCAGCGAGGGATACTCGTCATAGGGCATCTGGTTGTGGGCAGCGAAGGTACCGCGCGGGACTTGCTGATCCGCATTCGGACCTTCAAAAAGGGCCTGGGGCGTCAGGGTGTAATAGGCGCCGTCCTGCGCCGGGACCCCCGTTTCAGAGATCTTGGTGATCTGGGCGCCATGCTGGATGGCCGCGTTGGAGGCGTAAATACCGTACTCCTCCTTCCATACCACTTCCGTACTCTGGAACGGATCGATGGATTGCCAGACCACGTTCGGCGTTCCGCTGTTCACGGGCTTGGCCAGCATGATCCGCTGCCGGGCATTCTTCACTTCCCGCAGGGCTTTCTTGTCAAACAGCAATTGCAGACGGTATTCCATGATGTTGCTCCTTGTCAGATAGAAATATCGGACAGCCGGCGTTTGCCTGACTGCAGGAGCACTGTCTCGCGCTAGCGACCTCGGCGCTGTTCCCTGGGGAACAGCAACAAGGGATCGATCATTTCATCTCTGCGGCCTGCACCAGCGCAGACAGCTTGTCCCTGTCCACGGAAGCAATAGCACCACCGCGCAATGCAATGGCGCCGGCCCGGTGAAAACGCTGAAGCTGACGATTGACCTTGGGGCGCGAACCGTTCGCCATGGCAGCGATCAGCCCCTGATGAAAATGACGCGGGTGCATGGCTTCCATACCCTCACCTTGCATATCCAGCATGCAAAGCACTTTGGCCAGGCGCACATCCAGTTCATCCAGCGCCAGGCTTCCGGTCTGGGCCAACACAGCGCGCCACTGTCGGCATACGGCCTGACAGAGCAGATCATCCAGAAGGGTTGAATGCAGTGCGCGCCCCGCAGAATACGGAACGCTTACAACGCGCAAGGGGGCCATTACCGTACAGTCTGCTTCCCGTGGGGCACCATCAAAGTAGGCGGCAGCCCCCACCAGATCCCCGGGACCCGCTACACAGGAAATGAACTCACGGCCCGAAGAGGACAACAGTGAGGTGTACACCACCCCTTCTGCGATCACGAAAAAGCAGTCGGCACGATCACCGCGGCGAAACAGGAGGCTGCGAGTGCCATGGCGCTGGCTGGTGGCGCGGCGAGCAATCTGCGCGCACAGATCCCGACACAGCGCCTGCAAGCAGCGGCACCGTGCTATGACATCAAGGTGATCGTCGTATCTGCTGATTCCGCCCATGTTTTGCCAGGGCCGGAATCAGCCATTCGAACAAGAACAGCATCCCGCCATCATGTGCCCCCGCACCCGCTTGCATCCCGGTACCGTCCGGGTGGGCGCGTCGTGTCTTTCCTGCGCGCCTTGCAACGACTGCACACTGCATTATCGTCAGGGCATTATCAATGGTGGCGAATTGCCAGCCTCAGCGTTGCCGGATAGCCGCCTGCATGGCCCTGACCGCATCACGATGACTTTGCGGCGTAAAGCAGATCGGCTCCGCAAATTCTTCCATTACGATGGCCTGATCCCAGGGCATGTCGACCACCTTGCGCATCTGTACCTTGGCCATTTCCACTACGTTGGCCGGTAATGCGCAGACCCGGTTTGCCCAGGCTTGTGCCTCGTCGAGGAGACGATCGTGCGGCACTACCCGATTCACCAATCCCAGTTCCAGTGAACGCTCGGCAGACAGCCGTTCTCCGGCGATGAACAGCTCCATCGCTTTCTGGTAGCCGAGTCGGCGCGTCAACTGCCAGTTGCATCCGACTTCCGGCACCAGACCAATGGCCGCGAATGCCAGCACCAGTCTGGCGCGCTCGGACGCCAGCAGGTAATCCGAGGCAAATGCAAACGACAAACCGACGCCGGCGGCAGGGCCGTTCAGTGCCGCGATAATATATTTGTCACTCTGCGCCAGCAGCCGCGCCACACCACCGAACTGACGTCGAATCCAGCGCCATACCGTTACCGCGCCTTCGTTACCATGACGCAGTGAATCCTCCGCCATGAGGATAAAGTCCAGATCGCCGCCCGCACAGAACGCCGGGTCGGTGCCCGTCAGCACGATGACCCGCACATCCGGCGTTTCAACCACTGAACGTAAAGCCTGTTGCAGCTGGTAGCACAACACCGGCGTGAGGGAGTTGAGCCGCTCGGGATTGTTCAGGGTAACGGTGGCTATCGGCCCCTCGGTGGAGACCTCCACGTACTGACGCGTCTGCGCCCTGCACGCGCGGATCAGGTCCGCATAGGTCATTTCTGTCATCAGATTGGTGGTCATCACATGCCCTCTTTTAATATTAGAGAATACTCTCTATAATTATCATCCATGGGACGACCAGGCAAGTTCACAACCGATATCGTGCTGGACGCTGCACTCGATGTGCTGGAGCGTGATGGCATGCGCGCCCTGACCATGACCCGGGTGTGCGAGCAACTGAATGCCCCCAGCGGGTCGCTGTATCATCGGTTTCCTTCACGGGATGCATTGCTGGTAGCACTGTGGTTGCGCTGCGCGGAGCGTTTCCAGAGCGGCATGGAGGCCGTATTGCTGGAGCATGACGACACACGCGCTGCCGCCCATGCGGCGGTGCGTTACTTCATTGCGCGCACGCGGCAACACCGAGCCGAAGCGCTGGTGCTGATGGCCTGGCGGCGCGAAGACCTGCTTGGTTCACACTGGCCCCCCAAGGTGCGCAAACGGGCCGAAGCACTCGCGGCCGATCACCATCGCGTGGCGAAAGATTTCGCCAGACGCCTCTGGCCCCATGGGCAGGGCGACCTGGCGCGACTGAACTACGCCCTGAGCGGCTTGCCCATGGCTGCCGTACTTGACGAACTGCGCGGCAGCAGGCCAATGCATAACGCCGAAGACTGGGTCATTACTGCACTCGATGCCGTACTACAGGATTGCTGGTAACAAAGGCGGAAAAGCAGGGGTCAACGCGGCATGCGAATGCCGCTGAGATCGCGAAAGCACAGCTCCCGCGCCATGGCGAGAAAATCCTGGATATAGGCGGCCTGCTCCTCCTCCACACGCACCGCCGCATAGAGCGTACGCCACACGCCGTCCTCGCCCAGGCGACACGTCGCCAGCAGTTTCTGTGACAAATATTCCGTCAACGCCCAGTTCGGCAACGCCGCGACACCGCGGCCACTGGCGACCAGCTGCGCCATCATCGTCGTCAGTTCGGCGGTACGTAGCGCAGCCGGTTCGACGCCCGCCGGATCAAGAAAGGCCGTAAACACATCCAGCCGGTCCCGTTCTACCGGGTAGGTGATCAGGGTCTGGTCAGCGAGTTGTGCCGGGCGCACAAAACGTGCCGCAGCCAGCGGCGCATCGCGGGCCACCGCCAGCACCAATTCATAGCGGAACAGCGGGATATAACTCACTGCCTCCATCTCGATCGGGTCCGACGTAATCACCAGATCCAGATCACCGCGCACCAGCGCCGGCAGCGGCGCAAAGGAAAAGCCCGCCGACAGGTCCAGTTGCACTTCCGGCCATTGGCCGCGAAACACATCCAGCGTCGGCATCAGCCACTGGAAACAGGAATGGCATTCGATAGCCAGATGCAGCCGCCCGGTCTGCCCCGCAGCCAGTCGCTTCAGCTCGCGTTCGGTGCCGCGCAAGCGCGGCAGCACCTCGTCGGCCAGGACAAGGAGGCGCAGCCCGGCGGTGGTAAACCGCACCGGGCGGGTGCGCCGGTTCAACAGTTGCAGCCCCAGACGATCCTCCAGGTCGCGTAATTGATGAGACAACGCAGACTGGGTGACATGCAGCCGCTCGGCGGCCTCCACCAGACTGCCGCCCTCGCGAATGGCGGTCAGGGTCTCCAGGTGGCGAATCTCTATCATGATGAACAAATCTCATAGTATGGATGCATATGTTGATTTTTACTCAACAAGCATACCCAGCACAATAGCTGCCATCGTTCATCAACCATGGAAAAGACCGCACATGAGCAGCCAACGCCCGACCCTGCATAACCTGGGCTTCCCCCGTATCGGCGCCCACCGCGAACTGAAGAAGGCCCAGGAGGCCTACTGGGCTGGCACCCTGCAAGCCTCCGAACTGGCCCATGTGGGCCGCGAACTGCGCGCCCGCCACTGGGCCGCCCAGGCCGAGGCCGGGCTGGACACCGTGCCGGTGGGCGATTTCGCCTGGTACGACCAGATTCTGGAGTGGACCACCCTGCTCGGCGCTGTGCCGCCGCGCTTCAACCAGCGTGACGATCAGTCGGTCAGCCTGGACACCCTGTTTCGCATGGCCCGTGGCCGGGCGCCCAGCGGCGAACCGGCGGCCGCCTGCGAGATGACCAAGTGGTTTGATACCAACTACCACTACATCGTGCCGGAGCTGCATCCGGAACAGACCTTCCGCATTGCCCGCGAGGAGCTGTTCCAGCAGGTCAGCGAGGCGCAACAGCAGGGGCATCAGGCGCGGCCGGTGATCCCCGGCCCCCTGACCTGGCTGTATCTGGGCAAGGGCGACGCGTATGACGGGGCCGCCGACGCAGCCAAACTGGACCTGCTGGCACGGCTGATCCCGGTGTACCGCGAGGTGCTCAAGCGCCTGGCGGCTCAGGGCGTGACCTGGGTGCAGATCGACGAACCGATTCTGGTACAGGACCTGCCGGAGGCCTGGCAGCGGGCTTTCGTGCGCGTCTATGAACAACTCGCCGCCAGCCCGGTGAAACTGCTGCTGGCGACCTATTTCGGCGGCCTGGACGACAACCTGTTCACCACCCTGGCGTTGCCTGTGGCGGGTCTGCACCTGGACCTGGTGCGCGCGCCGGAGCAACTGGCGACGGTACTGCCGCGTCTGCGCGACGATCAGGTGCTGTCCGCCGGGATCATCAACGGCCGTAATATCTGGCGCACCGATCTCGACGCCGCGCTGGAAACACTCAAGCCCGCCGCCGAGGCGCTGGGCGAGCGCCTGTGGCTGGCACCCTCCTGCTCGCTGCTGCATGTGCCGGTGGATCTGGCGCACGAGAAAAAGCTGGATGACGAACTCAAGAGCTGGCTCAGCTTTGCGCATCAGAAGCTGGATGAACTGGCGCTGCTGGGCCAGGCACTGGTCGACCCGGCCGTGTGCGCCGACGCCCTGACGGCACAACGTAACGCGCTGGCTGCTCGCCGTACGTCGTCGCGCATCCATAATGCAGCCGTTCAGACGCGCTTCAGCAACATCGGTGAGATCCGCCAGCAACGCCCGCCGTTTGCCGAGCGCATCGCGCAGCAACAGAGCGCCCTGCAACTGCCCGCCTACCCCACCACCACTATCGGCTCCTTCCCGCAAACGCGCGAAATTCGTGCGCTGCGCCGGGACTGGAAAAAAGGCACGCTGGATGATGCGGCATACACCGACGCGATCCGCGCCGAAATCACCCGCTGCATCCGCTTCCAGGAAGAGGCGGGGCTGGATGTGCTGGTCCACGGCGAACCGGAGCGCAACGACATGGTGGAGTATTTCGGAGAGCTGCTGGACGGCTTTGCCTTCACCCAAAACGGCTGGGTGCAGAGCTACGGCTCTCGCTGTGTGAAGCCGCCGGTCATCGTTGGCGACGTATCGCGCCCCGCGCCGATGACAGTAGCGTGGACAGCGTTTGCGCAGTCGCTCACCGACAAGCCGGTCAAGGGCATGCTCACCGGCCCGGTGACGATCCTGCAATGGTCCTTCGTGCGTGATGACCAGCCGCGCCAGCGCACCTGCGAACAACTGGCGCTGGCGTTGCGCGATGAAGTGAACGACCTGGAAGCTGCCGGCATCCATGTTATCCAGATCGACGAACCCGCGTTCCGCGAAGGCCTGCCCCTGCGCCGCGCGGACTGGGGCGCCTACCTGGACTGGGCTGTGGCCTGTTTCCGCCTGAGCACCACCGGCGTGCAGGACAGCACCCAGATTCACACGCACATGTGCTATTCAGAGTTCAACGACATCATCGAAGCGATTGCCGCACTGGACGCGGACGTGATCACCATCGAGACATCCCGCTCGAACATGGAGTTACTGGAAGCGTTTGAGAAATTTCACTACCCCAACGACATCGGCCCGGGCGTGTACGACATTCACTCGCCGAACATTCCCGAGGTGGACTGGATGGTGAACCTGATGCAAAAGGCAGCACGGCAGTTGCCGGCAGAACGACTCTGGGTCAATCCCGATTGCGGGCTGAAAACGCGCGGCTGGCCGGAAACCGAAGAGGCCCTGCTGGCCATGGTGGAAGCGGCGCGGCAACTGCGCAGCGCCGCCTGAGATCGGGAACCGGGGATCAGGCGATAGCGCCTTCCCTGGCCCATTCACAGCGCACGCGCAGGGGTTCGTCACCGGGTTCGTGGCAAACCTCTGCGCAATCCCAGACAAACGTGTGGTGGCCGGCCAGCTCGGTTTCCAGATGCACGACCGCACTGACCCAGTACATCTGCTTGAGCAGCGACTCGAACTTGTGCAGCCAGTGCTCCCACTCGTATTCCACCGCCTGGTAGGACATGCCGAAGTGAATCACCTGGGTCTGGAAGGTGCCGCCCATCAGATCATCGCCCGGCACGGAAAACATCTCGCGGCACAGGAACGGCCATTCATCAGCCTGCGGCAGTTGCCGGATCACGCGCCGGTTCCGGACATAGCTGGCCTGGCGCTGCACCTTGTCGCCGAAGGGCAGATGCTTGATGCAGCCATAGACAATCGATTCGTTATCCATCGCTATTCGTTATCCATGACTACAGGCGCCCGCATTGGCGCAACTGGCGTTCATAGGTATCGGACATCGAGGCCACCCTGGCTGCCGCGTTGATGATGGTACGGTTGTTGCGATAGTTACCCCGCGCATAGCCACCATGCCCGGAATAGTAGGCCAGGTAAAGATTGTAGGCGTCGGTCTTCGCGATGCCGTTACGCTGATGCGACTGATCATGGTACCAGCCGACAAAATGCACGGCGTCCTTGAAGCGCGTACGTCGCGCCCACCAGACGCGGTTGGCATCTTCCTTGTACCAGTCCCAGGTGGAATTCAGTGCCTGGGCGTAACCGAAGGCATTGGACGGGCGACGCCAGGGAATAAAACCGAGCAACTTGCGCCGGGGCGGGCGCGCACGCGGCTGGAAGCGCGATTCCTGATAGATGGTGGCCATCATCACCGGCACCGGCACGCCGAATTCACGTTCAGCCTTGCGCGCCTGGCGGTGCCAGTTGTTGAACAGGCTGTTGCGCTGGTCAAAGATCGCACAGGCGTTGTCCACGTTATCCGGCGCACGCATGGCACAGCCGCTTGTCAGCGACACGATCAGCAACAACGGCAGTAGTAGCGCAAGTTTTATCATGAGTCAGGAGTTAACCCGTGTTCGGCCAGCAAGGCAAGCAGCGCGTCTTCGTCCTGCACCGGGATGCCAAGCTCTTCCGCTTTTTTCAGCTTGCTGCCCGCCGCTTCACCGGCAAACACGCGGCTGGTCTTCTTCGATACGGAACCTGCCACCTTGGCACCCAGCTGTTCCAGCAGCGCCTTGGCGTCATCGCGTGTCAGGCGTGACAGGCTGCCGGTGAGCACCAGGGTTTCACCCGCCAGCGGCAGCGATGCCGACGATGACGCGGGCGCCCGGTCGCGCAGGGCGTCACACTGGGCTTGTGCGTGCGCCAGCCGCGCACACCAGCTTCTGTCAGCCTGAAGACGGCGCACCGCCTCGACCCCGGCGGCATTCAGGCCGGATTGCAACAGCGCCTCGTCATCGGCGTCACGCAACGCAGCGAAAGTGCCGAAGTGCGCGCCCAGTTTTTCCAGCGAGGTCTGCCCGATGCCGTCCAGCGGCGCCTGCAGGGCCTTGGCAGAGACCAACAGGTGCACCAGATCCAGCCGCGCCACGAATTCCGCTGAGGGGCGGTCCTCGCCCTGAGCCTGCACGCCCTGGGCCAGCAAGGCATCAATCACGTCCTGGTTATGCTGCTCATGAAAAAAGGCGGCAATGGATTGCGCGACCTTCTGGCCCACATCCGGCACCGCCAGCAACAGCAAGGGGTCCGCCTCACGCAACGCGTTCAGGTCGCCAAAGGCTCTGGCCAACGCCTTGGCGGTTTCCTCGCCAATCTGCATGATGCCGAGCGCAAACAGGACGCGCGCCAGCGGCATCTGCTTGCTCTTTTCCAGCGCCGCCATCAGGTTCGCGGCGGATTTCTCACCCATGCGCTCAAGGCGGGCCACCTGTTCGGCATCAAGCCGGTACAGATCGGCAATGTGGTTTACCAGCCCCTGATCCACCAGGGCTTCCACCAGCTTGTCGCCCAGGCCCTCGATATCCATGGCCCGGCGCGACGCAAAATGCTTGATCGCCTCCTTCTGCTGCGCGCCGCAGATCAGGCCGCCGGTGCAGCGGGCAATCACTTCGCCTTCCGGGGTAAAGATGTCGCTGCCGCACACCGGGCAGGCGGCCGGCAACTGCACCGGCCTTGCGTCATCCGGGCGCCGGTCGGCCAGCACACTCACCACCTTGGGAATCACATCGCCGGCGCGATAAATCACCACGCTGTCGCCGATGCGCAGATCCAGGCGGGCAATTTCATCCATGTTGTGCAACGTGGCGTTGCTCACTGTTACGCCGCCCACCTGCACGGGTTCCAGGCGCGCTACCGGCGTGATGGCACCGGTACGCCCTACCTGAAACTCGACATCCCGCAGTACCGTGATTTCTTCCTGGGCAGGAAACTTGTGTGCCACAGCCCAACGCGGTGCCCGAGACACAAAGCCGAGCTGCTCCTGCCAGTCAAGCCGATCCACCTTGTAGACCACGCCGTCGATGTCGTAGCCCAGCGCAGCGCGACGCTCGAGAATATCGTGATAAAACGCCAGCAGTGCGCTTACGCCCTGGCACTGGCGCACTTCCCGGTTGACGCGGATTCCCCAGTCGCGCACCCACGCCAGCAGATCGCTGTGCCGCCGGGGCCAGTCGCGCCCCTCAAGCCGGGCCACGCTGTAAGCGAAGAAATCCAGGGGGCGCTCTGCGGCGATGCGTGAATCCAGTTGCCGCAAACTGCCTGCCGCCGCATTGCGGGGATTGGCAAAGACCTTGTTGCCGGCCTCGCGCTGACGCGCATTGAGGGCCTCGAAGCCCTGGTGGGTCATCACCACTTCACCGCGAATTTCCACCAGCGCGGGCACATCACCGCGCAGCCGCAATGGCACGCTGCGCAGGGTACGAATATTGCTGGTGATGTCTTCGCCGGTTTCACCGTCGCCACGGGTGGCGCCTCGCACCAGCTCACCCTGTTCATACACCAGGCTCACGGCGAGGCCATCCAGCTTGGGCTCCGCGATGTAGTCGATATCGCCGGACACGTTCAGCCGTTCGTGAACGCGCCGGTCGAAATCCGTCAGGTCGTCATCATCGAAGGCATTGCCCAGTGACAGCATGGGCACTTCATGACGTACTTCTTCGAAGGCATCCAGAGGCCGGTCACCCACCCGCTGCGTGGGCGAGTCAGGGCTGACCAGTGCCGGATAGTCTGCTTCCAGCTTGCTCAATTCGCGAAACAGGCGGTCGTACTCGACGTCCGGGACAGCCGGATCATCCAGCACGTAATAGCGATAGCTCCAGTCGTTCAGCTTGTCGCGCAGCGCGCTGGCCTGCTCGGTGATCTCAGCGGGCGGGGGGGTACTGCGGGTCATCGGTGATTGCGTCCATCAGTGTCAGCTGCCCTGGTGCACACGCATACGGCGCTCGAATTCCTGCACCCGCTGGCGCATATGCTCCATGGTCTGCGGGGTCAGCACGCTGCGCTGTTCATCCTTGAGTTCGCCATCCAGCGCATCGGCCAGGCGGCGTACGGTCTCCAGCATCCCTTCCAGGGCCGCAATCGGCTTGCCGGGCCCAGGCAACTTGAGGAAGAAAGTAACGCCTGCGAAGGCCTCGCTTTCCATATGATCGATATCGAAAGTACCCGGTTCCACAGCGTTAGCCATGCTGAAGTGCAGCACGTCCCGGCCCGCTTCGCGGCGATGGCAGTGGAAGATATTCATGTCACCGAAACGCAGGCCATTCTCCAGCAGCTGCTCCAGCAGCAGGCGGCCATCGAAGCGGCTGCCGCGCGGGGCAATCAGATGGACCACAATCACCTCCAGCAGGTCCGGCGCCATGCGCGGCGGCTCTGCCCGGGCGGCCGGACGTGCCGCCTCACGCGGTGCCGGCTCCCGGGGCGCCGTAGCCCGCGGCGCGGGCGGCGCGGAGGCCTCCTCGCGGGTGGCGCGCAGTGCGGGCATGGCCTCGTCATCGGCGTCGTCATCATGACGGATCGCCGCACGGGGCGGCTCGGCCGCCGGGGGCGGTGCGGAGGTGGACCGGGCAGAGGGCCGGGCAGCGGGCCGGGGCGTCGGCGCGGCAGGGCGCGGGGCGGAGATCTCCCCTGCCGCATCATCGGCATCATCAAACAGGGGTTGCTGGGTGGCACGGCTCACCGGGGCCTGACGGACATCTTCCGGTTCCATCACCAGCGGCGGCGATACCCGGCCGCCATCACCGGCATCGGCCTCGGCGGCTTCGCGCGCCTGGCGGGCGGCATCGGCGGCCTCCTGTTCGGCGCGCTGGGCCAGCATACGCTGCACCACCCGCGCGCCGCCCGACGGCAGTTCCGGATTGTGCTCAACGGGTTCGGCAGCATCATCGTCATCACGGTGGCGACGGGGCTCGATCTTCATCCGCAACGAAGAGTGCCGTTCACGCAGCATGCGACGCAGGCCGTCTGCCATGATAAGCAGGATCAGAATAACCAGTATGCCGACCAGGGTCTCAAGATTCAGGCCCATAACCTTGCCTCTTCCATGTTGCGCCGTTTCATATGCCGCTGCTCAAAGCGCTGCCATTTCGGCAGCCTGATCCACATCCACGGAAACCAGACGTGACACGCCCGGCTCATGCATGGTGACGCCCATGAGCGCGCTGGCCATTTCCATGGTGATCTTGTTGTGCGTGATATAGATGAACTGCACCACCTCGGACATTTCGCGCACCAGATTACAGAAGCGCCCCACGTTCGCGTCATCCAGCGGTGCGTCCACTTCGTCAAGCATACAGAAGGGGGCCGGGTTCAATTGAAAAATTGAGAAAACCAGCGACAGCGCCGTCAGCGCCTTTTCCCCACCCGAAAGCAGATGAATGGTGCTGTTCCGTTTGCCCGGCGGCCGCGCCATGATGGCCACGCCGGTATCCAGCAAGTCTTCGCCCGTCAGCTCCAGGTAGGCATGCCCCCCACCGAAGACTTTCGGGAACAGCTCCTGCAATCCCTTGTTGATACGATCGAAATATTCCTTGAAGCGGGTCCGCGTTTCGCGATCGATCTTGCGAATGGCGTTCTCCAGAGTACGCAGGGCATCTTCCAGGTCTTCGTTCTGCCGGTCCAGATAGTCCTTGCGCTCCGCCTGGCTCTTGTACTCGTCGATGGCCGCCAGGTTGATCTGGCCGAGGCGACCGATACGCGCGGCAATGGCTTCCAGTTCCTCGTTCCACTGCTGCTCACTGGCATCGTCCGGCAGGTTCGCCAGCACAGTCTGCAGATCGAACTGCTGTTCCTGCAATTGCTCCTGCACCGTGGTGCGGCGCACCTTGATTTCCTGCCATTGCATGCGCTTGGCATCCAGTGCACTCCGCACTTCCTGAGCCTGCTGCTCAAACTGCTGGCGCTGACCATCCAGATTGCGCACTTCGTGATCGATGGTTTCCAGTTCGCGACGCACCTCTTGCAGGCGCTGCTCGGCCTCCAGCCGCAGCTCCAGCTTTTCCTCCAGCTGCGCTTTCAGCTCGATGCCCGGATCGTCACCTTCATCCAGTTGCTTTTCCAGCAGTGCCTTGCGTTCGGTCAGGCTGGCCACCTGCACATCCAGACGGGCCAGCCCCTGACGCAGTGAATCAGCCTGGGTACGGGCGCCCTGCACTTCCATGGCCAACTGGTGCGTCTGATCGCGCTGCTGGCGCGCCTTCTGGCGTGCTTCATCCAGCCGCGCGCGGGCAGCATCACGGTGCGACAACAGCTGCTCGCGCTGGCCGCTGTCCTGCTCCATGGCATCCAGCGCTTCTGCCAGAATGGCGCGGGCCTCTTTCAGTTGTTCCTGTTCCTGCTCGCGCTGGGCGCGGCTTTCATCAAGCTCACGCCCCAGTCGTTCGCGACGCATGGTGATCTGCTCCAGCCGTACCTGGCGGGCGCTCACCTGCGCATTGATCTCACCCAGTTCGCGGTTGATGCGGGTGGTCTGGCGCTGGCGCTCCTCGCGCTCCTGCTCCAGTTCCTGCACCTGCTCGCGCCCGGCGTCCAGTGCCTCGCGATTGGCGGCCACACGGGCCTCCAGTTCCGGCACCCGGGTTTCCAGCTCTTCGAGCTCACGACGGCGAGCCAGCACACCGGCTTCCTGATCCTGCTCACGCGCCACACGCAGCCAGTCCGGCCCCACCTGGATGCCGTCCCGGGTCACGGCAGACTCGCCCGCGCCCAGCTGCGCCCGCAGCGCCAGCGCGTCGCCCAGGCTTTCCACAGCGTGCACCTGACCCAGCAGCGCCGGGGCCGGCCCCGATACCAGACTGGCCAGTGTGCGGCCCGAGGCCTGCGCGGAGCCGCCCGTGGCATTGCCGGACACCAGCAGGGTGACGCGCCCCTGGGTCAGGTCACCGAGCCAGGATTCCACCTGGTCCAGTCCTTCCACACACAGCCCCTGCAGCGCGTCACCGAGCACCACTTCCACGGCGCGCTCCCAGCCGGGTTCAACGCTCAACTGGTCTGCCAGACGCGGCCGCTCACTGAGTTGATGGCTGGCCAGCCAGTCGCTGACACTGCCGTCATCCCCCATGGCCGCCTGCTGCAGGGCCTGCAGGGTGGCCTGGCGACTGGTCAGTTTCTGCAAGGTCTCGCGGTCGGCATCCAGGGCACGGCCCCGCTCACCGTTCTCGCGGCGAATATCGCTGATCTGCTCCTGCACCGCCTCGGCGCGCATTTCCGCTTCTTCAAGCTGCTCGCGCAGCTCCGCCTGCTGTGCCTCGAACTGGCGCATTTCCTCCGCCAGCGGGCCAGAATCCAGACTGCCCTGTTCCTTGCCCAGACGGTCCATACGGTCGGTCAGGCGCTCGATAGACGTTTCCAGATGCTGGATGCGTGACTGTTCCACTTCCGCCTTGCGGCGCGACTCGGCGCTGCTGTGGTTGAAGCCTTCCCATTGCTGCTGCCACTGCTGCATCGCTTCTTCGGCCTCAGCCAGCCCTTCGCTGGCTTCGGCTTCCTGCTCACGCAGCATCTCCAGCTGCGGCTCCAGCTCGGCCAGCTTTTCATCCAGTTCAGCGATACGCTCGCCGTCGCTGCTCAGATGGCTGCTGGCCTCGCGCCAGTTCTGCTCCACCTGCATCAGCTCTTCGTTCAGTTGCTGCTTGCGCTCACGCTGATGCTGGATGCTCTGCTCCAGGCGCGCCACTTCGGCACCCAGCCCGTAATAGTGCTGCTGTACCGAGTTGAAGCGATCCTGCACATCCGTGTGGCTGTCGCGCAACCGCTCCAGTTCGGCATCCACCCGGCGCTGCTCGGCAATACGTGCTTCCACCGCCACTTCCAGTTCGCGCATCACGTGCTCGATCTGCTCGACCTGGGTATTCAGCGAACGCCAGCGCAGGGCGCGCACCTGGGCGCCAAGCTGGCGCTCTTCTTCCTTGTACTGCTTGTATTTTTCTGCCGCGGCGGCCTGCCGTGACAGGCGCTCCAGCTGACGCCCCAGCTCGTCGCGAATATCGGTCAGCCGCTCCAGGTTTTCCCGGGTGCGGCGCATGCGGTTCTCGGTTTCACGGCGGCGTTCCTTGTAGCGTGAAATCCCCGCCGCCTCTTCGATATAGACGCGCAGTTCCTCCGGCTTGGCCTCGATCAGCCGCGAGATCATGCCCTGCTCGATAATGGCATAGCTGCGCGCGCCCAGGCCGGTGCCCAGAAACAGGTCGGTGATGTCCTTGCGGCGGCACTTGGTGCCATTGAGGAAGTAGGCAGACTGGCCGTCGCGGGTGACCATGCGACGCACGCCGATCTCGGCAAAGCTGGCGTATTCGCCACCAATCTTGCCGTCGCTGTTGTCAAATACCAGTTCGATAGAGGCCTGGGCCACCGGCTTGCGGCCGTTGGAGCCATTGAAGATGACATCGGTCATCGACTCGCCGCGCAGGTGCTTGGCCGAGGACTCCCCCATCACCCAGCGCACAGCGTCGATGATGTTCGACTTGCCACAGCCGTTGGGACCGACGACAGCGGTCAGGTTCTCCGGGAACAGGGCGGTGGTCGGGTCTACAAAGGACTTGAATCCCGCGAGCTTGATACTTTTCAGTCGCATAGCCGTGATGAACCTGGTCGTGGTGCCGCGTCCGGCGGCGCCTGTGAAATCAAACACTTGCCTGTCCCGGCGCGGCGCCTGACGGGCAATACCGGAAAAACGGCTAGTGTATATAAAACACGCCAGAAATGCCCCTACTTGCGGCGGCGATTGCCCCAGGCGGCCTCGATCTGGCGTGCCCGCACAATGGACTCCTGCACCAGTGAAGACTGGTGCTCGGCGAACTCGCGAATGATTTCCAGAGCAGAGCGCACATCGCGGCGGAAGATGGTCTCAATGATCGCCTTGAAGAAGGCCAGGCATTCCTTCATCTCATCCTGGTCGATGTGCAAGGCCATGTAGTAGGCCCGCTGGATGGCGGGCTCCAGATTGTCGAGGATATCCTCGACAAAGGCGTTGCGGGCAAAGGGATAGGCCAACCCGAAGAAGGCGAAACTATGCTCGAAGAAGGCCTCGGTGTCGCGTTCCTCCACCTGGACCTGGAGCAGGTGAATCAGCTCGATAAAGGGATCGAGGTCGTCTTCCTTCATGACCTTGATGGCCTTGCGAATCACCAGCCCCAGCAGCACCTGCATGACCTCGTAGAGGCCACGCACATGGGCCTCGGACATGTCCTTCACCACCGCGCCCCGGCGCGGCAGGATGTCGATCAGATGGCGACGTTGCAAAATCAGGAGGGCTTCACGGACAGAACCGCGGCTCACCTCCAGTTCGGCAGCGATACGCAGTTCCTGAATGCGGTCGCCGGGCAACATCTCGCCACGGATGATCTGGCGGCCCAGATGCTGGGCAATTTGCTCGGACAGACTGTCGTTGGCTTTGAAACTCACCGGCATCCCTTCGATTTGTTCAACAATTCACGCGCCGTGCTCTGCAAGCTGTCCGACTATACTACAACCGGATGCCGGGAACAGTGCCAGAAATGCAACGCTCAAGTTACCCACAGAATCTGTGGATAACTCTGTGCGTAATAGTGTGGGAAACTGGCGCAAGCCCCCTGAGAAGCGGCGAACCGGCAAACTGACGAAAAAGTGCTCAAAAAATAAATCTTATGTTTTTCATTGGGTTACACAATCACCCGGAGAAATCAAGGGGTTACGCCATGATGCTGAAACATTCGTGAAATATGCTCAAAAGCTGTGCAAAACTTCGTAGCACCACTGCACCCTTGCGGGCCGAAAAGCTCAGACAACCCCCTCATCGACGCAGGCTGAGGGTCACACCCAGGGTGAGTTGCGGCTCTGCATCCAGGTCATGACGACGGCGTTTTGCCTCGGTGTCACACTGTGCAGACGGTCGATAGTCGCCACAATCCAGCGGCTCCAGCACGGCCAGGCCGGCACTGAGTGTCAGGCGGACATGGTTGCCCACCCACTGATGCCCCATTTCGGCGCCCAGCCCCAGGCGTTCGTAACGTTTCTCGCCGCCCAGATCGCCCGCCAGCAGGCCGCCGAAGAAACCGTTGGTCACGGTCGTCCCGCCATCAAGGCGACGGCGCATGCCGACCGCCCAGCGCAGATCGTCATCCTGGAAGCCCTGGCTACCGATATGCGCACCGGGCAGTGCCCAGACGGAGGTATGCCGCCAGGCCCATTCGATATTCGGGCCGACCACGCCATTGAGGAAGCCGGCACCCACCAGCAGTTCGGCACGGGCAAAGCCCGGCGACAGCAGCAGCGCCAGCAGAAGTACGCGAATCAGGGTCACGGAGGAGTCCTCTTTATTGTTGTTATGAGCTGTTGTTACCAGCTGTGGGGACTTATTGTGGGCAAGCGGCCGGAGTATGACAAGCCGCCAGACCCTTCAGGTGGCAGGCGGCGGCAACTGGCGCACATTCACCACGCCCTCAATGGCCGCGATGCGGGCCAGCACGTCGGGCGCCGGGGCGGTTTCCAGATCCAGCAGGTTATAGGCAATCTCTTCACGGCTCTTGTTGAGCATATCGACCACATTCAGCTCGGCGTCCGCCAGCACCGACAGCACATGACCCAGCATCTTGGGCACATTGCGGTTGGTGACCGCCAGCCGGACACCGCCGTTGCGCTCCAGTACCAGCGTCGGGAAATTGACGGCATTGACGATATTCCCGTGCTCCAGAAAGTCGATCAGTTGATCCGCTGCCATGCGGGCGCAGTTCTCCTCGGATTCGCCGGTGCTGGCGCCCAGGTGGGGCGTTGCCACCACGCCGGGCACGCCCTGCAACAAGGTCGAGGGGAAATCCGTAAGGTAGGCACGCAGCCGCCCGCCCTGCAACGCCTCCAGCGCCGCCCGATCATCAACAATACCGTCGCGGGCAAAATTGAGCAGGCAGGCCCCCGGCCTCAGCGCGCCCAGGGCATCGCCATTGATCAGGTGACGGGTCGCGGGCAACAGGGGCAAGTGCAGGCTGATATAGTCGGCCCGTGACATCAGCGCCGCCAGGCTGTCCATGCGACCGACCTGATTGGGCAGCCGCCAGGCGGCCTCCACCGACAGCGCCGGATCATAGCCGATCACCCGCATACCCAGTGCCAGCCCCATTTCGGCCACCTTCGAGCCGATGGCCCCCAGGCCGACCACCCCCAGGGTTCGCCCGGCCAGCTCACGACCACGGAACTGCTTCTTGCCCGCTTCAACCGCCGCATGCAGCGCCGCCTCGTCGTTGATCTCCAGACCGCGCACCCACTCGATGCCCTGCATGATGCCGCGCGACCCCAGCAACAGGGCCGCCAGCACCAGTTCCTTGACGGCATTGGCGTTGGCGCCGGGCGTATTGAACACCGGGATACCCGCTTCGGTGCAGGCGGCCACATCAATGTTGTTGACCCCGGCACCCGCGCGGGCAACGGCCTTCAGACCCTCGCCGAGTGCGTCAGCGCCCAGCCGGTGGGACCGCAGCAGGATGGCATCCGGCTGGGTGAATTCGCTGGCCACTTCATAACGATCGCGGGGAAACCGCTCCAGACCGCAAACGGCTATCTGGTTGAGTGTCTGGATATGAAACATCGGCGCTCCCTGTGCAGAGCCGACGCGGCAACGCCCCCGTTCAGATCGGGATGTCGTCGATACGATCGGCCACCTTGTCAATGGAGGCATTGGCCTCACGAAATACGTCGTTGATCGGGTTACCCACCACCGGCAGCACCGACAGGGTTGATCCGACCACTGTCCCCGCAGACCCGACCAGTCGCATGGGCGTCGTCACGATCTTGGTCAGGAAACAGCCGGAAAGCAAACTCACCAGCAGGCTCAACAGGACTATTCTTGTCAGCGTTTTCATGATTCACCTGTTCGTTATTGTTATGGGTCTTGCATGGTTATTAAGTGACCAATTCAAAACCAGGCGCAGGCCAGATAGCAAGCGCCGCGCGCAGGAATACGACCAAGTGCACAAGCAGGGGGAGCGTACAGGGGAAAACGGGGACAGTGCTCCCCGGACGGGGAGCACTGGACAGGAAGTGTGAGGGATCAGTATTCGAAGGTCATGCCCAGGCGGCGACCCACTTCTTCGTAGGCTTCCACCACACCACCAAGGCCCTGGCGGAAGCGGTCCTTGTCCAGCTTCTCGCGAGTCTCGGCATCCCACAGGCGGCAGCCGTCGGGGCTGAATTCGTCACCCAGCAGCACCTCGCCATCAAAAACGCCGAATTCGAGCTTGTAGTCCACCAGCAACATGCCGCCATCCAGAAACAGTTGCTTCAGGATGTCGTTGACCTTGAAGGTCAGCACCTTCATCTGTTCGATCTGGCCCGGCTCGGCCCAGCCGAAGCTGCGCACGTGGAATTCGTTGATCATCGGGTCGCCCAGGGCGTCGTTCTTCAGGAACATCTCGAAGGTGGGCGGATTCAGTTCCTTGCCCTCTTCCACGCCCAGGCGCCGGCACA
Organism: Isoalcanivorax indicus; assembly: GCF_003259185.1. Classification (NCBI taxonomy): domain Bacteria; kingdom Pseudomonadati; phylum Pseudomonadota; class Gammaproteobacteria; order Oceanospirillales; family Alcanivoracaceae; genus Isoalcanivorax; species Isoalcanivorax indicus. Next base: position 2,105,337 of record NZ_QGMP01000001.1, read on the forward strand.
GGCTGCCGGCGGCCAGGTTGCGCACCACGCACTCCACCGGAATCATCTGCAACCGCTTGACCAGTGATTCGTTGGCCGACAGGCGTTTGACGAAATGGGTAGGAATACCCGCCTCGGCGAGCTTTTCCATGATGAAGGCATTGAACTGGTTGTTCACCGCCCCCTTGCGCGCCAGCTTCTCCATCTTCTTGCCGTCAAACGCTGAGGTGTCATCGCGAAAACTCAGCACCATCAGGTTGTCATCGTCCGTGGTGAACACGGATTTGGCCTTGCCGGAATACAGTTCTGTGCGCTTTTCCATCTGTTCCATCCGTTCGTCATTCCACGGCCAGCCAGGGGAAGCCCTCGGCCTGGTTCGCCACCCGCAGGCGGCGCCTGTCATCGAATCCCGCTTCCGCCACCGCTTCCAGGGCGTGAGCCGGGGTGTTGTTTTCCTCGCTCAGGTGCGACAGCACCAGATGCTGAAGCCGGTCCTGCTCCAGCTCGGCCACCAGCGAGGCGGCCTGCCGATTATTCAGATGCCCCCACTGACCACCCACACGCCGTTTCAGCGACAGCGGATAGCGGCCATTGGCCAGCATGTCCATATCATGATTGCATTCCAGCACCAGTGCATCACAGGCGGCGTAAGCCTCGCTGACATGCGTGGTGATCATGCCCAGATCGGTAAGCACCCCAAGCCGGTAGCGGGCGTCTGCAAGCACATACTGGCAGGGCTCGCGTGCATCATGGGGTACCGGCACCGGCGTGATGGTCAGGGCCCCGACCGTTACGTCGCGCCCCGGTCGCACCTCATGCAGGGTCACGCCGCCGGCGTCGTGCCGGGCGCCGCGCTCCGCCAGCGCACGGGCGGTGCCGTGGCTGAGGTAGACCGGCACCCCGAGGCGCCGCGCCAGCGGCAAGACGCCACGCACATGGTCACCGTGCTCGTGGGTCACGAAAATGGCGGTCAGCCGGGCGGGATCAATACCCTGTCCGGCCATGCGTGCCAGGGTTTCCCTGACCGAAAAGCCGCAGTCCACCAACACCAGGGTGTCATCGCTCTGCACCAGGGTGGCATTGCCCTTGCTGCCACTGCCGAGCGAGGCGAACTTCACAGGTCACTCTTCACAATTCGTTGTACAGGCGCTCGAGAATCGCCTGCCCCGGCGCCTGCTGCACCAGGGTGGTACCACGCTGGTTCAGCACCGCCACCTGGATGCCGTTGACCGTATGGCTCAACTTGATCTGTGCCTGCCGCTCGCTGAGACCGTAGCTGGACGGCACGCGAATGTAATAGATACCGGATTCCCGGTTGCGGTCTTCAATGTTCAGGTCGGTGCGCCCGAGTGCCTGGCCCACATACTCCCACGCCCAGACAAACTGGGTGCTGAGCATCAGGATCGGGTAGCCGTTACCGTCACGCCCCATGATGGCCGTAAGGCGACCAGGGTCTTCGCTCTGCGCGGCGTCGGCGTCCTCACCCAGGCGGCCAAGAATCGCCAGCTGCGGCGGGGAAGGCGCCCGGAAACGCTCTCCGGAGGGCGCCACCCGGTCTTCCGCGTCAGGGATCGGGTAACTGTCCTGGAAGCCGACGAAATGCATGCCCTCGGGCACCTCCATACGTTCGGCCGTCTCCGCATCGCGATAGACCAGGGTGCGATCCGGCAACCAGCTGCAGCCGGTCACCAGGCTGCTGCCCAGCACGAGCAGCCATGCGGCCACCGGCAGCGCCCTCATTTGACCTTCTCTCATTTCACCTCCAGCAAACCGCACTCACGCAGGGTTTGCCGCACACGTTCCTGGGCTGGCGCCGACAACGGGGTCAACGGCAGACGAATACCCCGATCAATGCGCCCCATCTCGTACAGGGCCCACTTGACCGGAATCGGATTGGATTCCACGAACAGCACCCGATGCAGGGCTTCCATCTGCGCGTTCAGGCGGCGCGCCTCGTCACCCTCACCGGCCAGTGCCGCATTACAGGCCGCAGCCATGGTGCCCGGCACCACGTTGGCGGTCACGGACACATTGCCATGGCCACCCAGCAGGATGAAATCGATGGCCGTGGCGTCATCACCGGAGTACAGCATGAAATCCGGGCTGCAACGCTCCATCAGTTCACGGGCACGATCCAGGTTGCCGGTGGCTTCCTTGATGCCGACGATGTTCGGCACCTTGCTCAGGCGCTCCACCGTCTCCGGCAGCATGTCACAGGCCGTGCGCCCCGGCACGTTATAGAGAATCTGCGGGATATCCACTTCCCGGGCGATGGCCAGGTAATGCTGGTACAAACCTTCCTGGGTCGGCTTGTTGTAGTACGGCGTCACCAGCAGACAGGCATCGGCACCAGCGCGCTGGGCGTCGCGGGTCAGGCGAATGGCCTCTTCGGTGGAATTGGCGCCGGTGCCGGCAATCACAGGGATACGCCCGGCCGCCGCCGAGATGATCTCGCGGATGACCAGATCGTGTTCCTCGAAGCCGAGCGTGGCAGACTCGCCGGTGGTGCCCACGGCAACAATGGCATGGGTCCCTTCGGCCACATGCCAGTCAACCAGTTTTCTCAGGCGCTCCCAGTCCACCGAACCATCGGCATGCATCGGGGTAACCAGCGCTACAATACTGCCGCGAATGTCCACGTTTGCTCCGGCATCATCATGGTGAAAGGCGCCATATGGTACTGGCCGCCCCCGGCGGCGACAACTGGCGCCGTGTACGGCCCGACGCCGTGCTGGCTTCAAGCCATCCGCGCAGGCCGGTACACTCTTTCCCCTGGCCCTACACCCCAGGCCCTACACAGGCACACACAAGGAAAGCAGGCATGGATCAATTGATCGTCATTTCGGCGCTGGGTTCCGACCGCCCGGGTATCGTACGCGCCCTCTCCGGCGCCGTGCTGGCCGAACAGGGCAATATTCTCGACTCCCGAATGACCGTGCTCGGCGGCGAGTTCGCCGTGCTGATGCTGGTCAGCGGCAATGAGGCCACCCTGGCCCGACTGGAGGAGGCCCTGCCGCCGGTCGCGGGCGAACTGGACCTGACCCTGACCCTGCGCCGTACGGCACCTCGGGAAGCGCCCGCAGGCGCCCGTCCCTACCAGGTGGAGGTGGTGGCCATGGACCATCCGGGCATCGTCCATGAGATCGCCCAGTTCTTCTCCGCCCGGGGTATCAACATCAGTGATCTGAGTACCGGCACCTATGCCGCTCCGCATACCGGCACGCGCATGTTCAGCCTTCACCTGACGCTGAGCGTGCCGGTTGAAGAATCCGTGGCCCGGTTGCGCGATGCCTTCCTGGATTTCTGCGAAGAACGCAATCTTGATGCCACCCTGCAACCCCGCCGTAGCTGAAGCCTGCCACGGTTCAACAGAGGACAGCCGATGAGCAAGACCGCACAACTGGACAAGACCATTCCTGCCTTCACCGCCGCCGCCACCAGCGGCCAGACCGTCCGTTCACGCGACTTCAAGGGGCACAAGGTGGTGCTCTATTTCTATCCCAAGGACAACACGCCGGGCTGCACCACAGAGGGCAGTGACTTCCGTGATCTGCACAGCGATTTCGAGAACGCCGGTTGCCTGGTGTATGGCGTGTCCAAGGACAGCCTGCGCAGCCACGAGAATTTCCGCAACAAACTCGGGCTGCCCTTCGAGCTGATCTCGGACGAGGACGAAACCCTGTGTCGGCTGTTCGACGTGATCAAGCTGAAGAAGATGTACGGGCGTGAGTTCGAGGGCATTGAACGCAGCACCTTCCTGATTGACGCCGACAGCACCCTGCGCCGGGAATGGCGCAAGGTAAAGGTCAAGGGCCACGCTGAGGACGTGCTCGAGGCAGCGCGCGCGCTGTAGCGCGCCGCCGCTCCGGGCTGCCCACTCAGAGCGGCCCGTTATGCGCCTCGTCCGCCGCCACGGAGGGTGGCGGCGGATCCACCACTATCCCGCCCTGCTGTTGTCGCGGCCAGGCATACAGCACCGCCTTGATCAGCGTCGCCAGCGGAATGGCGAAGAAGACGCCCCAGAACCCCCACAGGCCCCCGAAGAACAGGATGGCGGTGATAATGGCCACCGGGTGCAGGTTGACGGCCTCGGAGAACAGGAACGGCACCAGGACGTTGGCATCGAGAAACTGGATCACGCCATAGACGATCATGACGAGGGCGAATTCCCCACCCCAGCCGAACTGCACCCAGGCCACGGCGGCCACCGGAATCGTCACCACCGTGGCACCGATATACGGAATCACCACCGACAGGCCTACCAGCACCGCCAGCAGCAGCGCGTAGTTCAATCCGAGCACTTTGAAGGCGATATAGGTGACCACCCCGACGATCAGGATTTCGATCGCCTTGCCACGCACATAATTGGCAATCTGCTGATCCATCTCGGCCCAGACATTGCCCAGTACGCGGCGCCGGTTTGGCAGCATCGACGCGCTCCACTCGAGCAGGCGCTTGCGGTCGGCCAGAAAGAAGAACACCAGCAGCGGCACCAGCACCAGGAAGATCATCACATCGACAATGCTGGGAATGGTCGCCAGGGACAGGGACAGCACGGCCTGGCCGGCGTTGGCGAGCTGATGCTGCGCCGTGTCGACAATCGCATCCACCTGGCGCATGGAAATCATGTCCGGGTAGGCGGCGGGCAGCTCGCGCAGCCAGCGTTCGCTGTTATTGAGAATACGTGGCAGCTGGTCCTGGACCAGATTCACGGTCTGCTTCCAGATCACCGGCAACAGCAACACCAGCGTCGCCACCAGCAGGCTGACGAACAGCAGGTAGACCAGCAGCACCGCCAGTTTCTCCGGCAACCCCCAGCGCATCAGCGCGCTCACCAGCCCCTGCATCAGGTAAGCCAGCACCAGCGCCGTGAGCACCGGCGCCAGCATGCCGCCAAAGAGCAGGATGACCAGCAATCCCCCGGCGAGCAGGAAGAACAGATATACCGCCTCTTCGTCCGAGAAATAGGCGCGAAACCAGTTACGGACAATATCCAGCACTTAAGAGTCTCCCTTGGCTGTGCGGATCAGGAACCAGAATTCTTCATCGACCTCGCCACTGCGAACCAGTTCATGTCCTGATTGTCTCAGATAGGCGGGAATGTCGCGTCGTGAACCGGCATCGGTGGCGCGCACCAGCAGGGTGTGCCCCGACGGCAAGTGGCGCAAGGCCTGCCGCGCGCGCAGCAGGGGCATGGGGCAACGCAAGCCGCGCGCGTCAAGGACGTCGTCCGCGGTGGGCAGTGGTCCGGTGGCAACTGTGCCGCTGGTCATGGTCATGGCCCCCTGGCGCGCATCACGTCATAGCATCGTTGAGTGCATTATACTGATCGCAGGCATGAACAGGAGATCACGTTGATACGGTTGTTGCCACTGGTGCTCATCATGGCACTGGCCAGCGGCTCCGTGGGCGCCAATACCCAGCTTCCGGATCTGGGGGACCCCACCGGCACCATTCTGACCCCCGAGCAGGAGTACCGGCTCGGGCGTGCCTGGCTGCGCAGCCTGCGCAGCCAGGCGCCTATCCTTCAGGACCCGCTGGTGCAGGATTACGTGGAGCATCTGGTCTATCGGCTGGCATCGCACAGCGATCTGGCGGAGCCGGATCTGGCCATCGTGGTGGTGAATAATCGCGAGATCAACGCGTTTGCCGTACCCGGAGGCGTCATCGGGCTCAATGCCGGCCTGTTCCTGAACGCCGAAACCGAAGACGAAGTGGCCGCCGTGGTCGCCCACGAAATCGCCCACGTGAGCCAGCGTCACTTCACCCGTCGCTATGCCGACAGCCGCCGCATGAACCAGGCCATGCTCGCCGCCATGCTGGCCAGCCTGGCGGTGGCCATCGCCGGCGATGCCCAGGCCGGCATGGCCGGTATCGCCACCAGCCAGGCGGCCGCCATCCAGTCACAACTGGCCTACTCCCGCCACCACGAGCGCGAAGCGGACCGGGTGGGCATGCAGACCCTGGTCAACGCGGGGATGGACCCGCATGCCATGCCGCGATTCTTCGAGCGTATGGCCCGCAGCCGCCAGTACGCGGGGTCGCCGCCGGAATTCGTGCTGACCCACCCGGTCACCGAAACGCGGATTGCCGACAGCCGCAACCGCGCTGAGTCCCTGGCCCGGCCACGCCTGCGAGCCACCCCGGAGTTCGATCTGATCCGCGCCCGTATTCAGGCCGCCTTCATCAGCGATGCCCAGCAGGCCCTGACCCATTTTCGCGGCCAGTACGAAGGCGGCAGCAGTATCGCCCAGCAGGCCGCCGGCTTCGGCCTGGTCATGAGCGCCCTGCGCGCGCGTCAGTATGATCTGGCGGAAAGCACATTGCATCGACTGATGGAACATGACCCGGACCAGTTCTGGTACCGCCTGGCACTGGCCGAAGTGGCCGAAAACCGCGATGACCATGCCCGTGCCATCGAGATTCTGGAACAGGTGCTGGATCTGATGCCCGGCAACTATGCGACCTCGGTGATGCTGGCACGCAATCTGATTGCCACCGAGGACTACGCCGAGGCGCGCCGCCTGCTGGATCGCCTGCTGCTGAAACGCCAGGACCCGATGCTGTGGAGCATGATGGCCGACGCCTGGGGCAGGGAGGGTGATCGCGCCCGCGCCCATCAGGCCCGGGGGGAGTACCTGTTTGCCATTGGTCAGGAACAGCGCGGCCTGGAGCAGATGCGCTTTGCCCTGAACCAGAGCAACGAGCGGTTTGCCCTGCACAGCCAGGTCCGTGCCCGGCTCCAGGAAATGGAACGGCTGGCCAACGAGCGCTTCTGAGGGCTATACTGCCGCGTCGCTTCCAGTCAGCGACGGCGCCGATTGCGCCCTATTCCCGATTTTCTTTACGCCCGTGACTGGTCCTGAATGCAGCGACGGGCGCCCGACTTTTTCCGGAGCATCATGTCCTTTTCTGAACTTGGCTTGTCCGAAGCCATTCTGCGTGCCGTGCGCGAGCGCGGTTATGACACCCCCACCCCGATCCAGCGCCAGGCCATTCCCGCCGTACTCCAGGGCGGTGACCTGCTGGCAGGCGCCCAGACCGGCACCGGCAAGACCGCTGGCTTTACCCTGCCGATCCTGCAGCGTCTGAGCGAAACAGCGCCGCGCAAACGCGGCGCCGTGCGCGCCCTGATCCTCGCCCCGACCCGGGAGCTGGCCGCCCAGGTGGAAGAATCCGTGCGCCTGTATGGCCAGCATGTGGATCTCACCTCCATGGTCATGTTCGGCGGTGTCGGCATGCAGCCGCAGGTGGATCGCCTGAAGAAACGCGTCGATATCCTGGTGGCCTGCCCCGGCCGTCTGCTTGATCACGCTGGTCAGGGCACTGTCGATCTGTCGAATATCGAGATCCTCGTCCTGGACGAAGCCGACCGCATGCTCGACATGGGCTTTATCCATGATATTCGCAAGGTCCTGCGGCTGGTGCCGAAGAACCGGCAGAATCTGCTGTTCTCGGCAACCTTCTCCGATGAGATCAAGACGCTGGCCGATAGCCTGCTGAACAGCCCGGCCCTGATCGAAGTGGCGCGCCGCAATGCCACTGCGGATACCGTCGCACAAACGGTCTACCGCGTGGACCGCGAGCGCAAACGCGAATTGCTGGCCGAACTGATTACCCGCCACAACTGGTATCAGGTGCTGGTCTTTACCCGCACCAAGCACGGTGCCAACCGCCTTGCCGAACAGCTTGCGAAACAGGGCATCAGTGCCCTGGCCATCCATGGCAACAAGAGCCAGTCAGCACGGACACGCGCCCTCGCCGAGTTCAAGGCGGGCAGTCTGCAAGTGCTGGTGGCCACCGATATTGCCGCACGCGGTATCGATATCAGCGAATTGCCCCATGTGGTGAATTTCGAATTGCCGAACGTGGCAGAAGACTATGTGCACCGTATTGGCCGCACGGGCCGGGCTGGCGCAGTGGGGGAAGCCATTTCCCTGGTCTGCGTGGACGAAGACAAGCTGCTGGCCGGGATCGAAAAGCTGATCAAGCGACGCCTGCCGGTCGAAATACTGCCCGGCTTCGAACCGGACCCGCGCATCAAGCCGGAACCGATTCCCAACGGGCGCCAGCAACGCGGTGGCGGTGGCGGTCGTGGCAATGGTGGTGGCGGTCAGGCCCGCAGTCAGGGTCGTGGCGGCAACGGCGGCGGACAACGCCCGCAGGGCAGCGCCCCCGGGGGCAACAAACCGGCCAACAGCCGTCCTCGCCGTCGCCGTACCCCTCAGCCCGCCTGATACGGCGGCACGCAGGCTGGGTCGAGCCCAGCCTGCTGCGCGTCAGCGTTTCAGAGAGGCGCCGAAGTCGAGCATGCGGTTCAGGGGGATCATGGCCTGTTCCGCAATCTTCGGATCGACGAAGATTTCCTGTCCCGCGCCATGCTCGTCCTCGAGCACCCGGCACATGTTGTCCAGCGCGTTCATGGCCATCCACGGGCAATGGGCGCAGCTGCGACAGGTGGCGCCGCTGCCGGCGGTGGGCGCTTCAATGAAGGCCTTGCCGGGTGCCAGCTGCTGCATCTTGTAAAAGATGCCCCGGTCAGTGGCCACAATCAGGGTCTGGTTGGGCAGATCACAGGCCGCCTTGATGAGCTGGGAGGTCGAGCCCACCACATCGGCAATGTCCACCACCGCCTGCGGTGATTCGGGGTGCACCAGCACCGCCGCGTCCGGATGCGCCTTCTTCAGTTCCAGCACCCCGCGCGCCTTGAATTCCTCATGCACGATACAGGCACTGTCCCAGCACAGCACATCGGCGCCAGTCTGGCGGGCCACGTAATCGCCCAGGTGCTTGTCTGGCGCCCACAGGATCTTTTCGCCCTGACGGTCCAGATGTTCGATCAGCTCCACCGCAATACTGGATGTCACCACCCAGTCGGCGCGGGCTTTCACGGCTGCCGAGGTATTGGCATACACCACCACGGTGCGATCCGGATGGGCATCGCAGAACGCCGAGAAAGTCTCTACCGGGCATCCCAGATCCAGCGAGCAGGTCGCCTCCAGCGTCGGCATGAACACACGCTTCTCCGGGCTCAGGATCTTGGCCGTCTCGCCCATGAAACGCACACCGGCCACGATCAGGGTCGAGGCCGGATGTGCCTTGCCGAAGCGCGCCATTTCCAGCGAATCCGCGACACAGCCGCCAGTCTCTTCCGCCAGCGCCTGGATTTCCGGATCGGTGTAATAGTGAGCCACGAGCACCGCGTCGCGCTGCTGTAACAATTGCCTGATACGCTGGCGGAATGCTTCGCGCTGAACGTCATCAAGCTCGGTGATCGGGTGAATGCGGTCCAGGTGCTCCCGGACCAGCTCTTGGGCCTGTGCTGTCATCGGCATCACAGGGAAGTTTTGCTTCCCTTTCAACAAGTTGACACGAGGCGCCCGGCGCGGCATCGCGCCAGGCACCAGGGTGCTTTATGGGCACCGTGAAAGGTCGATCATAGCATAGGTGGGGGTATTGCCGACATCAGCGGCCCGGTCGGTAGTCGGGCCCGGCTCCCAGCAGTTGTACCGTACTGATGGCACGTTCCCGGAAGGCCCCCTCGCAATAACACAGATAGTATTCCCACATGCGCTGGAAGCGACCATCGAAGCCAAGGGCCGTCACCTGCTTGCTGGCGGCCATGAAGCGCTCCCGCCAATCGGCAATCGTTTTTGCATAGTCGATGCCTATGTCCTGCACATCCAGGGGGGTCATGCGAGTGCAGACGGACAGCTTGTCGCACATCACACGCAGAGACGGCAGGAAGCCGCCCGGAAAGATGTAGCGCTTGATGAAATCCACATGGCTGATGGCATAGGCATAGCGCTGATCGGGAATGGTGATGGCCTGCAACAGAATCAGGCCGTCGTCGGTGAGCAGTTCATCGAGCTTGCCGAAGTAGTTGTTCAGATACTGGTGCCCCACCGCCTCGATCATCTCCACCGACACGATGCGATCGTAGCGGCCCTGCAACAGCCGGTAATCCTGATCCAGCACCGTGACACGAGACTCAAGCCCCTCGGCGGCCACCCGTTCACAGGCATGCTTGTGCTGTTCCGCCGAGATGGTGGTGGTGGTGACCCGGCAGCCGTAATGTCTGGCCGCATGCACCGCCAGCCCGCCCCACCCCGTGCCGATTTCCAGCAAATGGTTGTCCGGACCCAGCTTGAGCTTCTGGCAGATCACATCCAGCTTGTGCACCGCCGCCGCATCAAGACTCATGTCCTCACTGGCGTAGATGGCACTGGAATACATCATGGTTTCGTCCAGAAACAGACGAAAGAAATCGTTGCCCAGGTCGTAATGTGCCGCGATATTGCGGCGGGAGCCGGTGATCGAGTTGCGATTCATGTTGTGCAGCACAGCCAGCAATGGGCTGAACAGCCGCGCGGCGCCCTTTTCCAGATCCTGCATGGCACTGACATTGGCGGCGAAGTAACGGATCACGCCGGTCAGGTCCTCGCTGCTCCAGAGCTTTTCCATGAAGGCTTCACCCGCACCCAGGGAGCCGCCGGTAAACAGCATGCGGTAGGTGCGCCAGTCGTGCATCATGATCCGCCCGGTGGGCTGACCATGGCCGATGACCGTCTGGTTGCCGTCCGGTTCGGTGATGACAAGTTGCCCGGCAGGAAACTGCCGCAGCGTCTTCAGCACAAAACGCCGCGCGACGCGGTCCAGCAATCCGGTATCCGGTATCGCGCCCGTATCCTGCAGTTTCATCATCCCCATTTGCCTGTCTCCACCTGTGAATACGTCACTGCTTGTCGGGATGCCCGTGAAACGGCACCCCCTTGCGCCACAGGCGGAACGCCTGGGCATAAATGCCTGCGCTGACTCGCAGTGATTGCCAGCCAAAGCGCCGTATGACCTGCCCCATGTTCAGGGCGTCGGCCTCCTGCCGGTCGAGGGTCATGCCCGCCGTGAACAACTTGCCATCGCTGTCCCAGTTTTCTATGCGCACCGTGAGGCTGGCGTCATGCAGCACCACCGTCCAGCGGTAACGCTGCGCCATGGCCATAAAAGGCGACACATGGAAACCCTTGTCATGTTCTGCGGTATATTCATTCCCCCCGGCAGGCGCCAGCACCAGCGGATACCAGTGCGTCTGGTGCCACGGGGTATTGCTGACCTCGGCCAGCAGTTGATCCGGCACCGGGCTGCCCGGGGCAAAATGCCAGTACAGCACCAGCGGATTGAACAGCCAGCCGAACAACCGCGGCTGCGCCAGCATGATCACCCGCCCCTGCTGCCAGTCCATCCCGAGCGCTGCAGCCTTGTCACGTACTGCCGCCGACAACCCCCTGTCGCCGCTCGCCTCACCGGCAAGATAATCGCGATCGCGCAGCACTACCGGACGCCGTTTCCGGCCCCACCAGCGATGTCGCGCCAGCAACGTCGCGGTATCGTCAATATCCACCGCCAGCAGCCACAGGGGGTAGCTGAAACGGTGCACTACCGGGCGCTCACGCTGATGCCAGACGCACCCGCTGTAGAGCCCGTGCTCCGGCTTCACAACGTCTCTCCGAAGGCTTCCGCCACGCGCAACGCCGACACCACCCCGTCTTCGTGAAAACCGTTGCGACACCAGGCGCCGCAGAACCAGGTATGACGTGCGCCGTTGGCGGCCTCGATCGCATGCCGCGACGCTATGCCCGCCGGGGTGAACACCGGGTGAGCAAAGCGGTGTCGGCTGATAATCGACGCAGGATTGATACGATCTGTTGCATTCAGGGTGACACAGAAGGTTTCCGGCGCCTCGATGCCTTGCAGGATATTCATGTTGTAGGTGACCTGGATAAGATCGCCCGGTATCTCCGGCAACAGGGCGTTCCAGCTCGACCAGACCTTGCGGCTGCGCGGTAACAGACGAGTGTCGGTATGCAGCACCACGTCATTATCCTGGTAGGGAATGTCACGCAGGCGCTGTTGCTCCTGTGCATCGGCATCCGCCAGCAAGGACAGTGCCTGATCGCTATGACAGGCCAGGATCACCTCGTCATAGTGCTCGCTGCCGGCGGCGCTGAGCACCGTCACACCCTCGTTCTGCCGGGTCACCTCGAGCACCCGGCAGCCGCGACGTATCTCGGCATTGATGGCCGGCACCAGCTTGTCCAGATAGCGCGAGGAACCACCGGGCACCACATGCCATTGCGGCCGGTTCTTCAGGCTGAGCAAGCCGTGATGATCGAAAAAGCGAACGAAGAACCTGGCCGGGAACTCCGCCATGCGCTTCTCGCTGCAGGACCAGATGGCGCCCCCCATGGGCAGGATATAGTGGCTCATGAAGCGCTCACTGTACCCCTCACGACGGAGGTACTCCCCCAGGGGCAACTCGCCATCCTGGTTGTCGAGCAAGGCTGGCGCCTCACGATTGAAACGCAGGATGTCACGAATCATCCGCCAGTGGGCCGCTGACACCAGATTGCGGCGCTGGGCGAACACACCGGCCAGGTTGCGGCCGCAATATTCAACGCCGGTGCGCTCGCAACTGATGGCAAAACCCATCTCGGTGTCTTGTCGACCAACACCGATCTGGTCCAGCAGGCGATTGAAATGGGGATAGGTGCGGTCATTGAAAACGATGAAGCCAACGTCTATCGCATAGTCGCCGTGCGGCCGGGTTACCGGCACGGTGTGAGTGTGCCCGCCAAGCGTCTGTTCTGCTTCGAACAGCGTGACCTGATGCCGACGACCGAGCAGCCAGGCCGCTGTCAGACCACTGATACCTGCGCCAATAATGGCGATTTTCTTGCTCAACGGGTTTCTCCCTTGCGGTGATGATCGGTGTCATGAGTGTTGTCGTAGATATCCCGGGCTGCCTGGAATGCAGCGGTAACACGCTCTCGCACGCCGTCCAGGGCAACAACAGGTGTCGGGTAATCCGGTGCCAGCATGGGGCTGCGCCATGGCTGGTGAATGCTTTTGCCATCAAGATGCGCCAGCTCGGGGATCTGACTGCGAATGAAGTGGCCTTCCGGGTCGAAGCGCTCGCTCTGCCGCACCGGACTGAACACGCGGAAATAAGGCGCGGCATCCGTACCGGTGGACGCACTCCACTGCCAGCCACCGTTGTTGGCGGCGAGGTCTCCGTCAATCAGCGTCTGCATGAAATAACGCTCGCCCAGGCGCCAGTCGATAAACAGGTTCTTGGTCAGGAACATGGCGCTGACCATGCGCAGCCGGTTATGCATCCAGCCGGTGCTGTTCAGCTGGCGCATGGCCGCATCCACCAACGGGTAACCGGTGCGCCCTTCGCACCAGGCCTGGAAGTGTTCGTCGTTGCCCGACCACTGCACGAAACCGGTTTCAGGACGGAACGGTTCGCCCCGGGCCAGATGCGGGAAATTGGCCATGATCTGCCGGTAAAAATCACGCCAGGCCAACTCACTGATCCAGGTCGCCACACCCTCGCGCCCGGCGCTGCGCCGGGCATCTGCTTCAATAAAGCAACGCGCCACGCTGAGCGTGCCTGCCGAGAGCGCGGTGGACAACAGGCTGGTGCCCGGCAAGGCTGGCATGTCACGGTCACGCTTGTAGTGCGGCAAGGGGCCATCAACAAATGCCTTCAATTGCGCCAGCGCCGCCTTTTCGCCCGCCTGCCAGCCTTGTGTCATCGAGGCGGGCAGCGACAGTGTGGTCAGCGCCTTGTCCAGCACGCGACTCTCGAACGACACCGCGCGGGTCGAACGGGTCGGCCCGGGCGTCAACGGCAAGGTCGGCGGCTGCTCCGCCAGCAACGCATCCCAGCGGCGACGGTACGGGGTAAACACCGTATAGGGCGTACCCTGCCCGGTGCGCAGGCTGCGTGGCGGCACCAGCACCGCGTCATCGAAACCCTTGAGGTCCACGCCCAGTGGCCGCAGGGCATCCACCACCGCATGATCGCGGCGACGCTCATTCAGCGGGTATTCACGGGTGCTGAACAGTGTCCGGACGGCGTGGCGGCCGCAGTAATCCGCCAACGTCCTCGGCACCGCAGCGAAGTCGCCACAATCCAGGATGTCCAGCGGGATACCCAGTCGACCCAGGCTGCTGCCCAGTTCACGCAGCGAGGCCAGCACATACCAGCGCCGCAAGGGCGCGACGTCATGGGCGTCCCACTGTGCCGGACACAACAGATACAGGGCGCGCACCGGCTCGCCACTGGCCAGCGCCGCGCTCAGCGCCTGGTGATCCTGCACGCGCAGGTCATTGCGGTACCACACCAGTGTGGTCATGACGCACCCCCCTGTTGTCGTGCCAGCTTCTGCACCACGGTATCCATATCGCCGGATAGCGCTACCAGCCCCTCCGGCAGGCTGTTCAGTGTCAGCAGCCCCTCGCCACAGGCCCACAAGCGGCCATGCAGGTGCCGTGCAGCCGCCCCCAACCCACGCCGCAACAGCGTAACGGTGATATCGGCAGGCAGCACCAGCAGCAGACCTTGCACGTCCTGGCGATGTGCGAGCACGCGCAGTGTTTCTGCGGGTGGCATGCCCGGTAACAGTATGCAGGGCAGATCGGCTTCGCCACACAGGGCGGCCAGCATCAGCGGCGCCAAGGCCGTGCCCTGTCCCATTGGCAGAATGACCCAGCGCGGCGTTCGGCCTGCGCGGCGTTGGGCGGCCAGCAGCCGTGTCCCCAGCTTGGCCCGGACAAAGGTTTCAAGCACCCCGGATGCGGCACAGGCCCCGGGCAGGGCCGCCTGTGCCTTGAGGGTCGCCCGCAGGGGCGCCAGCCAGTGACTGAACACGCGGGCCAGCGGATACTCAGATGCGAGCCGATTGAACTGCTGCTCCAGACGATGCGGCGCCAGCGCCATGGCCGCCTGACGCCCCGCCTCCACGGCCTCGGCCCAGTCCGGGGCGATGTCCGTCATGTCGGGGCGCTCGGCATCCAGCAACGGGCGCACGCGACTGATCGCCACGCCCTTGTCCAGCCAGAGGACAATCTGTCGTATGCGCTGCACATCCGCATCGCGGTAAAGCCGATGCCCCTGCTCCGTGCGGTGTGGGCGCAACAGCCCATAGCGACGCTCCCAGGCCCGCAGGGTGACCGGATTCACGCCCGTCAGCGCACCCGCGGCGCTGATCGACAGCAACGGTTCGGCGGCCGCGCTCACAGACGATTCCTCAGGCCCAGAGCATCCGGGTACGGCGCCAGATAGTGTTGCCGCGCCAACCAGGCATCCGGCGCCTGTTGCTGCATGAGCCGCAGCAGCGTCAGCGGCACCACCAACGGCACTTCACCGCGCTGATAAGCCGCAATCTGGGCGTCTGCAGCCTCGCGCAGCGCCGCATCCGTATTGCGGCGAAAATAGCCCAGCACATGTTGCATCACGTTCACATGAGCACCGGGCGAGACACGCTGTCGCATCAGGTGCATGACCCGGGCGATGTACTCGTCCGCCAGGGCGTTCAGATCCACCCGCTTGAGATCCGCCAGCAGCCGCCCGAGCTCACGATAGCCCTGCTGGGAATGGGCCAGCATCTGCAGTTTGTGGCGGGTATGGAAATCCAGCAGGGTGGCGGCACTCAGACCCGCAGCGCGCAGCCGGCACCAGTCATCGTAAAGAAACACCCGCTCCATGAAGTTCTCGCGCAAGGCGTCATCATTCAGGCGCGCCGCTTCTTCCACCGGCAGCAACGGATAACGCTGCATCAGGGCCACAGCAAAGAGCCCGCTGGCATCACGGCGCACGACATCCCCTTCCGGGTTGTACACCCGAATCCGGCTCATCCCGCAACTGGGCGACTTGGCTGTCAGAATGAAGCCGCGCAGGTCGGCCAGGGCATCCAGCTGGCTGGCGCTCCACGCCATCACGGCATCGGTGACATCATGGTCGTTACGCGGACTGATCAGACGCACGGCCTCGCCACGCTGTTCCAGCCGCATGCTGGGCCGGGGGGTGCCCAAACCGGCGCCCGCCTCCGGGCACAAGGGGCGCAGGGTGAACCAGCGCGACAGCACCTCGGTGCAATAGCGGGAGTGCTTGTGCCCCCCGTCGTGGCGCACCGTCTGCCCTGTCAGGCAGGCGCTGATACCTACTGGAATCGTGCTCATGACCTGTCCACCCGTTGCTTGTACAGATGATTCTAGCTGTACAGGGCGTGACCGGACTGTGAAGGAACAGCGGCACAAACAAAAACGCCCCGGCAGGAGCTGCCGGGGCGTTTCTGAAGATGGTGGGCCGTGATGGATTCGAACCATCGACCAATTGGTTAAAAGCCAACTGCTCTACCGCTGAGCTAACGGCCCGTCGAAGAGGCGCAAATGATACTAATTTTTTGCCCGGTTACAAGGGGCAGCGGGTAATTAGTTTGTCATGACTGATATCGCGTGGGATCAGGCACCCCGGCATCGTCGAACCCGGCGCGGCGCAAGCGGCAGCTGTCGCAGCGGCCACAGGCCCGCCCCTGATCGTCAGCCTGGTAACAGGACACGGTCAGGCCGTAATCCACACCAAGCTTTGTACCGGTGCGAATGATGTCGGCCTTGCTCAGGGTCAGCAGCGGTGTTTCGATGAAGGGACCGTGCCCTTCCACCCCGGCTTTGGTCGCCACCGCCGCAAGCGTCCGGAAGGCATCGACAAAGGCCGGGCGGCAGTCCGGGTAGCCGGAATAATCCACGGCGTTGACCCCGATATAGATGGCCCTGGCATCCAGCACTTCCGCCAGCCCCAGTGCCAGCGACAGGAATACCGTGTTGCGGGCGGGCACATAGGTGATCGGGATGCCTTCGCCGCCGTTTTCCGGTACCGCCAGGGAGGTATCGGTCAGCGCCGAGCCGCCGATGCTGCCCAGATCCAGACGAATCACCCGGTGGCTCGCCGCGCCCTGCGCCTGGGCAATACGTTCCGCAGCCAGCAACTCGGCCCGGTGCCGCTGGCCATAGTCGAACGCCAGCGTATGCACGGTAAAGCCAGCCTTGTGGGCCAGTGCCAGGCAGGTGGCCGAGTCCAGACCGCCAGAAAGCAGCACCACGGCGGTATCGTTGGCATGTTCCATCTGTCAGCCTCGCTGTCAGCGCCCCCGGGCATCTTCCCAGAGCAGCTTGTGCAACTGCATCTGGAAGCGCACCGGCAGGCGATCTTCAAGTATCCAGGCGGCCAGATCCGCCGGCTTCAGCTGCCCCCAGACCGGCGACAACAGCACATCCTGCACCCGGGTCGCCAACTGATGCAGATCAATCTGCATGCGCGCCCAGTCATAATCACTGCGGCTGGCCAGCACGAACTTGACCTGATCAACAGACTTGAGCAGCGGAATATTGGCCAGACGGTTGTTGTGCATTTCGCCCGAAGCCGGTGCCTTCAGGTCCATCACCACCACCACACGCGGGTCCACGCCGGCAATATCCATCGCGCCGCCAGTCTCCAGGCTGACCTCGTAACCCGCGTCGCACAAGGCTGTCAGCAGGGGCAGACAGTTCGGCTGGGCCAGTGGCTCACCGCCGGTGACCGTGACGTAGCGGGCGCCAAACCCGGCCACGGTCTCCAGAATCTCCCCCAGGTGACGCCTCTCGCCGCCCTGGAAGGCGTACTCGGTATCACACCATACACAGCGCTGAGGGCACCCTGTCAGGCGCACGAATACCGTCGGGCGGCCCACGGTGCGGGCTTCGCCTTGCAGGGAATGGAAAATCTCGGTGATGCGCAGGTCCACGGTGAACTCGCCCGAATGCCGGAGAATACAGGGGCGGCGATTCTATCACAGCTGGCCGAAACGGGGTTCAGCTGTTGTCGCCGAGCTGCTCCAGCATGCTGCGCGCCAGACGCGCCTCGGAGGAATCCTCGTACTGGCGGATAATGCGGTTCAGGGTTACCCGGGCGCGGTTGGTGTCGCCGGTTTCTGCCTGCAACGTCGCCAATTTGTAGAGGGCGGCAGGCACCTGACTGTGGTCGGGGTACTCATCCACCACGATACGGAATTGCTGCATCGCCTTGTCACGATCAGGCGTGCTGCGGCTGCGGTAGATTTCACCCAGCCAGAAATGGGCGAATGGCCGGAACTGGCCCTTCGGATAGTCGGAAAGGTAGCCCTCAAAGGCCTTGCCAGCCTCCTCGAACTGTCGGCCCAGCAATTTCTCACGGGCAGCCGCATAGGCGGCGCGGTCATCTTCCGCGCTGGCGCTGTCACGGGTACCGCCACGTGCCTGGGCGGTCTGGCGCTCACCCTGCTCAATGGAGGCTTCTGCCAGCGCATTGATGCGGGTATCCAGATCCAGATAGCGCTCGCGTTCGGCACGGCGGCCGGATTCGAGCTCGTGTTGCAACTCTTCTACACGCCCTTGCAGGCGCTGAATCTCGTCTTCCATCTGGCTCATCTGCTGCATCAGCAGCATCAGGCCATCCTGGGGCACGGCCTGACCGCCACTGCCAGCGCCCTGATGGGGCGGTGCGGGGCTGCCGGACTGCGGCCGCGGATAGACGCGATCCTCAACGGATAAAGGCCCGGTCGGGGGCTGCGCGAACGCAGCCCCCGCCAGGCTACCGATAACCAGACCTGCGAGCAGGCGTTTCATCGGTGTCAGCACGACCTTACGGACGGCCAGCGGTGTAGTTCAGCTCTACACGGCGGTTCTTGGCCCAGGACATTTCGTCAGAGCCACGCGCTGCCGGCTTCTCTTCGCCGTAGCTGACGGTCTCGATCTGGGAAGCAGACACGCCCTGTACACGCAGGAACTGCTCAACGGCCTTGGAACGACGCTCGCCCAGGGCAACGTTGTACTCGCGGGTGCCGCGCTCGTCAGTGTGACCTTCCAGACGGATGCGCGCGTTGCTGTTGCGCTTCAGGTGGTTGGCGTGGGCGCGCAGGCTGTCGAACGCAGCGGCCGGGACTTCAGAGCGGTCAAACGCGAAGTAGATGACGCGGGTGTTGGTGGTGCCGTCATAGTGAGACGGATGGTTGTGGTAACCCTCGGCAGTCAGCGGAATGTGGCTGTAATCCGGGCGCGTCGGCTCGGCCGGGGTCACCGGACGGGTGTCAGCGTCACGCTCGACCTGCTGGTCGGTAGCGGAGGTGTCGTCCTCGGTCGGCGTGCTGGAGCAGGCTACCAGCATTGCAGACGCGATCAGAGCGACTGAAAAACGGCTAAAGATGGATGAAGCGCGCATGTCTAGAACTCCTGTTATTACCCATTGGTAGGTCCGAAAAAAACCCTTTGTCAGAGGAACGGCGACCACGCCGGTTCCCTCACTTCCCCTTCCTTCGATGGCAGCCTTACACGAACCCTGCCATCGATGGATACGGCTTCGAGGACACCTGCCCCCCCCTGTTGTGTGCCATAAATTATCATAGTTCCATTAGGCGCAACACTGGGGGACTCGTCCATATTTGATGCGGTCAGCACATTGAAGGTGCCGCGCCGCATATCCTGCACACCAATCTGGAAACGTCCGTCCACCCGGTGAACGAACACCAGGTAGCGGCCATCCGGCGTCACGTCGGCCCGCGCGTTGTACGGACCCTCGAATGTCAGCCTGCGCACCGAGCCGTCGCGCAGGTCCAGACGGTAAATCTGCGGGCCGCCGCTGCGGCTCGACGTGAACACCAGCGACTCGCCGTCCGGCAGCCAGCGCGGCTCGGTATCAATCGAGCGGCTGTTTGTCCGTCGCACCAGGCGATTGGTTTCCAGATCCAGCGTATATATTTCCGGGACACCGTCCCGCGACAGCGTCAATGCAAGACGCGTACCGTCTGGCGAGAAGGCTGGCGCACCATTAATGCCCGTTTCGCGCGATACCACCCGACGCTGGCCGCTGTTCACTTCGTGAACATAAATCTTCGGCAGGCCGTCCCCCTCGAAGGAGACGTAGGCCACCTTGCTGCCATCCGGCGACCAGGCCGGGCTCATGATCGGCTGGCGGCTGCTCAGGATGGTCTGCACCCGATGCCCGTCAGCATCGGCGTATTGCAGCTGGAACGGCTGACTGCGCCGCTCGTCCACCGTCACGTACAGGATCTTGGTACCGAAGGCCCCCGGGATCCCGGTCAACTGCTCGAACACCTTGTCGGAGATCGAGTGCGCCATGTCACGCAGCTGGCTGGCGCTGCCGGTGTAGCTGGCGGCAATCATGCGCGCCCCGCGGGCGACATCATGCAGCTCATACTCGACGCGGTAACGCCCGTCATCCTGGCGGTTTACCCGGCCCAGCACGACGTATTCCATGTTCATGACCCGGAAATCGCGCCATATGATGTCCTCACCGCGGGCAGGCCGACTCAGCAGGTCGCCGCTGTCCAGCGGCCGGAACTGGCCACTACGATGCAGGTTGGCAGCAATAATAGACGCAACATCCTCTTCTGGCTGGCCTCCGCTGGTGGCAAACGGCACCACCGCAATCGGCAATGCATCATCACGCCCCTGGGTAACCTCGATCACCAGACTGGCGTGCACCATATTCGCGCAAGCGAGCAACATCATCAGCAGCAACTTTCTCACAACCGCATATCCTCCGGTCGGAACAGGAAATCAAATTGACGAAAATTTTCAAACTCGCGACCGGAAGGCACCGGCAGCGGGCTTGCGTTTCTGACCGCAGCAACGGCAGAACGATCCAGCGCGCCATCACCGCTGGGCGTAATCACCGATACGTCCAGCACATCACCACCGGGCGCCAGGCGCACACGCAAGCGGACTTCCATGTTGTTGCGCGCACTCGGCGGCCGGGTCCAGCGGCGACTCACGGCATTACGGATATCGCGCTCATAGCCTGCCATTTCGGCGCTGTCGCCCAATGCACGCCCCGCAGTATCGGTGAGGGCGCTGTCGGCCGCCGCCTGGTCCTCGCGATCACGCTGCGACAGCGCCATCTCTTCCTCGGCCAGCAACGCATCCAGATCGGGCTGGCTGAAATCCGGGCGCGGCTCAGGCCGGGGCTCGGGCTTCGGCTCAGGCCTGGGTTCCGGCTTCGGTTGCGGTGTCGGCTCAGGCCGGGGCTCGGGGCGCGGCTCAGGACGCGGGCGCGGCACCTCTGCCGGCGGCTCGGGCCGTGGCTCAGGGCGTGGCTCAGGACGAGGCTGAGGCTGGGGGCGCGGTTGCGGCTGCGGCTGGGCGCGCGGCGGCGCCGCCGCAGGCCGCTCGATCACCACGGCCTGCACATGCCGGGGCGCACTGGGCTTGATCTCCCGCGCGGTGGTGCCAAACCAGGTAACGCCCACCAGCGCCACCACCGCCACATGCAGTGCCAGTGAAAAGCCGATCGCCGGGGCATGCTCACGCCAGCTCATCAATCGGCCCGATCCGGCGGTTCCGTGACCAGCCCGAGCCGCTCGATGCCCGCGCTCTGCAGCGCCGCCATCAGTTCGATGATCTTGCCGTAAGGCACCTGGGTATCGCCCTCGACCAGGAACAGGGTCTGTGGCGCGTTGCGCTGAATGCGCTGGGCATGTCCTCTCAGGGTATCCAGCGAGGCCGTGGTCTGCTGGTTCTCACCGATATTGATATAGTAGCCGCCGTCACGGCGCACACTGACAATCACCGGTTCATCATCGACAGAAATGGGGTCACTGCTGGTGCGTGGCAGATCCACCTGAATACCCTGCGTCAGCATCGGCGCGGTGATCATGAACACGATCAGCAGCACCAGCATCACGTCGATGTACGGCACCACATTGATCTCGGCCACCAGCTTGCGTGGCGCGCGCACCTTGATCATCAGCCTTCTCCCCGCCCATGGGCCTGGCGATGCAGGATCGAGGAAAACTCTTCGGCAAACATTTCGCTGTCGCCCACCAGGCTGTCGGTGGCTGACGCATAGCGGTTATAGGCGACCACAGCCGGGATAGCGGCAAACAGGCCCATGGCGGTCGCGATCAGCGCCTCGGCGATGCCCGGCGCCACAATGGCCAGACTCGCCTGGGTCACATTGGCCAGCGCGAGGAAGGAATTCATGATCCCCCATACCGTACCGAACAGACCGATATAGGGACTGGTGGACCCCACGGTGGCCAGAAACGGCAGGCTGTCTGTCAGGCGCGACTGCTCGCGCTGCAGGGCCACACGCATGGCACGCTGGGCCCCCACCATCACCGCATCGCCATCGCGGGAGCTCTTGGACAAGCGCACAAATTCATGGAAACCGGCACGAAAGATGGCTTCCTGGCCACATTCCGGGTTCGGGGACTTCTTGACCTGCTGGTACAGGGTCGACAGATCCTCACCGGACCAGAAGCGCTCTTCGAAGGCCGCCCCGGCACGGCGCGCACCACCAATGACCTTGTAGCGGCGATAGATCATCGCCCAGGACGCCACCGACAGGCCCACCAGCAGCAGCATCACCGCCTGCACCACCAGATCGGCGCTGGCGATCAGATACCACATGGACAAACTGTTACCGTCACCCATTTACCCGTTCTCCTCGTTGAGCTTGCATGGCATCCCGCAGTGCGGCGGGCAATGCCGTCGGCCGCAGGTCGCTGGCACGGACACAGGCCACACGGACCTCAGCCTCGCACAATAATTCCCCATCGCGGCGTACTTGCTGTAAAAAATCCAGCGCTGCCCGGCCCACCTTCTTCAGTGTGGCCGTCACCACCAGCGCGTCATCAATACGCGCGGGGCGGTGGTAGCGCACGGCGCAGGAGTGCACCACAAACTGGTAGTCCTCCTCCGCCAGGGTGTAATGCTGGTGCCCGAGACTACGCAGCAGCTCGGTGCGCGCACGCTCCATGAACTTCAGGTAGTTCACATAATAGACAATGCCGCCGGCGTCAGTGTCTTCGATATAGACGCGCAGCGGCAGTATGAATTCCCCGGTACTGGTCATGGTTTTACGAACCGACTCAATCATCAAACAGATCCGGTGCCGTCGCTGACCCGGGTGGCCGCAAGCCGAAATGGCGCCAGGCGTGGTTGGTCACCTGGCGGCCCCGTGGCGTGCGATGAATGAAGCCCTGCTGAATCAGGTAGGGCTCCACCACTTCTTCCAGGGTACCGGCATCCTCGTTCAGGGCAGCGGCCAGACTCTCCAGCCCCACCGGCCCACCGTCGAATTTTTCCATCATGGTCGTCAGCAGTCGCCGGTCGGTGCCGTCCAGACCGCAGGCGTCGACCTCAAGCATATCCAGCGCAGCCCGAGCAATATCCCCGGTGATGCGGCCATTGCCACGGACCTCGGCATAGTCACGCACCCGGCGCAGCAGGCGGTTGGCGATACGCGGGGTTCCCCGTGCACGGCGCGCCACCTCTGCGGCGCCGTCATCATCCGCATCCAGGGCGAAGATGTCGCAGGCACGGCGCACAATACCGGTGAGATCTTCCACCGAATAGAATTCCAGCCGCTGCACGATACCGAAACGATCCCGCAGCGGCGCCGTCAGCAGGCCGGCGCGTGTCGTCGCCCCCACCAGCGTAAAGGGCGGCAGCTCGATCTTGATCGAACGCGCCGCAGGGCCTTCGCCGATCATGATATCCAGCTGATAGTCTTCCATCGCCGGGTAAAGGATTTCCTCGACCACTGGCGACAGGCGATGAATTTCATCCACGAACAGTACGTCGCCCGCTTCCAGATTGGTCAGCAGCGCGGCCAGATCACCGGCTTTTTCCAGCACCGGGCCAGAGGTGCTTTTCAGCTCGGCGCCCATTTCCCGGGCAATGATATGCGCCAGCGTGGTCTTGCCCAGCCCGGGCGGGCCGAACAGCAGCGTGTGATCCAGAGCTTCACCGCGCATGCGCGCCGCATCAATAAAGATCTCGAGACGCTGGCTGACCTTCGGCTGACCACGGTAGTCCGCCAGACTGGCGGGGCGGATAGCGCGCTCGACCTGCTCGTCGCCGTCGGCGCTGTGCGCGGAAATGATGCGTTCGGTATCCATCGGTGTCAGCTCCGCGGCCAGGTCAGCGCGACAGTGATTTCAGGGCCAGCCGAATCATGCTGGCGCTGTCGAGGCTGTCATCCTCGACCCGCGCCACCGCCTGTTCGGCGTCGCGTAAACGGTACCCGAGCGCTTCCAGCGCCGCCACCGCATCCTGCCGGGCGCCCACAGCCGCCGTGCTGACGGCAGGCTGGCCCGGGACAATCGGCGCGCCCTCGAGCCGCCCCAGCCGGTCTCGCATCTCGATCACCAGCCGTTCGGCGGTCTTCTTGCCGATACCCGGCACGCGCACCAGCGACGTGGTGTCCTGCTCCTCGATGCAGCGTACCAGCCGCGCCGCCTCAATGCCGGACAGGATAGCCAGCCCCATTTTGGGGCCGACGCCGTTGACGCGGATCAGCGCACGGAACAGCTCGCGCTCGAAGCGCTCGGAAAAACCATAGAGAAGCTGTGCATCTTCGCGCACAACAAGATGAGTATGCAGGATGATTTCCTGGCCCGGCACGGGTTGCTGGTAAAAGGCGGTCATCGGCGCCTCGACTTCATAGCCGACCCCGCCGGCCTCCACCAGCAACCAGGGCGGGCGGGCTTCAAGCAGGATGCCGCGGAGACGTCCGATCATCGTATTCTTCTTCTGCGTATGGCGGTGGCGCCCGCCATGCGCGCGAGGCTGACTCGCATATGCGCATGGCAGATGGCGATCGCCAGGGCATCGGCAGCATCTGCTTGCGGCGCTTTTTCCAGCCCCAGCAGATAACACACCATCTGCGCCACCTGGTGTTTTTCCGCGCCGCCACGCCCCACCAGTGCCTGCTTCACCTGTCGTGCCGAATACTCGAACACGGGCAGATCATGCTGCACCACGGCGGCAATGGCAGCGCCCCGTGCCTGACCCAGCTTCAGCGCCGAATCGGCATTGCGCGCCATGAATACCTTCTCGATGCTCACTTCGACCGGCGCATGCACGCCAACCACGTCATTGAGTTCACGGAATATCTGCCCCAGGCGCGGGGCAATATCGTCACCCCGGGTGGCGATGGTGCCGCAGGCGACCAGGCGCGAGGACTGGCCAACCTGGTCTATCAGGCCGTAACCGGTAAACCGGGATCCGGGATCAATGCCGAGAATGCGCGTCATGCGGCATTGATACTCAACTTATGGACAGTATGCAAGCGCTACCGGACCCGGACGGCGCTCAGCCTTCGAAATCATCCGGGAAGCGCACATTGGTGTAGACGTTCTGCACGTCGTCCAGGTCTTCCAGGTGATCGATCATCTTCATCACCTTCGGCGCGATCTCCGCATCCACGTCGGCCTCGGTGCCCGGGTGCATGGTGACCTCCGCATTGGCCGGTTCGAAACCGGCCGCCTTGAGGGCATCGACCACCTCGCCGAAGCTGCGGTCCGCTGCAGTAATCACGGTAAAGGACCCGTCATCATGAGTCTGCACGTCCTCGGCACCGGCCTCCAGGGCGGCCTCCAGCAGCACATCCTCGTCCGGGCCGGGCTCCAGGAATACCTCGCCGCGTTTGCTGAACAGGTAGGCCACCGAGCCGTTGGTGCCCAGATTACCGCCATGTTTGGTAAAGGCATGGCGCACGTCGGACACCGTGCGGTTGACGTTGTCGGTCATGGTTTCCACCAGCACCGCTACACCGCCCGGGCCATAGCCCTCATAGGTGATTTCGGACATGTCGGCATTGTCGTCACTGCCAGCACCACGCTTGATCGCCCGATCAATCGTGTCGCGGGTCATGTTGGCGGTCAGCGCCTTGTCCACCACCGCGCGCAAACGCGGGTTGTCGTTCGGCTCCGGACCGCCCAGACGGGCGGCCACGGTAATTTCACGAATCAGCTTGGTGAACACCTTGCCACGCCTGGCGTCCTGGGCCGCCTTGCGATGCTTGATGTTTGCCCATTTACTGTGACCGGCCATACCAACCTCGTATTATCGGTCCTTGTTCTCAAGGTTGCGCAGCTGAATGCCCAGCTCGCGCAGTTGCTTCGGCGCCACCTCGGCCGGGGCCTGGGTCAGCGGGCAGGCCGCCGTCTGGGTTTTCGGGAACGCGATCACGTCGCGAATCGACTCGCAACCGGTCATCAGCATCACCATGCGATCCAGACCGAACGCCAGGCCACCGTGCGGCGGCGCGCCAAACTTCAGCGCATCCAGCAGGAAGCCGAATTTCTCTTCAGCTTCTTCGTCGCTGATACCCAGCGCCTTGAACACGGCACGCTGCATGGTGGGCTCGTGAATACGAATGGACCCCCCACCCAGCTCGGTTCCGTTGAGCACCATGTCATAGGCTTTCGACAGGGCGGCCCCCGGGTTGGCCGCCAGTTCGTCGGGCGAGCAGGAAGGCATGGTGAAGGGGTGATGCAGCGCCGCCCAGTGGCCGTCGTCATCTTCCTCGAACATCGGGAAGTCCACGACCCACAGCGGCGCCCAGTCGCCCTCGACCAGATTGCGATCGTGGCCGACACGCACGCGCAGCGCGCCCAGTGCTTCGTTGACGATCTTCGCCTTGTCGGCGCCGAAGAAGATCAGGTCGCCGGTCCGGGCGCCGGTGCGTTCCAGAATGCCGGCAATGGCGTCATCGGTCAGGAACTTGAGAATCGGGGACTGCAGGCCATCGTTGCCCGCCGCCAGATCATTGACCTTGATGTAGGCCAGCCCCTTGGCGCCATAAATACCGACAAATTTCGTGTAGTCGTCGATCTCCTTGCGGCTCATCTCGCAGCCACCCGGCACGTTCAAGGCGGCCACCCGGCCTTTCGGATCATTCGCCGGGCCAGCAAAGACCTTGAATTCCACCTTGGCGAGCAGATCGCCAATGTCCACCAGCTCCAGCGGAATGCGCAGGTCCGGCTTGTCAGAACCGAAACGGCGCATGGCCTCGGCAAACGGCATGCGCGGGAAGGCGGGCAACTCCACCTGAAGCAACTGGCTGAATACCTGGCGCACCATGGTCTCGGCCACCTGAATCACGTCTTCCTCGGTCACGAAGGAGGCTTCCAGATCGATCTGGGTGAACTCCGGCTGCCGGTCGGCACGCAGATCTTCATCGCGGAAGCACTTGGCGATCTGGTAATAGCGATCGAAGCCCGCGACCATCAGGAGCTGCTTGAACAGCTGTGGCGATTGCGGCAACGCAAAGAAACTGCCTGGATGCGTGCGGCTGGGCACCAGGTAATCGCGCGCGCCTTCCGGCGTCGCCTTGGTCAGGATCGGGGTCTCCACATCCATGAAGCCCTGTGCTTCCAGCGCCGTGCGCACCGCAGCCGTCAGCCGCGAGCGGAAGCGGAAGTTGGCCAGTACATCAGGACGACGCAGATCCAGGTAGCGGTACTTGAGGCGCACCTCCTCCCCGGCCTGGCTGTACTCGTCCAGCTCGAACGGGGGCGTTTCAGCCGTGTTCAGCAGTGTCAGCGCGGTGCCCAGCACCTCGATGTCGCCGGTGCTCATACGGCTGTTACGCACCGCTTCATCGCGCAGCCGTACCCGCCCCGTGACCTGCACCACATACTCGCTGCGCAGGCGATCTGCCAGGGCGAAGGCCTCTACCGTATCCGGGTCGAATACCACCTGCACCAGCCCGGCGCGGTCACGCAGGTCGAGGAAGATCACCCCCCCGTGGTCACGGCGGCGATGCACCCAGCCGCACAATGTCACCGCTTCCCCGTCGTGGGAGGCTCTCAAGTCACCGCAGTAATGGCTTCGCATAACATCTCGTTCCGCTGGATCTGACGGCGCGGCCCGGGGAGCCGCGAAAGGCGCAATAGTATAGCGATTCACCTCGCGCGCAGCCATGCCAACGCATTGTCCGGGCCAGCCCGCGCCAGGCGGCGACCTCCGGCACGGGCAACCCCCTGCCCCCTCAACCGAAAAAATACAAAAAAACCCTGAAAAACAGGGCCCGGACGCTTGCTGACACCTGCGCCATGGCATATAACTGGCGCGGAAGCCGCTTGAATACAGGCTTCCGGGTCGTTCAAGGACAGACTCAGACACACCAGGACCTGCCCGGACAGCCTTCTCCAATAACCCGGGCAACGTCGACAACCGGCTGCTCGACGCAGCTGCATCAACCAACAGGGGTACGCACAGCAATGGCCGTAAAGAAGAAAGCCGCCGCCAAGAAAACCGCCGCCAAGAAACCGGCTGCAAAGAAAGTCGCAGCCGCCGCCGCACCGGCAGCCCGCAAGGTCAAGCCGATCACTGAGCCGATGAGCAAGACGCAAGTTACTGCCAACATCGCCGAAACCACCGGTCTGACCAAAAAGCAGGTGTCTGCGGTACTGGAAGAGCTGACCGGGATCATCGAAGGCCATGTGAAAAAGCGTGGCGCAGGTCAGTTCACCCTGCCCGGCCTGATGAAGATCACCACCGTGAAGAAGCCCGCCACCAAGGCGCGCAAGGGCATCAACCCCTTCACTGGCGAAGAAACCGTGTTCAAGGCCAAGCCGGCCAGCATCGCGGTCAAGATTCGTCCGCTGAAGAAACTGAAAGACATGGCTGCCAGCTAAGCGGCCTCGCGGTACGGGGCCAACGCCCCGTACCGCGCCCTGCCCCACCACTTGCCCCTTCCGTCACGTCCTGTGATGCTATCTTTCTGTGTACCGTTGCGGCTGACCTGACAGGGCTCCCATGGTCATTCATGAGCAGGCACCCGAGTTCGAGCGCTTCGTACTGTTGCCCAATCGCTCGGCAAGCTGGGCGCAGATTCGTGGCCTCATCCTGATCGTCCTGGGCTTTTCTCTGGCCATGATGCTGTTTTTTCTGTGGATCGGTGCCTGGCTGGTGGTGCCCTTCTGCGGCGCGGAAGCGGCGCTGCTTATATGGGCCCTGTGGTACGCCAACCAGCGCACCTGCTGGCGAGAGGTCATTACCCTGACACCCGAGCGCGTCGACATTGCACGGGGGCGGCGCGGGCCGGTAGAGACCATCTCGCTCGAGCGCTACGGGCTGCATCTGCACAGCCATATCCCCGATAACGATTTTTACCTGCCCCATCTGGCGCTGCGCCGCCACGCCCGCGACTGGGTGATCGGTGAAATGCTCAACCGTGAGGACAGGATCACGCTGATACGGGGCCTCAAGCGCACCCTCGGGGGGCAACGCTGAGGCCTCCCTGGCCAGGAGCACCACGAATCTGGCAAAAAATGTCCCTCCCAATCGAGTGACCCGGTGGTCATGAGGCCCGAGTATTGCTAACTTTGCCCCACGCCAGATTCTGCCTTCAGCCACGGATACGCCCGACATGAAACTTGTTCTGTCTCCGGAAGACCAGCAGTTCCGCGAGGAAGTCCGCGACTTCCTCAATGAGCACCTCAGTGCCGACCTGCGCCGCGCCGGCGCCCTGATGACCAGCGTCTTCGCGGACTTCGATGCCGCCATGACCTGGCAGCGTATCCTGCACGAGAAGAAGGGCTGGGCAGCCCCCAGCTGGCCAAAGGCTTTTGGCGGCACCGACTGGAGCATCACCCGGCACTATATATATGCCGTAGAGTCGGCCGCTGCCGATGCACCGCGCCTGCTGCCCATGGGCCTGGACATGTGCGGCCCCTGCCTGATCGGCAAGGGCACCGACGCCCAGCGAGCCGAATACCTGCCGCGCATGCTCAGCGGCGAGCATTTCTGGTGCCAGGGCTACTCCGAGCCTCAGTCCGGTTCCGACCTGGCCTCACTGAAACTGAAAGCCGATCGCGACGGCGACCACTATGTGCTGAACGGCTCCAAGATCTGGACCACCTACGCCCACCATGCCAGCCACATGTTCCTGCTGGTACGCACGCGCAGCGACGGCAAGCCCCAGCAAGGCATCACCTTCCTGCTGCTGGACATGAACACCCCCGGCATCACCATCGATCCGATCATCAGCATCAGCGGCGAGCACGAACAGAACCAGGTGTTCTTCGAGGATGTACGCGTACCGGTGGCCAATGTGGTGGGCGAGGAAAACGACGGCTGGACCGTGGCCAAATACCTGCTCGAATTCGAACGCGGCGGCCAGGCCTACAGCCCGCGCCTGCAAGTGTCGCTGGACAAGGTGCGCCATCTGGCCGCCCAGGGACAACCGGGCGAGCGGCCGATTGACGACGAACTCTTCCGCCTCAAACTGGCCCGCGCCGAAGTCAGCGTGCGCGCTGTGGAGGCTGCCGAACTGAAGGTGATGTCGGCACTGTCCAGCGGCCAGAACCCGGGCGCCATTTCCTCCATGCTGAAGATCATCGGCTCGGAAGCCTCACAACAGGTCACCGAAATGGCCATCGAGGCGCTGGGCAGCTGGGCGCAAATCTGGCAGCCCCAGGCCCTGAACCCGGCCACTGCGGGCAACGCGTCTGCCATCGGGCCAGTCTCCGGGGTACCCGTCCTGTCGACCTACCTGAACACCCGCGCCACCACCATCTATGGCGGCTCCAACGAGATTCAGCGGAACATCATCGCCAAACAGGTGCTCGGGCTCTAGGAAGAGGGCCCTTAGACTTTCTCCCCGGATTTATGTCATAAAGAAGCCTCACCGGGGAGTCACTATGCCATCATCATCCGCCCGTCCAGCGGCCAGCACGCCGCGTCTCATCTGGCACGGGCGCAGTCGCTATGTACGGGTGCTGGGCACCATTCGCCAGTTGCAGCAGGCCCTGTGGCTGCATCGGGACCTGTTGCGTGCCAGCAGCGAAGCCGACCGCATGCCGCTGCATCAGGACGTGGCCGATGCCTTTGCCGCGCTGTGTCGGCGCAACGGCGGCGCCTGGATCAAGTTTGCCCAGTTCCTGAGCTGTCGCCCGGATCTGCTGCCGCCGCCCTATATCGCGGCCTTCACCGCCCTGCGCGAGGACGCGCCCAGCGCCCATTTCGATGACGTGCAGCCCTGGCTGGAAGAACTGCTCGGCAAGGACTGGGCGCAGACCTTCAGCGCCTTCAACATTATTCCGGTCGCCTCGGCCTCTATCGCCCAGGTACACCGCGCCTGCCTGGCCGACGGCACCGAAGTCGCGGTCAAGTTGCAACTGCCCCGGGTACGCCAGGAATTCTACGAAGATGCCGCCGCTCTGCGTGCGCTGAGCCGGGTGCTGGCACCTTTGCTGCGGGAAATCGACCTGCGCCAGGTGGTCAACCAGCTGATCACCACCACCGAACGTGAGCTGGATTTCACCGAAGAAGCGCGCCACCTGGAAGCCTTTGCCGCCCTGCCCCACCGCGCCGGCATCCGGGTACCGAAAGTCTTCCCGCAACTGTGCAGCGAACGCCTGCTGGTGACCGAGTGGATGGAAGGCCCGAGCCTGTCACAGGTACTGGAAAGCGAGGACGATGCGCGTATTCGTCCTCTGCTGGAAACCCTGCTCGACAGCACCTTGCAGCAGGTCCTGGAATTCGGCCTGTTCCACGCCGACCCGCACCCGGGCAATTTCATTGTCACCGCCCCGGACACTCTGGCAGTGCTGGATATGGGGGCCGTGGAAAACCTGACCCCCGAGGCACGCCTGCAGTACACCGCCTTGCTGATGCGCCTGCTGGGCCAGGGGGAGGCACCGCTGCAGCCCCTGTTCGAGGCCGCCGGCTTCGGCGGTGTGGACGAGGCACGATTGCAGGCACTGTCTCAGGCATTGGTTGATGCCCAGACCCGCGACGACACCCTGGTGGACAACCTGCGCACGCTGATGGATGAATTCCGCCGCCTGCGCCTGGTGATCCCCGACCCCTTCGTGGCCATGGTGCGCGTGCTGATCACCATCGGCGGCCTGATGACCCGTCACCAGATCCCCTTCCGGATGCGAGGTTGAATCCCTGCGCACGGGGCCGGATAATCCCCGCCCGCACAGCGAAACCCCGACCGCAGGCACGACAAGAGAGCAACCCGGCATGAGCGAACGCAAGGACAAGAAGAAAGTCATCGGCGAACCGATGACCGACGAGCAGATCAAGGTGTTTCTGGACATCGAACCGGAAAGCGGCCTGAACGCAGACTTCCATGCCTTGCAGCGCGCTTACCGCAGCCTGCGCGAAGAAGACTTTGACCGCTTCCTGGGCTTTTTCACCGCCGCCGGCCGCAACCCGGCTGCCACCGACCCGCAGGGTCGTACCCTGGCCAGTAT
Source organism: Isoalcanivorax indicus (assembly GCF_003259185.1). Classification (NCBI taxonomy): domain Bacteria; kingdom Pseudomonadati; phylum Pseudomonadota; class Gammaproteobacteria; order Oceanospirillales; family Alcanivoracaceae; genus Isoalcanivorax; species Isoalcanivorax indicus. The sequence continues at coordinate 2,137,190 of NZ_QGMP01000001.1, forward strand.
CGTGAGCCAGCATGTCCGTCATGCGGCCTACGCAGAGATCCTCAAGCGCCACGGCGGCTGACTCGCCCCGGTTACAATAATCCGACGAACTTCCGGCGCCGTTCCTCTCCCCCCTCTGGCGCCGGGCTTGTCCGCCACTCAAGCACCAACTCCTTGATTTTAATAAATTCGTCATCCTGATGTCGCATTCCCCCGGGGGGCCGCCACCGTCAATACCGTACGATTGTCCCAATTGGACCCCGCGTGCGGGGCTGGACGGTCTGTTCAAATGCGCCAGGACTGTGGCATGGTTCCTCTGATTCCGTTGGCCCCTCGCCGACGGATAAAAAAATAAAAGCGTTACGCTATTCAGCCAAAAGAGTCCCAGACCATGGATACGACCTCTGTTTCGGCCGGAGCCCGCTGGCTCGCGCTATTGCTTGCTTTGAGTCTTGCCCTCTCCGCCTTGCCCCGCCTCGGTTACGGCCTGATTGACGACGACGGCCCCGATGACGAGAGCGACGAAGTGACCGCAGAAGAACTCTCGTACATCGACATTCCCGTCGATGAACGCATCTTCCTGGTGCGCTGGAACGAAGTGCCCTACAACAAGCGCTTCTTTGACTATTCCCACGCCGAAATCGAACAACGCTGGGATGAATTCATGGTCGGTGTGCGCGCGCCCTTTCCGTCCGCCGGCTACCTGGAATACATGGGCTCCAACTACCCGGAGATGCTCAATGGCATCGAGAATTTCCAGGGCTATGAGGACCTCAGTCGCCGCCTGATCGAGGTATGGCGCCTGTTCCTGCGTGGCGATTTCCAGGACGCCCGGGAAGCGGGCCTGAAACTGGGCATCATGGGCCTTTATCCGGCCATGTTCGCGCAGATCACTTATGCCATCTATCTGGCTGACCGGCAGACCGAGAAATACATGATGCTGCAGGACGTGGCCAACCGCGTACGCGAGCATATCGACCTGATCGAACGCGCCGAAAACGACCCCATCGCCGCCGAACTGGTCGCCTTCACCAAGCTCGGCTACGCCTATGCCATCGCCCGGATCGCAGAAGAATCACCGGTGCCGGTGATCGTGGTGCGTGGCTATATCGGCCGCATCAAGGACAACGCGGAAGAAATCGTCGAACTGATCCCGGACCATCCGCTGGGCCATGCCTTCCGCGCCGCCGTAGACGCCAACATCATGCGCCGCGTCGGCCGCGCCACTGGCCGCATCACCTACGGCGCCCGCAGCACCGTGGTGGACGAATCCTTCGGCAAGGCGTTCAAAATGGCGCCGGACATCCCCATTCTGAACTACGAGTACGCCAACGCGATCATGTACATGAGCCGCAAGCGCGACCTCAACCAGGCCATCGACTATCTCAACAAGGCCACCCGCTACACGCCCACCTGGTCGATGGACGCCCTGGACACCATGTACGCGTTCAAACGACTGCAGGAAGCGCACCTGTACGACCAGCATTACCGCAGCTTCCGCGCCTTCGAGCGTCATCGCCGCCGGTTCAGCCGGGTGACCGACCACAACCTGACCAACGTGTTGAGTCCGCCGCTGAACATGCACATGATGGAGAACCCGCACGAATACAAGTTGCCGGACGTTGAGTAACCTGTAACGGAGGCCTGATGGGCTGGTACGCCGACACGCTGTTTCCGCCCCTGCTGGACTGGGCCACCCGGCCGCTGAACCGTGATCGTGACGCCCTGCTGGCCGGGGCGCGCGGTCGCGTACTGGAACTGGGCGTCGGCACCGGCGCCAACTTCGGTCGTTACACCGCTTCAGCCACCGAAATACACGGCATCGAACCCGGTGCCGCCATGCTCGCCAAGGCACAGGCCACAGCGGCCGCCCTGCCGAACCCGGGACGTTTTCATCTGATCGAAGCGGGCGCTGAAGCCCTGCCCTACCCGGATCATCACTTCGACACCGTGATTGCCTGTCTGGTGTTCTGCACCATCCCCGACCGTGAGGCCGCCGCCCGCGAAGTCGCCCGCGTACTGCACCCCGACGGCCAGTTACTGGTGCTGGAACACGTACAGAGCGAGCGACCGCTGACCCGTCGCGTGCAGCACGGCCTGAACCCGGTGTGGCGACATCTGGCCTGCGGCTGCCAGTTGACCCGCGACACCGGCACCCTGCTGGCCGACCACGGCTTTGACACCTCCGCCCTGCGCCGCTGGCGCCACCCCAAATTGCCCGGCTTCGCCGGTGAACTGCTCCAGGGTATCGCCACCCGCAGGATCTGAGGGCGACGGGGCAATTTGCCGCACCCGGCACTCCCCGCGAGCCGCTAGAATAAAGCGTTGTTTTACTTCTTCGATCGGGACATCGCGATGCTGAGCCACTGGAACGATCCCCGCGCCTGGCGCCGTCGACTGCTGTACCTGCGCGGCGGGCTGGTCACCGCGCTGGGCCTGCTGTTTCTGGTGGCCGACATGCAAGCCGCCTCACCGATTCCCACGGTGCTGGCGCTGTTCTGGCTGGGTCTGCTGTGGCTGCCGTCGCTGTTGTTCCTGGCCACCCGCAACCGCCCCGGACGCCAGCAATGGCCGCTGCTGTGGCTGGACGTGCTGCTGGATCAACTGCTGTTCCTGGCGCTGCTGCACCAGCTCGGTGGCTCCACCAATCCGCTCGCCTTCTATCTGCTGTTGCCGGTACTGGTGGCCGCCATGGCCCTGCCGCTGACCGCCAGCGCTGCCCAGACGCTGATCGCCGTCACCGGCTATGGCCTGACCCTGCACTGGCATCAGGTGCCCGGCCATGGCACCCACCTGCATGCCCTGACCCACGACATGCATCCGGATCACGGTGTCGGCATGTGGCTGGCCTTCAGCCTGGTGGCCGTGGTGCTGACCGCCCTGGGGCACCTGTTGCGACAAAGCCAGCAGCGCAGCCTGCGGCATCAGGGCACTGCGCTGGCCCTGGCGCTGCAACGCGAACGTATGTACCAGGTGGGTGCCACCCTGGCAGACCGGGCCCATGAACTGAACACACCGCTGTCGACGCTGCTGCTGCTGTCCGACGATCTGGCCAGCCGCGACGGCATGCCGGAGGATTGCCGCGAAGATCTGGATCAGATCAGCGCCCTGAGCCGCCGCATTGCGGCCTTGCTGCGCCCCCCCGCCAGCAATGCGGAGGACAACAGCGCGAAACGCCCCCTGTCCGAGCTGTGTCAGGAACTGGCCGCCACGCTGCGCCATCTGGCCCCATCGATGCGGGTCACCTGGGAAGGCCCCGACGATCCGGTGCTGGGCAACATCGCCACCTGGCAGCGCGTGCTGGCCAACCTGGGCTATAACGCCTGCGATGCCGGGGCCAGCCGGTTGCAGGTCGCCTGCCGCCGCGACGGGGATGTTATCCTTGTGCAGATCAGCGACGATGGCCCGCGACAGACCGCGCAGCGCGACCGCGACGGCCTGGGTATCGGCCTGGCGCTGGTGGAAACCAGCCTGGCCGCCCTCGGCGCCACCCTGACCCTGGATTTCGACCACCGCTGGACACAGGCCCGCATTGCCCTGCCAGCGCGCCACACTGACTGAGGACCCCGGATGCAGCATCTGCTGGTTGTGGAAGATGACACCGCGCTGCGCACCCAGATGCAGCGGCTGCTGACGCGCCGGGGGTTCACCGTGGGCAGCGCCGAAGACGCCGAGACCTGCCGGGCCTGGTTGACACAGCACAACACCTCACTGGATGCCGCCATCCTTGACCTGAGTCTGGGAGAGGACAACGGCCTCGACCTGATTGCCCCGATCCTCGCCCATTCCCCGGGCTGCCGGGTGCTAGTGCTGACCGGCTACGGCAGCATCCCCACCGCCGTCACCGCCACCCGGCGCGGGGCCTGCAACTACCTGACCAAACCCGCCAGCCTGGATGACATCCTGGCGGCCCTGGCCACCGACAACCTCGGCGCCACCCCGGCCCTGCCCAGTTCGCCCCCCTCACTGGAGCGGCTGGAATGGGAGCACATCCAGCGGGTGCTGGAAGATCACGACGGCAACATCTCCGCCGCCGCCCGGGCCCTGGGCATCCACCGCCGTACCCTGCAGCGACGCCTGAAAAAAAGGCCCAGCGCCATGGATTTTGCACGGGATTTCGGTGCCGTGGATGACCTGCCTGAATGACTGCACGGCCCTTCTTCACGACATTTCCCTGTTTTTTTCATGCTTCGCCCTTCTAAGACACAGCAACGCACTGCAAACTGGCGATACCTTCTGGTAGTGTGACGCGCCCTGACCTGAAGGCCCCATGGCGGCACCGGGATACGAACCCGCCCCGCCCTTTCCGGTCAGAACCCTGGACGCCGGTCGAACCTCGGATACAGCGCGTCAACTTGCTTTGGTCAGGGACTCCGTCTTGATGCCCAGAATCAGAATACAGCCGGGTCGCATACTGGCGCTGCTGGCACTGTTATGGGCCGGACAGGCCATGGCCAACTCACCCACCGTCCGTGTCAGCGGCGGCGACGATGCCGTGCAGGACAATATCCGGGCCCATATCTCGGTGAGCAGCGAACCCTGCGACCTGCCCGCCTGGCGCGAGCGCGCCATGCTGCGCAATGCGCGGCAGAACGCCGACCGGGGGTTGCGTGCGCTGGGTTACTACCGCGCGCAGATCGATGCCCGCCTGGAACGCGACAATGGCTGCTGGCGACTGCTGGTGGATGTCGAACCCGGCCAGCGTGTGATCGTGCGCGAAGTGAATGTGCGAGTGACCGGCGAAGCAGAGGAAGACAACGCGTTCCGGCAGATTTTTGTCAATCGCCGCATCCGCGAGAACGAACCCCTGATCCACTCACACTACGAAGATACCAAGAACCTGCTGGTGCGCACCGCCGCCGACCGCGGCTACTTCGAAAGCCGGTTGCGTGAACATCGCCTGGAAGTCGACGCCGATGCCGGCGAGGCGCGCATCCACTTGTGGCTGGATTCCGGCCCCCGCTACCGCTTTGGCAGTGTCACCCTGGAACAGGACGTCCTCAACGATGACCTGGCCTATCGCTTCATCCCCTTTACCGAGGGCGATTACTACGACAGCCGTCAGTTGATCTCGCTGCAGCAGTCGCTCAATGCCAGCGGCTATTACGCTAGCGTACGCATTGACACCGACCCCGACGAAGAGGCCCTGCGGGTGCCCGTGCACGTCACGGCAACGCCCCGTGCCCGGCACGGCTATATGGCCGGCATCGGCTTCTCCACCGATATCGGCCCGCGTCTGCGTCTGGGTTACGAGAATCGGCGCGTGAACCGGCGCGGGCATCGTTACAACACCGAACTGGAAGCCTCGCCGGTGCGCTCCGGTGCCGGTATCAACTACGAGATTCCGCTGGATGACCCGAACCGCGAACGGATCAACCTGTCATCCAGCTTCCAGCAGGAAGAAACCAGCACCAGCGAGAGCGAACGATACCGCGTGGGTGTTGCGTATTTGCGCGAGCTGCGCACCGGCTGGATTGCCACCACGTCACTGGAATACGAACGTGAATACTTCACCATCGCCAGCCAGCGTGACCGCACCGACCTGCTGATGCCGGGCTTCGAACTGTCGCGCACGCGCGGTAACCATCCGATCTACCCGACCCGCGGCTGGACCGTCAGCGGCAAGGTCCGCTTCGCCGAAGAACAGGCACTGTCCAGCGTCAGCTTCATCCAGGTGCGCGGCCGCGCCAAAGCCGTCATGCCCTTTCTCGGTGGCCGCGTGCTGACACGCGTCGAGGGCGGTGCCACCGAAGCGGATGAAGTCATCGAGCTGCCCACCTCCGTGCGTTTCTTTACCGGCGGTGACAACACGGTGCGCGGCTACGGCTACCAGCGCCTGGGCCCACGCAATGACGACGGCGAAGTGATCGGTGGCCGGCATATGGTCGCCAGCAGTATCGAGTATGACTACCTGTTCCTGCCCAGCTGGGCCGTCGCCGTATTCGTGGATGCCGGCAACGCCTACGACACCCTGAACGACTTCGAAGCCCTGTACGGCTACGGGATCGGCGTGCGCTGGCGCTCGCCCATCGGCCCGATCCGTATCGACGTGGCGCGACCGTCTGACGGCCGCGATCCCTTCCGCCTGCATGTCAGCATGGGGCCGGATCTGTGACGGCGGGCGGGCGCGTCATCCGTATCCTCCGGGCACTGGTGCGCTGGGCACTGGTGGGTACGCTTTTGCTGCTTATCCTGCTGCCCGCCGCCCTGCTCGGACTGATGGCCCATGAAGGCGGCAGCCGCTGGCTGCTGCTCAAGGCGGCTGAACTGGCCCCCGGCGAGGTCAGTGTGGCGGAAATCCAGGGCACGTTACTGCACGGCATCACCTTGACAGACGTGCACTATGCGCACCCCGCCGTGACCGTGGAAAGCGATCGCTTCAGCCTGGCGGTGGTCATGCCTGCCCTGCTGCAACGGCGCGTTGCCATCAACACCCTGCAGGCCGACCGCCTGCGCGTTACCCTGCATGCCAGCGAGCGCGATGAGGACGATCTGCCCGATGACGAGGCCCCGTTCCATATCGACCAACTGGACGATATCCGCCTGCCGGTGGCCATCGCCGTATACGGCGCTCACGTCACCGACTTCACCCTGACCCTGGCCAACGGCACCGACATCCACCTTGACGAGATACTGCTGGCTGCCAATACCGACGGCAACCGCTTGCATGTACAGCAACTGTTCGTGCGCGAGGATACCGCCCGCATCAGCCTCAGTGGCAACATGGGTCTGGCACAGCCGTTTGCCCTGGACACCTGGCTGGACTGGCAAGCGCCACTCCCCGAAGCCTTGCACGGGGCGCTGGCGGGCCCCGAGGCCGACCCGGCGGAACCGCTGATGGCGCGCGCCGATGCCCGCGTACGCGGCACCCTGGCCGAACCCACTCTGGTCCACCGCCTGCATGCCCCCGTCACCCTGCGCAGCGAAGGGTCACTGCGGCCCTTCGATACCCCGCTGGCCTTCGATCTGGACAACCACTGGGACGCCTTCACCCTCTACGGCGCCGACGGTCAGGCTCTGGCCCTGGCCGACGGCCGACTGGAGATTGATGGCAGCCTGGAGGACTACCGCCTGCAACTGGCCAGTGGCACCACCCTGCCCGACCTGCCCGCCATCGGCGTCGAAGTCCGCGCTCACGGTAATCTGCAGGCCGCCCATATCGAGCGGGCGCGCCTGGACGTAGCAGACAGCCGCATCGAGCTGGCCGGCGATGTGACCTGGGCGCCCGACCTGACCTGGGATATCCAGCTCGGCATTGAAGACTTCGACCCCGCCCTGCTGGTAGCGGAATTGCCCGGCCGTCTGGCTCTGGATACCCGCGTGCAGGGCAGCCTCAAATCAGAGCACCTGACCCTGGACCTGGCATTAAACCGCCTGAGCGGCGAGGTGCGCGGCCAGCGCCTGGACGGCGGCGGCTCGCTGCAACTGACCCGCGCCCCGGATCAGGCCATCAGCGAGGCGCGTCTGCGCAGCGACCTGCAACTGCGTGCGGGCAATAACCGCGTCAGTCTGCGCGGCAGCGCCAACCAGCGTCTCGACCTGCATCTGGCACTGATCGGCGACGACCTGGCTGCCCTGTGGCCCGACCTGCACGGCACGCTGCACCTGGATGCCCGGGTGCACGGCACCCGCAGCGCCCCCGTGCTGCAAGCCCGCATCAACAGCGAGGAGATCGGCTACGCCGAATGGCGCCTGCACGACCTGTCGCTGGTGGCCGATGCCACCAACGGCCCCGACGCCCCGCTGATGAGCCTGGCGCTGGGCACCGGCCACCTCACCCGCAGTGGCGATGTTGTGCTGGAACGCGTGGCGGTCAACGGGGATGGCGACGCTTCGGATCACCGCATGACCTGGGCCATCACCGCCCCCCAGGGCAGCACCCGGGGTGCCGCCGCAGGCATGCTTGAGGACCTGCGCGCCTGGCAAGGCATGCTCCGCGCCCTCGAGATCGACAGCCCGATCTCCGGCCTGTGGCAGCTCGACCGCCCGGTAGCCCTGGGCGCTTCCGCCGAAGCTGCTCACCTGGCGCCCATGTGCCTGGTGGCCGAAGAAAGCCGCCTGTGCCTGGATGGCCACTGGCGCGCCGAGGGCCCCACCGAGGCCCGCCTAGATCTGACCAACCTGGCCCTCGCCTACCTGGCCCGCGAACTGCCCGAAGACGCCGCCGAACTGGAAGGGGTCATCAACCTGAGCGCGCGCTTCAACCAGCGCGACGGCCGCAACACCGCCGAGGCCGATCTGCAAGTGAGCGCAGGCCGCATGGCGCTGTCCAGCGGCCGCGACGAACCCTATGAACTGGCCTGGCGCGGCCTGTCGGCCCACCTGAACCTGGACGGCACCCAACTCACCAGTCACGCCCACTTTGACGTGGACGACACCAGCGGCACCCATGCGCGACTGAATGCCGAACTGGACGGCGACAACACGCGCCTCGACGGCGAACTGAACACCTATCTGGACGACCTGGGCTGGGTGGAAGTTTTCGTGCCCGACCTGCGCAATATTCGTGGCCGCGTCCGCGGCGACCTGACCTTGCGCGGCACCGTGGCGGCTCCCCGATTCGGCGGCCAATTGATACTGGACGAGGCGGCCGCCGATGTGCCCGAGGTCGGCCTGTCGCTGACCGATATCCGCCTGCTGGCCGAGGCCGAGCGTGGCGGCGACCTGACCCTGACCGGGCAAGTCACCTCCGGCGACGGCACCCTGAACCTGGACGGCGTTCTGGACACCAGCGAACCCCTGCCCTGGCCGGTGCGCCTGCAGGTACGCGGCGAGAATTTCCTCGCCGTGCAACGCCCGGATGCCCGCGTACTGATCAACCCGGATCTGGATATCCGTGTGGCCCGCAATCTGATCACCATTCGCGGCGACATTACGATACCGCAGGCCCGTTTCGAGCCCCGCGATCTGCCCCAGCAGGCGGTGTCCGTGTCGCGCGACGAAATCATCGTCAGCGACGAACCCGACGAAAGCTCCCCCTGGCAGGTGGACACCGAAGTCACCGTGCGGCTGGGCAACCGCGTCAGCATGCAGGGCTTCGGCTTGCAGGCGCGCTTTGTCGGCGACGTGCGCATTGAAGACAAACCCGAGCGCACCCCGCGCCTGATCGGTGAAATCCGTATCGAAGACGGTCGCTACCGGGCCTACGGCCAGGATCTGCACGTGGAACGCGGCACTCTGATCTTCCAGGGCCCGCCCGACAATCCCGGCCTGGACATCGTCGCGGTGCGTATCGTTACGGCCTACAACGTGCGCGCCGGCCTGCGGATCGGCGGCACCCTGCAAGACCCGCGCTCGCGTGTCTTCTCCGAACCGAGTATGGAAGAAACCGAAGCCATGTCCTTCCTGCTCACCGGCCGCCCTCTGGACAGCGGCTCCGACGCCGACGCCGTCATGATCATGCAGGCCATCGCCCTGTACGGCATCGAACGCGGCGAATTCATCACCGAGCGACTCGGCCAGACACTGGGCCTCGAGCTGGGCGTCGATACCGAAGGGGAGTTCGAGGATACCGCCCTGATGCTGGGCAAGCAGATTTCATCGCGCCTGTATCTGCGCTACAGCGTCGGGCTGTTTGAAGCCCTGAACACCGTCATGCTGCGCTACACCCTGAGCCGCAGCCTGAGCCTTGAGACACGCACCAACTCGAAAGAGAACGCGATTGATCTGATCTTCAGAACCGAGCGCTAAGCACATCGGGGAACCCCGGCCGTCACGGGGTGCCTAACGCGGCATGGACACAACAGGTGAAGCGCATAACCTCGAAGCGCTGATACAGCAGATTCGGGACGCGTCCGAAACGTCCGGGGAGGTTTCCATTGGCCAGATCATGGAGGCCATCGGTCGCCGCTCTTTCGGGCCGATCCTGCTGTTTGCGGGCGTCATTACACTGGTGCCGGTCATCGGCGGCATCCCCGGCGTGCCGACCGCAGTGGCCATTCTGGTATTGATTGTCGCCGCCCAGCTGATCGTGAAACGCGACCGGGTCTGGCTTCCCGACTGGCTGCTGCAGCGCGCCGTGTCTCGCGACAAGGTACTGAAAGCCCTCGGCTGGTGCGAACGTCCCGCAGACTGGCTGGACCGCATCATGAAACCCCGGCTGGAAGTCTTCGTTGAGGGCACCGCCTTCTATGTCATGACAGCCCTGTGCATTGCCGTAGCCGCCATGATGCCCGTCATGGAGCTGGTACCGTTCAGCGCCATCGCGGCAGGCGCCGCGCTCACCGCGATGGGGCTGTCACTGATTGCGCGGGATGGTGTGTGGGCGATTATCGCGATCGTCATTGTGCTGATCGGTGTGGCCGGATTGCTGTACTACTTCTTGTAGCGGCTCTGCGTTTTAGCCGCTCCTGTCCACCCCTTCCCTGAATCCCCCTTCATGGCAACGCGTAAATGCCTGTCACATGCGCCACCGGTGCGTCTTCAGGCTGCCCGGCCCCGTCATCCGAAAACAGACTGACTTCCAGCACCACCGAACGCCGTCCCAGGCGAATGATGCGGCATTCGGCGATCAGGTCGCGGGGCGCCGGGCGGCGCAGAAAGTTGATGTTCAGGTTCTGGGTCACCGCCATTTCCACCCGGCCCAGGGTGCCGAGGATGGCGGCATACATGGCGGCGTCGGCCAGGCCCATCATGGTGGGGCCAGACAAGGTGCCGCCGGGACGGATCATGCTGTCGCGGAAAGGCTGGCGCACCCGGGCGCTGTGGTTGCCGGCCTGCTCCACCTGCAGGCCGGTGTCGGCGGTGGCAGGCAGGCCACTGTAAATCACGTTCTGGACTTGTTCGGCGCTGAGCATCGGTTCTCCCCGGCGGTGATAGGCGCGGACTCATCATAGCGGCATGTGGCGGTGGTGGCACCGTGGACATGGGGCGTGGCTGGCTTACAATGGCGACCTTGTTGGCTTTCATTCACCCCGACTATCAGGATTGAGCAATGCGCGCTTCCCGTTACCTGCTGGCCACCGTCAAGCAAACCCCCGCCGATGCGGTCGTTACCAGCCATCAGTTGATGCTGCGTGCAGGCATGATCCGCAAGCTCTCCTCGGGCCTCTACAGCTGGCTGCCGCTGGGGCTGCGGGTGCTGCGCAAGGTCGAGAACATCATCCGTGAGGAGATGGACCGCAGCGGCGCCCAGGAGGTGATGATGCCGGTGGTGCAGCCGATGGAGCTATGGGAGGAGTCCGGTCGGGCCTCGGCCTATGGCCCGGAGCTGCTGCGCATCACGGATCGCCACAACAATCCCTTCTGCCTGGGGCCAACGCACGAGGAAGTGATCACGGATCTGGTGCGCAACGAGCTGCACAGCTACAAGCAGTTGCCGATGAACTTCTACCAGATCCAGACCAAGTTCCGCGACGAAATCCGGCCGCGCTTCGGGGTGATGCGCTCGCGCGAATTCATCATGAAGGACGCCTACTCCTTCCACCTGGACAACGAGAGCCTGGCCGAGACCTATCAGGTGATGTACGACACCTACTGCCGCATCTTCGACCGGCTGGGACTGGATTACCGGCCGGTGGCGGCGGATACCGGCGCAATAGGTGGCTCTGCGTCGCATGAGTTCCATGTGCTGGCTTCTTCCGGAGAGGACGATATCGCCTTCTCCGACAGCTCGGACTACGCCGCCAATGTGGAGCTGGCCGAAGCCATTGCTGAAGGCGAACGGGCCGCGCCCGCTGAAGCGATGAAGCAGGTGGACACGCCGAACGCAAAAACCATTGCCGAACTGGTGGAGCAGTTTTCGCTGCCCATCGAGAAAACAGTGAAGACGCTGATCGTGCAGGCCAGCGACAGCGCTGGCGGCGGGCTGATCGCACTGCTGGTGCGCGGCGATCACGAGCTGAACGATATCAAGGCAGAAAAGCTGCCCCAGGTGGCGGCGCCCCTGCGCTTCGCGACGGATGAAGAAATCCGGGCGGCCATTGGTGCAGGGCCGGGCAGTCTGGGTCCGGTCAAACTGCCGATTCCGTGCATTATCGACCGCAGCGTGGCGCTGATGAGCGACTTCGGTGCGGGCGCCAATGAAGACGGCAAGCACTACTTCGGCATCAACTGGGAGCGTGATCTGCCGCTGCCGGAGATCGCTGATCTGCGCAACGCCGTGGACGGCGACCCCAGCCCGGATGGCGAGGGCCGCCTGACCATCAAGCGCGGCATCGAGGTGGGGCATATCTTCCAGCTGGGCACCAAATACTCCGAAGCCCTGAAGGCCGCCGTGCTGGATGAAAACGGCAAGAGTGTGGTGATGCCCATGGGCTGCTACGGCATCGGCGTCACCCGGGTGGTGGCCGCCGCCATCGAGCAGAATCATGATGAGCGCGGCATTATCTGGCCGCAGGCGATTGCCCCGTTCCAGATCGCCCTGATTCCGGTAAATCTGAAGAAGAGCCCGCGCGAGCGGGAGCTGTGCGAGCAGCTGTATTCTGACCTGACGTCGGCGGGCTATGAGGTGTTTTACGACGACCGCGAGAAAGAGCGGCTGGGCGTGAAGCTGGCCGATGCCGAGCTGATCGGTATTCCGCACCGTATCGTGGTGGCGGAACGCGGTCTGGATGCCGGGGAACTGGAATACCGGGCGCGCCGTGACGATGACAACACGCTGGTGCCGGTGGAGGACATTCTGGACTTTATCGAGCGACGGCTGAGCCGCGGATAAAGGGTTCCCTCAGGAACGCCGCCGGGCGAGCAGCTGGCTCATGGCCTGATCACCCAGCGGCGTCAGTTGCCAGGCCACCTGGGTGCGGCCGGGGCGTGGCGGGCATTTTCGGATCAGTCCCAGCGCGCGCAGGTGAATCTTCACCTGATTGAAGCTGTCGGTATCCAGCACCACATTACGCACAGCGTGGGCCTTGGGCATACTGACCTGCACGTCGCTCAGGGCATGACGGGCAATATGCTCTTCCAGGGCCTGGCGCATCACGTTTTCCGGCACTTCATCCAGCATCTGTGGTGCCACACAGGCGGTCACCTGATCCCAGGTCATGCTGGTCTGGGCACTGCTCACCTTGCAGTCCCCCTTGATGAAGACATTGCAGCTGTAGCCCAGCGTGACCCGATCGCTGCCACGCGCCAGGTGCTCCAGCGGCGGGCGCAGGCCCTGGGTCAGCTCTTCTTTCTCGCGCTCCAGCGCTTCGATGCGCTGTTTCAGCATCTGTACCTCCAGATCCGACGCGGCATCCGAGGTGGCGGCGCGCACCCAGCCGGATGACGGGGCCTTCTGCACCAGTGCGGGCATGCCCTTCCTGACGGCTTCGGCCAGATCAGCGGGGGCGTTCCAGTAGCGCACCAGGCACTTCTGTTGCAGCAGCTTGCGGAAATCGTTGAAGCGCACATCGCCTTCGCGGGTGGCTTCGCGGCGCTCCGACGGCAGGAAATCCGGGGCGTCATGCAGAAGCGCCAGCACCGGCTTGCCCTTGGTGGCCGCATAAACGTATTCGCGGTGGGTATACGACAGGCCAATGGGCGACAGGGTGCCGTAGCGGCCCCCTACCAGCACCAGATAGTAATCACACTCGTTGATCAGCTTCTGGATCATGGCCCAGTGGTTATTGGACTCGGTCGGGTACAGCTCCATGCCCACGGGAATCATGCCCAGTGACAGCAAGGCCAGCATCAGCTCCTGCCGCGCTTCGGGCAGGTCGCTGTAGGTGGAGCTGACGAAAACCTGGTACTTGCGCTCGATACTCAAGCAGACTCCTGTCGCGGGCGCGGTGTCGAAATGGCTGTGAGAGGACGTATTAAATCCACTTTGCCCCCCGGTCACAAGGTGCGGTCGCCCGTGGCCGCCACCGGAACCCTGGGGTACAGTACGGGTTCCAGGGTTTCGGGGGCCTGGCCCCGGGGAGCGTCCGATGCAGACGATTGCCTTCTACAACCTCAAGGGCGGCGTGGGGAAGACCGCCGCCGCCGTCAATGTGGCATGGCATGCCGCGCGCTGGAAGCACCGCACCGTGCTGTGGGATCTTGATCCTCAGGGTGCAGCCAGCTTCTATCTGGGCGTCAACGGCGAGAAAAGCTACAAGGCCGGCAGCCTGGTCAAGGGCAAACAGCCCGTCGGCAGACTGCGCGTGCCGACCCGCTATCCCCAACTGGACGTGATCCCCTCTGATATCAGCTTGCGCAATATGGACCTCAAGCTGGCCGAACCCGGCGCCGGGCGTGGCAGCCTCAAACGTCTGCTGGAACCCCTGGGCGAAAGCACCCGTCTGGTCATGCTGGATTGCCCGCCCACGCTCAGCCCGGTGGCCGAAAGCATCTTCGCAGCGGCGGATTGCCTGGTGGTACCGGTCATCCCCACACATCTGTCGTTGCGTGCTCTGGAGCAGGTCAGACAGTGGCTGGACGACAAGGGGCTCAGGCATCTGCAGGTGCTGCCCTTCTTCAATATGGTGGACCGGCGTCGGCTGCTGCATGTGGAGATGCTGGTCAAGCCACCCGCCGCCATGCGTGGTGGTCTGAAGACCTGGATCCCCTACTCCACGCATGTCGAGCAGATGGGTGAACACCGTGCGCCGGTGGGCGAGTTCGCCCCGCACACACCGGCGGCACGGGCCTTTCAGTCGCTCTGGTTCGAACTGGCCAAGCGACTGAAGCTGTAGCTCAGAAGCTCACCGACAGGGCCAGATAGGGGCCACCGAATTCCAGGTCGGCATCCAGGCCACTCACGTCATCCAGCTTGATGTTGAAGTGGCTGTAACCCAGTTCCACCCCCAGCAGGAAGTCGGAAACCCAGCCCACGCGTGCGGTGTAGTCCTCAAGGCGGCTGCCGTCATAGCGGATGGTGTTGATTTCGCCTCCGGCATAGAAACCGCTGAACGGCAGATTGACCCGCGCGCCCAGGTGCAGCATCGGGAAGGTTTCGCGGGCAGACTCATTACCTTGCACCGCAGCGGGTTCGGTACGCACATCGAACTCGGCGTCGAGGCGGCGTACATTCAGGCCCGCATCCAGCTTCACCATATTGTCCAGCGGCGTGTAATAGAGCGTCAGGTCTGTCATGTCGAGATCGAAGCTGGAACGCACATCCCCCGCAAAGGCCTGGCCGTCAAATACGAAGCCAGCGGTGGTGGCACGACCGGAATCCGACAACGCCATATGCCGCAAACGCACGTTCGGCACCAGCGGCACAAAGTGCTCCAGCCCGAAATACAGTACATTCTGGCGCGAGCGATCAAATCCCAGGTCGTCTTCCATATCCACCCGATCACCGTCGGTATCGACATAGCCCGACACGTCGGCGTTCCAGGTATAGGCACCCGCGTAGATATTCACCAGCGGGGCGGCGTGTGCGGCGGGGGCGAGGGCCAACGCGCCTGCGGCGGCCAGCACAATGGTCTTGCGCATCATGGAATCTCCTTGGTCATTTTTGCTGCTTTTTATGCAGCAAGTATGGCATCCAGACCGCACCACCACCACCGGCAGCGCTTCAGCGACCATAATCCAGACACAGTTTGCCGGTGTGCCCGGCCGCCTGCATGGTCTGCAACGCCTGTGGCAAGCCATCAAACCCGAACACGTCGCCCACCACCGGACGCAGCTGATGCAGTGATATGGCCCGATTCATGGCCTCGAACTGCTCACGGTTGCCCACGGTAATGCCGCGCACGGTCACATTCATGGCCATGATCTTCGCCGTGGGCACATTGGCCGCCACACCGGCCAGCACGCCGATCATCGAGATATGCGCACCGATACGCACGGCATTGAGTGATTCCGGCAAGGTGCCCGCACCGCCAATTTCCACCACCAGATCCACGCCTTCACCAGCACAGGCCTCACGCACAGCCCGACCCCAGCGCGGTTCACGCTGGTAATTGATCAGATGATCCGCGCCCAGGCCTCGCGCCAGTTCCAGTTTTTCGTCACTGGAGGAGATCACCACGGTTTCCGCACCGAGCAGACGAGCAAACTGCAGCGCAAACAGGCTGACACCGCCGGTACCCTGAATCAGTACCCGATCACCGGCCTTGATCCGGCCCTCGACCACCACCGCCCGCCACGCGGTCAGGGCAGCGCATGGCAGCGTCGCCGCTTCAATGTCGGTGAGATGCGCCGGGCATGGCACGAAGGCGCTGGCCGGAGCGACCATCTGCTCCTGCAGGGCACCCGGCAGGGTTTCGCCGGTGACGCCGCGCAGCACCGCCAGCGAGGGCCCGCCCGCCACCCAGCCAGGAAAGAAGCTGGTGGTAACCCGATCTCCCACGGCCAGCGTGGTCACGCCATCGCCCAGCGCCTCAACCACCCCGGCGCCGTCCGACAGGGGCACCTGGGGCAGCGGCATCTTCGGGTTGGCCATCCCCATCACTGTGGCCAGATCGTGGTAGTTCAGCGACGCCGCGTGCATGCGCACCCGGACCTGACCCGGGCCGGGCTCGCCAACGGCCTTGTCTACCGGGACCAGGCCATCGGGGCCGAAGCGTTCCAGCTGTATCGCGCGCATGAGATTCTCCTTCTGGTCTGAAGGCCGCAGCATACATGACCAGCCGGTCACTGTTACACCCTGAAATATCACGCTGCTATGCCCACAGGGCGCATTTGTTTACACTTTCTTCACCTTTTCAGGCCATTTCTCGACAACAACTATGACTTTCTGGTTTGGTCTCGACCGCCTCTTCTTCTTCATTGCCCGCCTGTTTCTGACCTGGTGTACCCGCGTCACCTGCTTTCCCCGGGATATCAGCGAGCTGGAACTGGATGCCACCCGGCCGATCCTCTATGTGCTGCGTGATGCCTCAGTGGCCGACATGCTGCTGCTGGATCGTGAAACGCGGCGCATGGGGCTGCCGAGCCCGCTGGACAACCTGGCCCTGCCCGGGCACACCTTGCGGCGCAGCTACTACTCGCTCTACCGGCGCAACAATCTGGTCGGTCGCGAACGTGTCAGCCCGCCGCCCCGGCGATTGCTGCGCGCGGTGGAGCATCTGGCGGAATATGTCGATGAAGATGTGCAGATCGTGCCGGTCGCCCTGTTCTGGGGTCGCCGACCAGAGAAGGAAAACTCCCTCTGGAAGATCATGTTCGCCGACAACTGGTCGCCACCGGGCTTCATCAAGAAATTCTTCATCATCCTGACCCAGGGGCGGCAGCTGTTCATGAATATCAGCGCGCCGATTTCCCTGCGCCAGCTGGTGGACCAGCCTGCGGATGTGGAGCGCACCGTACGCAAGACCCAGCGCATTCTGCGGGTGCATTTCCGCCGCCAGCGCGAGGCCATGATCGGGCCTGACCTGTCACACCGCCGTACCCTGGTGAATACCCTGCTCGACAGTGCCCCCGTGCGCGAGGTGATTCGCAAGGCCGCCGACGAGGCGGGCGAGCCCTATGAAAAGCATGAGGCGCATGCGCGTCGTTACGCCATGGAAATCGCGGCGGATTATTCACACACCGTCATCCGCTTTCTCGAAGTGGTACTGGAATGGGTCTGGAACCGGCTGTACAGCGGTCTGCGGGCCTACAACATGGATACCCTGCAACGCATCGCGCGCGATCATGAGGTGATCTACGTGCCCTGCCATCGCAGCCATGCCGATTACCTGCTGTTGTCCTATCTGGTCTACAAGCATGGCCTGGTACCGCCGCATATTGCGGCGGGCATCAACCTGAACCTGCCAGTGATCGGGACGATCCTGCGCCGGGGCGGCGCTTTCTTCATGCGCCGCAGCTTCAAGGGCAATCCGGTTTATGCCGCCGTATTCAATGAATACATGCACATCATCCTCAGCCGCGGCTATTCCATCGAATACTTCGTCGAAGGCGGTCGCAGCCGCAGTGGCCGCATGCTCAAGCCACGCCCCGGCATGCTGGCCATGACCGTGCAGAGCTTCCTGCGCGATCACAGCCGCCCGATTGCCCTGGTGCCGGTGTACATCGGCTATGAAAAGCTGATTGAAGGCAGCACCTATATCGGTGAAATGCACGGTCAGAAGAAGGAAAAGGAAAGCATCTTCGGCTTCCTGAAATCCCTCTCCGTGCTGCGCAAGCATTTCGGCGAAGTCCATGTGAACTTCGGTGATCCGATCAAGCTGGGCAGCTTTCTCGATGAGCAGACCCCTGGATGGCGCCGCATTGATCTGAAGCAGCCGCTGCCGGACAGCATCAAGCAAACGGTGGACGCGCTGGGCACCGAGGTGGTGACGCGTATCAATGCGGCGGCCGTGGCCAACCCGGTCAACCTGCTCAGCCTGGCCTTGCTGGCCACGCCGAAACACACCATGGACGAGGTGCAACTGGGCCGCCAGTTGGCCCTCTATGCGCACCTGCTGGGCGAGGCGCCTTACAGCCGCTCAGCGATGCTCGCCCGCAGTGAGCCTGGCGAGATCATCCAGTACGGCATGGATAACCATTTCATCCATCGCATCGAGCATGCCATGGGCGACCTGATCAGCACCGATCCGGTCACCGCGCTGCAAATGGCGTATATCCGCAACAACAGCCTGCATCTGTTTGTGTTGCCGGGGCTGGTGTGTTCACTGCTGGGCGATGGCCGCGATATTCCACAGCGTCATCTGCAACGCCTGGTCCGACTGTTGTATCCGTTCTTCCGTTCGGAGTACTTCCTGCACTGGCGCGAAGACGGCGAGCTGGATCAGGCGGTGGAGCAGATTCTGCGCGTGCTGGCCGATCAGGGCCTGATCCTGCGCGAAGGCGACATGGTGCGCAGTGCACCGCTGCATACGCTGGAATCCGACCTGCTGGCGCACCTCGGGCAGACCGTGGCGCAGGCGCTGGAACGCTACTACCTCACCATCCGCATCCTGGTTCAGCACGGCAACGCCCGGCTGGACGCCGAAACGCTGGAGGAACTGGCGCACCTGACCGCGCAGCGGCTGTCGCTGCTGTACGAGTTCAATTCACCGGAGTTTTTCGACCGCGCCGTATTGCGCAACTTCATTCACCAGCTCCAGGTGTACAAGCTGGTGGAGCGGGATGACCACGGCATGCTGTGCTTTGATGATCGCCTGCAGGCCATGGATGACGAGGCCCGGCGCATCCTCAGCCCGGACCTGCGCCAAGGCATCGTGCGCCTGACGCGACTGTGTGAGGCCCGGCAACAGGCAGCGCAAACTCAGGCCGGCAACACGCCGTAAACATCGAAGCGCACCGTCTTGCCGCTGTGGGCATGGGACGGTGCGCGACCTGCCAGAGGCGCGGCTCGCAGGGGCCGCTTCACCACCACCCGCTTGCTGGCCGTCGCCAGGGCCGCCGCCAGCAGTGCGGCCTCTTCCGTCTCATCGGGCGTAGCGTCGGTCAACCACTGCAGCCAGACCAGTTCCTTCTTCACCGCCGCCGACTTGTCGCGGGCCGGAAACATCGGGTCCAGGTAGACCACCGTCGGTGCCTCACTGGACTGTGCCAGCCAGGCGCAGCTGTCTGCCTGCACCAGAGTGAGGCGCCCGGCCAGCAGCGGCGCGCGGGCCAGGCCATCGGCCAGCAGCGCATGCAGCACCGGGTGCCGTTCCAGCATCACCACCTGCCAGCCTGCCGCCGCCAGCAGGGCGGCGTCACGGCCCAACCCGGCCGTGGCATCCACCAGCAGGCCGCCCTCATCCGGCAATCGCCCCGCTGCGCGCACCAGACGCTCGTGACGCGCCCGTTCCGCTGACAGACGATAGCCCATGCGGCCACCGGAGAAATCCACGTAGAGCGGCGTCTCGCGCCCCTGAGGACGCCACAGGGCCAGCACACCGTCTCGCGTGCCGAGCACCAGCGGATACGCCGCAGCCGCAGCCTCGTCCGGCAGGCGTGGCCCGGCCAGCTGCGCCGGGGCGCCCGGCAGCAGGGCCAGCCGGGCCGGGCCGGTTGCCTGACAGGCGTCGGTCACAGGAAGATCGGTCACAGGAAGAACAGCACCAGCAGCAGCCCCAGCGCCAGGCGATAGATCACAAAGGGCAGCATGCCCAGACGTGTCACCATGGCGATAAAAAAGGCGATGGTCAGATAGGCCACCACGCCGGAGATCACGCAGGCGACCAGCAACTGCATCAGGGTAAAGATCTGCTCGGCCTGAGCCAGATCGGTGCTCATCAGCACGATCGCGCCGAGAATCACCGGGATCGACATCAGGAAGGAGAAGTTGGCGGCATCCTCGCGGCGCAGGCCAAGCAGCAACGCAGCCGTAATGGTGACGCCGCTGCGAGACGTGCCGGGGATCAATGCCAGCGCCTGCGCCAGACCGATCAGCGTGGCGATACCGAGCCCCACGCCCATCACCGTCAACTCGCGACGGCCGACAACATCAGCGACCCACAGCAGCACACCGAACACCAGCGTGCTGGACGCAATCACGGCCACCGAGCGGGTATGTTCGGAAATCAGGTCCTTGCCAAGAAAACCGACAATGACCGCTGGCAGCGTCGCCCAGCCAATCAGCAACGCCAGGCGCAGGTCGGGATTCAGTTGCCGGGTGCGCAATCCCCCCAGCGCCCCGCCCGCCATGGCCCCCAACGAACGGCGGTAATACCACATCACCGCAAACAGGGTGCCGATATGTACGGCGACATCAAACGCCAGGCCCTGATCTTCCCAGCCCAGCATCTGCGCCGGCAGGATCAGATGTGCAGAACTGGAAACGGGCAGGAATTCGGTCAGGCCCTGGATCACCGCCAGGACAATCGTTTGCAGCCAATCCATCAGGTGTCCTGCTGTTGCGGCAACGATTGTTGCGATGACGGCGCCTCAGGTGCCGGGTACCCGCGCACAAATTCTTCCGGCATGCGCTTCGGCTTGCCGCTGTCCAGCGCCACACAGACCCAGTCCGTATCGCCCCGCACCAGCGTCTCACCGTCGCGCTCGCGCACGATCTGGTAATGCCGCGTCATGCTCAGGCGCTGATCATTGCGGGCGATCCAGGTGGCCACCAGCAGCGTCTCACCGGCCAGCGCCGGGCGCAGGTACTGGATTCGGGTTTCCCGGGCCACAAAACCGCGATTGAGGCGCTGGTACAGCGCCCAACCCAGGCCCAGTGCTTCAGTATGTGCCCAGGCCGCCACTTCAAACCACTGCACATAGGCCGTGTTGTTGGCATGGCCCATGCGATCAATGACATCGTCGCCGACCGTGATGCGGCTGATGAAAGGTTGCGGATAATCCCATTGCGTCATGGTGTCTTTCTCGCCTGCGCCGCTTTGGTGTGGACCACCCGATCACGCAGGTACACCGGCAACGCCTGCTCTGCCGGCACACCTTCACCGGCCGCCAGGCGCGGCGCGGCGAGCCGGGCAACCGTGCCTGCCCGCGGGTGAATGGTTTCGTCCCAGTTGGCCAGCGCCGGCTCCACCGCCTGCAGCGCCGCCCGATGTACCCCTCCCGAACCGGCACCGCCGCGCAGTCCTTTCGGCAGCACGGGCAGCGCCTGGGGATGGGCCAGGCAGTCCGGTAACAATACTTCCAGGCGGTCGGTACCGGCACTGCGATAGGCGCCCAGATAAAGTTCGTCCATACGCGCATCGAAAGCAATCAGCAGCGGCGCATCAAGGCCACGATCCAGCGCCGCCAGCGCCGCCGAGGCCAGGGTCGAAATCCCCATCACCGGACGATCCAGCGCAAAGGCCAGGCCCTGGGTCACGGCCACCGCGACTCGCACGCCGGTAAAGGCCCCGGGACCCTGCCCGAAGGCAATGCCATCCAGTTGATGACGGCTGATACCTGCCTCGGCCAGCAGGCTGGCCACCATCGGCAGCACCCGCTCGGTCTGGCGCCGCGGCGCCAGTTCGAACTGCTCCAGCAGCCTGCCATTATCCAGCAGCGCGACAGAACAGGTTTCCGTTGCTGTTTCAATTGCCAGTATTTTCATCCTGCGCCTTCAACATGCGAAAGAAGCGCTCCACAACCTCCTGCTTTCGGGTCCGGGTCATGCCCGGCAGGCTGTCGAGAAACAGGCGGCCATAGCCGCGATTAACGATGCGTGGGTCAGCCACCACCAGCAAGCCGCGATCCTGCGGATCACGAATCAGGCGGCCTGCCCCTTGCCGCAACGTCAGCACGGCTTGCGGCAGTTGAAATTCACGAAACGGCTGCCCGCCACGCTGGCGAATGGTTTCAATACGCGCAGCCGCCACCGGATCTCCAGGGGAACCGAACGGCAGCTTGTCGATGATCACGCAACTGAGCGTGTCACCGCGCACATCGATACCTTCCCAGAAACTCGCCGCACCGAGCAGCACGGCATTGCCACGCTGGCGAAACTCATCCAGCAACTGGCGACGCCCGGCCTCGCCCTGCACCAGCAGCGGAAAATCCAGCCGTGACCTTAGCAGTTCAGCGGCTTCACGCAAGGCCCTGTGACTGGTAAACAGGAAGAAGGTTCGGCCTTCGGCGGCACGAATCACCGGAATCATGACCTCCACCACAGCACGGGTGTAATCCGGTGAATCCGGCATGGGCAGATTTTCGGGCACATAGAGCACCGCCTGACGGCGAAAATCGAAGGGGCTTTCCAGCCGCAAGGTGCGCGCCTCCCCCAGCCCCAACCGATCGGTAAAGTGACGGAAGTCCCCGGCCACGGACAAGGTCGCCGACGTAAACACCCAGGCACACCGATGTCGCGTGCGGTGCGCATCAAAGGCATCCGCCACCGTCAGCGGCGTAGCGTGCAGCACGAACGCCCGGCGGAAATTCTCGAACCAGTAGACCTGCTGCGGATCAGCCGCCGCCACCAGTCGCCGCAACGTGGCCAGCAACTCACTGCATCGTCGGCAACAGTTATCCAGGCCACGACTGGTCTTGTGCAGCGGCGTCAACGCCTCGTCCAGCTCCTCCAGCCGCGCCAGTAACGCATTGACGGCCTCGTTCACCGCCGGCAGACCCGCCACCTCCGACCAGGGCGCACGGCGCCCCTCATCGCCCATTGCCAGGCGCATGTCCGCCACAGCTCGATCAATGGCCGCGCACAGGCTGTTCAACGCCTGCAGATCGGCCGCCGTATGCCCGGCTTCGCTGAGCAGATCGCGGGTCAGCTCGTTGACCTGACGGGCACTCAGGGATTCGCCAAAGAACGACGCCGCCACATCCGGCAACTGATGCGCCTCATCAAAGATCACTGCATTGGCGCTGGGCAACAGCTCTGACACGCCCTCGCCCTTGAGGGCCGCATCAGCAAAAAAAAGATGATGATTGACCACCACCAGGTCGGCCTCCTGCGCCGCCTGACGTGCCCGCATCAGCGGACACTCGCTGTATTGCGGGCAATCCTGCCCCAGGCAGTTGTCGGTGGTACTGGTCACCCATGGCCAGACCGGCGCGTCTTCGGGCAGCTCTTGCAGTTCCGCCAGATCACCGGTGCGCGTGCGCCCCGCCCAGTGCGCCACCACCTGCAACTGCTCGGCCGTTTCCCGCGTCAGAAAACGAGCCTCTTCCCGGTGCAACGCCAGGCGGTAGGGGCACAGGTAATTGGCACGGCCTTTCAACAGCGCCACCTGGCGACGCACACCCAGCGCGCGAATCACGACCGGCAGATCCTTGAAGAACAACTGATCCTGAAGGCTCTTGGTCCCCGTGGACACAATCGTCGGCCCATCCGCCAGCAGCGCGGGCACCAGATAGGCCAGCGTTTTACCGGTGCCGGTTTCAGCTTCCACCACCAGCGTGCCCAGAGTCTCCAGCGCATCGGCCACGGCCGCCGCCATATCCAGCTGCGGCGCCCGCGCACTGAACCCGGGAATGGCAGCGGCAAACCGCTCGCTGTCGCGCAGCACCTGAATTACCTGATTCGCCGCTTCCGTTGTCATCCTGGGCCTGTT
Organism: Isoalcanivorax indicus; assembly: GCF_003259185.1. Lineage (NCBI taxonomy): Bacteria > Pseudomonadati > Pseudomonadota > Gammaproteobacteria > Oceanospirillales > Alcanivoracaceae > Isoalcanivorax > Isoalcanivorax indicus. Next base: position 2,160,904 of record NZ_QGMP01000001.1, read on the forward strand.
GAAATAGGGCAGTGAAAGGCATGAGTGCCGCGCGAAGCATAACGGATGCCGCTGACCGACCCAACCCGGGAGATTCAATGCCAGTCTGCTCACTGATCCTGCTTGCCGGTGGCGCCGGACGGCGCATGGGCGGCGTCGACAAGGGATTGCTGCCCCTGGAAGGCCAACCGTTGATCAGCCACCTGCTGTCGCGCTTCGCCGGGGGGCATCAGGTGCTGATCAGCGCCAACCGCAACCAGCTCGCCTACCACGCCCTCGGCAGCCCCGACATCAAGGTCTGCCCTGACCTGCGTCCGGATTTCCCCGGTCCACTGGCGGGCATCGAAGCCTGTCTACCCTTCGCACAACATGATCGCTGCGTGGTCTTGCCGTGCGACATGCCATGGCTACCGGAAAACCTCGTGCAGGCCCTGCTTGACGCACGCCATGACCGCGCTCAGATAAGCACCCTGCACGACGGAGAACGCCGACAGCCACTGTGCATGGCATTTTCCCGGCGGCACTGGGCGAACAATCTGCGCGATTATCTGGATCACGGCGGCCGCAGCGTGCATGGCTGGCTGGACGACAAGCCGGTCATCGACGTGCGCGTGAAGGGCAAAGCGCGCGACTTCGACAATCTCAATACGCCCGACGCCTGGCCACACTGAAAAGTGTTACCAATCGGAACAGTTCGCCCATAAAAAAACCCCGCCGAAGCGGGGTTTTCTTTACTGCGTGCTACCTTCAGCTGGCTTTCGCCTTGGCCTTCGGCGGACGACCACGACGGGCTGCTTTCTTGCGCGCCGGTGTCTTGCGGGCCGCTTTCTTGCGAGCTGGCGTCTTGCGAGCCGCCGTCTTGCGCGGTGCTGTCGCTTTTTTCACCTTGGTTTTGGCTTTGCGAGCCTGCTTCTTGGCCTTGGCGGCAGCCTTCTTGGCCGCCGCTTTGGCTTTGGCAGCCGCTTTCTTGGCAGCAGCCTTGGCCTTGGCAGCCGCTTTCTTCTGCGCAGCCTTCTCTTTCTTGGCGTCTTTGGCCGCCTGAGCACGCACCTTGGTCGCGTAGTTACGCTCTGCGGTACGCAGTTTCTTGCGCTCACGGGTGACCAGTTTCTTGGCCGCCGCCTGCTCGCCACGCACCAGCTTCATCTGGTCACGCAGTTCCTTGACCTTCAGACGCAGGGTGTTGACCTTGGCGCGTGCAGCTTCCACGGTGCGCTTGGCCGCAACGGTGTTGCTCTTGCGAGCCTTTTCACGCTTGGTTTTCAGGTCGGCGCGGGCCTTGACGAGCTTGGCGTTCTCCGCGTCTACCTTCTTGCGCTGCTGGGCCAGCTTGGTGGTGGCCTGATCTACCTTCTTGGCGGCCTGATCCAGGACTTTCTGCTGGAGTTTGACCTTCGCTTCTGCATTGCTCACCGACTTCGGCACTGCCACTTTCTTCACTGCCGGGGTCTTGCGAGCAGCAGCCTTTTTACGGACTGCCTTCTTCTTCGCTACTCGAGCCATGATTGATCTCCTAAGCCATTACTCTGTTTTTGGTACTGCAACGGCTGAAAAGTAGCATAAAAAAAAAACGGTTGGTACATAAAATAGCCAACATTTTTTCCCGAAAGTAAAAAAAACGGCCGTTGAGCCCCCTTGGTTGCCCTTAAAACCCCTTTTTCAGAAAAAAATCACCGGCGACCACATTTTTACGCAGATCGACGGGACTCTCCCAGTGACGCAGATTGTCACCCGAAAATCATGCTGTTCAAGGGAGAGAGTATTCGTCTTGAGTGGGTTCCATTCTGTTTTTTTCAGTGGTTATGGCCCACGGGGGAGGGGTAAGGGCTTTCTGGACCTTCGAGAGGCATGGATGCCGAACGAGAGCTTACAGGGACGTACTTGCAGCGTGTCCAGAAAGCCCTTACCCCTCCCCCGAGAACCCTGACCGCCAAACCAACCAGAATGGAGCCCAAAAAAAGCCCGCTGTGTTGGCAGCGGGCCGGGTATTGCGTGCCGTCAGGGCAGCAGATGGATCAGGACGGGTGGTTTTCTGGCAGGGTGATGTTCAGTTCCAGGATTTCGCAGCCGGAATCCCGATCCACCTGGACATTCACCGCATCCGGGTCCACCGGCACGTACTTGCGCACCACCGCCAGCAGTTCTTCCTGCAATTGCGGCAGGTAATCCGGACCACCCCGCGTGCTGCGCTCCCGCGCCACAATAATCTGCAAACGCTCCTTGGCGACCGCCGCCGAGCGCTGCTTTTTCGGTAGCAGATAACTGAAAATGCTCATCACTGCCCCCCGAACAGACGACCCAGCAGGCCCTTGCGCCCCGCGGTCAGGAAACGGTGCGGCACCTCGTCACCCAGAAAACGCGCCACCGCGTCCAGATAGGCCTGGCCCGCATCGGATTCCGTGTCCAGAATCACCGGCGAACCGGCGTTGCTGGCATTGAGCACCGCCTGGGATTCGGGAATGACCCCCAGCAGGTCGATCGCCAGGATTTCCCGCACATCGTCCACCGACAGCATCTCGCCCCGGATCACACGCTCGGGGGAGTAGCGCGTCAGCAGCAGACGGGCCGGGATATCGCCACCGCCCTGCTCTGCGCGCCGGGTCTTGCTGGCCAGAATGCCCAGCATCCGGTCTGAATCGCGCACACTGGAGACTTCCGGGTTGGTCACCACCACGGCCTCATCGGCATAGTAAGCCGCCATCAGGGCGCCCTTCTCGATGCCAGCGGGGCTGTCGCAGATGATGTAGTCCATGGCCATGTCGTCGCGCAAGGCATTGAGCACACGCTCCACGCCTTCCTGGGTCAGGGCGTCCTTGTCGCGGGTCTGCGAGGCAGGCAGGATGAACAGGTTGTCCACCCGTTTGTCCTTGATCAACGCCTGGCGGATGTTGGCGTCGCCATTGATCACGTTGACCAGGTCGTACACGACGCGGCGCTCGCAACCCATAATCAGGTCCAGGTTACGCAGGCCCACATCAAAATCGATGACAGTGGTCCGGAACCCCCGCAGGGCCAGTCCTGTGGCCAGCGCCGCGCTGGTGGTGGTTTTGCCGACACCACCCTTGCCGGATGTCACAACCACGATTTTCGTCACGCAATACTCTCCTTCAGATTAACGACGCTTCAAAGAGGGAATGAGCGGCGAGAACTGCATGATCTCGCCGTCCAGGGAAATCTGTACCGGCTTGTCCCGGCAGTCATCAGGCAGGTCTTCCGCCACGCGATAATGGCCGGCGATGGAGATCAGCTCGGCATTGAGTTGCTGGCAGAATACACGCGCTGACGTGTCACCCCGCACGCCGGCAATGGCGCGGCCACGCAGGTTGGCATAGACGTGTATGTGCCCTTCGGCGAGCAGTTCGGCACCGGTGCCCACGGGCGCCAGCACGATCATGTCACCCCGGCTGTAAAGCTGTTGCCCGGAACGCACTGGCTGATCAACGACCAGGGTTTCGGCGCGATTGGCCAGCAGCGGCGGCTCGGCCTCTTCCCGGGCGGCAGGCGCAGGGGCCGGCTCACGCTTTACCGGGCGGCCGTTGCCCAGCGCCATCACCCCCAGACCCAGGGCGCGCATCTCGGACTCGTCCACCGCCGGAGAGGCAGCCACCGCCACCAGATTCATCTCGCGATCGCGCAGCAGCTCCAGAATCAGCGCCAGCTCCACCACGGAGGCACCGCTGGCAGGCAGGTCAAGGACGATAGGCACCTGCCGCAGCCAGTCGGGGGACTCGGCCAGATTACGGTCCAGTTGCGTGCCCAGGGTGTCAGTATCGAGGGTTTTCAGATGCAGGACCGTCATCATCAACATGCGGCCCTTGAATTCAAGAACGGTATTTTCTTCAACCACGGCGGTCATTCAGATCTGCCTTGAAAAAGATGATCTCCGATGGAGCATGCGCGCGGAGCAAAGTTTCTCGGGAAATTGTAAAAAAAGGAAACGGTGTGAACCTGGCCCCGGCCAGCATGAGAGGGCCGGGGCGCGCGGGAAGTCTTACTTGCTGCCGAGTCCGGCAAAGATGCGGTCACGGATATCCTGCATGGAACCGATGCCCGGGACGCAGATATACACTGGCACCTTGTCGTTGCCTTCCACGGCCGCCAGCTTGCGGTAGAAATCCACCAGCGGACGGGTCTGTTGCTGATAGACCTCCAGCCGCTTGCGCACCGTCTCTTCCTTGTCGTCGTCACGCTGTACCAGCGCTTCGCCGGTCACGTCGTCCTTGCCCGCTTCCTTCGGCGGGTTGTGGTCGATGTGATAGACGCGGCCCGAGGCCGGGTGGACGCGACGGCCGGACAGGCGAGCGATGATCTCCTGATCATCCACGTCCAGCTCGACGATAAAGTCGATGTCGATGCCCGCATCGACCAGCGCCTGTGCCTGGGGAATGGTCCGCGGAAAGCCGTCAAACAGGAAGCCGTTGGCGCAATCCGGCTGCTGGATGCGTTCCTTGACCAGGCCGATGATGATGTCATCCGATACCAGGCCGCCCGCATCCATTACCTTTTTGGCTTCCAGGCCCAGGGGCGTGCCCGCCTTCACCGCGGCGCGCAGCATGTCGCCGGTGGAAATCTGCGGGATACCATACTGTTCCATGATGAACTGCGCCTGAGTGCCTTTACCGGCCCCCGGCGCGCCAAGCAGGATAACGCGCATAGAACTCTCCATCTGTGGCCCAGGGCCCCGAAAACGCGCCACTTTACCCGCAAGACCGGCAGCGGACAAGCGCCGCCGCCTCGTAGAATGGTCGAACGCCGGGCCGCATCAGCGCAGGATGACGCGGGTTTCCTCGCCGCCGAACGGCACCCGCTCGGCCTCGAACTCGCTCTGGTCCACACCCGCGGCAGTGCGCGGACTGTAACGGGCCCCGGCCACCAGCGCCTGGTCCGCATCCGGATAGGGCTGCAGCCAGTCCTGGCCGCGCAGCGTTACCCGCACCGGGAAGCGCTCCGCCAGAACACGCCGGGCCGCCAGTGGCTGCCCGGGGTTGTCCGGGTCGCGCAAGAACACGAACAGGGAGCCACCGGGCGGCACGTCACCCTCGACCTCGACCCGCACAGCGACATCGGCAAAGCGCGGTGCATTGGCCAACTGGTGGCGAGCAAACGCCAGGCTGCGGCGCAGCACCGGCGCCGCTTCACCCTCATCGTGACGGCTCAACAGCTCGGTCCAGGCTTCTTCAGCCAGGGCATAATCACGGTTCTGGCTGGCGCCCATGCCCAGCAGCATCCAGGCACCATCGTGGGCAGGCTGTTCAGCGACCACCCCCCGCAGCAGGGCCTCGGCCTCGCTGTTCATGCGCCCCTCGCCCTCTTCCACCAGGCTCTGGGCCAGCAACATGCGCGCCGACACGCTTTCCGGGGCCGTCTCCAGCGCCTTGCGCGCCGCGGTCACCGCCATGTTCGGCGCGCCCAACTGGCTGTACAGCAGCCCCAGCGCGTACCAGCCCTCGCGGGACGGCGTCATCACCAGCTGGCGCTGCAGCACCCGTACCAGCGCGGCAGGCGGGATGTCCTGTGGCAAAGCCTGCGGGGGCTGACCGGCCACCAGCTGCTCCGCCACCGGCCGCAGGGCCGCGTAATCTTCCAGCCACTCGCGGGTCTCGGTGTGATACCCCCAGCCCAGATACACCAACACCCCGAATGCCGGCGCCAGCACCCCGGCCAGCAGCATCGGCGCGCTCAGGGGTTGACCCTCCCGGCGTGCCTCGCGAGCCCACAGCCACAGCAGCCATAACAGGGTCAGGGCCGCAACGGCACCGCATAACAGAAACAGCATCATCAGTGGGTCTCCGGTGGCGGAAGGTCGTCGTCATCCTGATCGGCCGCTCTGGCCGCCCGACGCATCAGGCGAAATATCAGCAAGCCGCCAAACAGCAGCACGATGCCCGGCCCCAGCCACAGCACCGCCGTATTGGCCGCCAGCGGCGGACGATAGCTGACGAAATCGCCGTACCGCTCGCGGAAAAAATCCACCACTTCGCGATCACTGTGGCCGTCGCGGATCATCTGCGCGGTACGTGCGCGCATGTCCCCGGAAATATCGGCATCAGAATCGGCAATGCTCTGGTTCTGGCATTTCGGGCAGCGCAATTCCTGAGTCAGGCTGCGAAAGCGCGCCTCCTGCTCCGGCGAGTCAAATTCGTAGACATCAATGGCGGCCAGTACCAGCAATGGCAGTGCGCAAAGCAGGCTTGCCAGGCTGCGGCTGATCATGACTCTCATGGCGTATCCTCCCCGCCACCGTGATAGGCCTCATACCGGGCCATCAGCGGCACGAACTTTTCTTCCCACACATGGGCATTCACCTCACCGGCATGACGCAGCAGAATCTTGCCTTCCGGGCTCACCAGGAAGGTTTCCGGCGCGCCGTACACGCCCAGATCCAGGGCCAGATTGCCCTGCTTGTCGACCACCACTTCGGTGTAGGGGTTACCCAGCTCCGCCAGATAACGACGCGCCTTGTCGTCATCATCCTTGTAGTTGACGCCGACAATGGCCACCCCGGAACGGGCCAGCTCGATAAAATACGGATGCTCCACATAACAGGTCGGACACCAGGTGGCCCAGATGTTCAGCAGCGACCAGCGGCCCTTGAAAATTTCCTGGTCATAGCTGTCGCGGTTCGACGCCAGCGCCGGCAGATCAAAGGCGGGCACAGAGCGCCCCACCAGCGCAGAAGGCATGGACTCGGTATCACGGCCCAGATTGGCGTTGAGCAACAGGGCCAACGCCGCGAACAACGCGAGCGGTATCAAACCCCACAGATACTTCATGCCGTTGTCTCCTGCTGCATCGGCTTGCGGTAACGCTTGTCGGCCACCGCCAGCAGACCGCCCAGCCCCATGAGCAGGGCACCGGCCCAGATCCAGCGCACGCCGGGCTTGAAGTAGACGCGCACCGCCCAGGCGCCGGGGGCATCCAGCGGCTCACCCAATGCCACATACAGGTCATTGATGACTCCAGGGCGCAGCGCCACCTGCGTCATCACCTGGCCGCCCACCCGATAGGTGCGTTTTTCCGGATACATGGTGGTCACGCGACGCCCGTTACGGGTCACCTCGAAAACGCCGCGAATGGCATCGAAGTTGGGCCCGGCACGATTACCGATATCGGCAAAGTGGAAATCATAACCGCCCACGTTGACCGTATCGCCCGGCACCATGCGCACATCACGCTCGATTTCGTGGTGCGTCACCATGACAATCCCCGCCACCAGCAACGCCAGGCCACAGTGCGCCAACACCATGCCTTTGTAGCCGCGGGACAGCCGCCCGAAACCACGCACCAGTCCCACCCGGAACGCCAGCGACTTGCGCAGCACGTCCTCGACATGCGCCAGCACCACGAACACCACCGCAATAAAGCCAAGCGTACCCAGCCAGCCGGTGGGGCCCGGCAACCGACTCACAATCAGACCGCCCACCACCGCCGAAGGCACCAGCACATAGAGGCGGCGCTTGAGCGGATCAGGTTGCTGGGATTTCCAGTTGCTGAGCATGCCCGGCACCAGCAGCGCCATCAGCACCAGCGTCAGCGGCACAAAGAACTTGTTGAAATAGGGCGCACTGATGGAGATGCGCAAATCCATGGCATCGCCAATCAGCGGGAACAGCGTGCCCAGCAGCACCACAAAGGTGGCGGTGAGCAGCAACAGGTTATTGCCCAGCAGGAACGTTTCCCGCGACAACATGCGGAACCCCGACGTGCTGCGCAGCGATGGCGCACGCAGCGCGAAGAGGGCCAGTGAGCCGCCTGCGACCAGCGCCATGAAGATAAGAATGAAGCGCCCTCGCTCCGGATCATTGGCGAAGGCATGCACCGACGTCAGGATGCCCGAGCGCACCAGGAAGGTGCCCAGCAAGCTCAGCGAGAAGGTCAGGATCGCCAGCAGCACGGTCCAGGCGCGGAACATGTTGCGCTTTTCCGCCACCGCCAGGGAATGGATCAGGGCGGTGCCCGCCAGCCAGGGCATCAGTGAGGCGTTTTCCACCGGGTCCCAGAACCACCAGCCGCCCCAGCCCAGTTCGTAGTAGGCCCACCAGGAGCCCAGGGCAATCCCTACGGTCAAAAACGCCCAGGCCACGGTGCTCCAGGGCCGCGCCCAGCGCGCCCAGGCCGGGTCCAGGCGGCCTGCCAGCAGCCCTGCCACGGCAAAGGAAAAGGCCACCGAGAAGCCGACATAGCCCATGTACAGCATGGGCGGGTGCACGATCAGGCCCGGGTCCTGCAACAGGGGATTCAGGTCACCGCCGTCAATGGGGAACCAGGGCAAGGTGCGATCAAACGGATTCGAGGTGAACAGCATGAACGACAGGAAGCCGATGCTGACCATGGCCATGACCGCCAGCACCCGCACCACCATGTCGCTGGGCACCGAGCGGCTGAAAAAGGACACCGCCGCGCCCCAGCCTGCCAGCATCCATACCCAGAGCAGCAAGGAGCCCTCATGCCCCCCCCAGATCGCAGAAATCCGGTATCCCCAGGGCATCGCCGAGTTGGAGTGCCCGGCCACGTAGCTGATGGTGAAGTCATTGAAATAAAAGGCATAACCCAGGGCAAACAGGGCACCGGACAGCAGCATGAACTGCATCAGCGCCAGCGGTCGGCCCGTGGCGATCAAGGCCCGGTTACCGCGCCAGGCGCCCCACAGGGGAAGAACCGCCTGCAACAGGGCAAGCGCCAATGCCATCCAGACTGCAAAGTGTCCCAGTTCCGCTGTCACGCTTGCTCCTTCGGGGTCAGAGGGCCCGGTCATGTTCGCCACACAGGCCGCCAGGGCCGCAGGGCATGGGAATGGGGTCAGGTCATGGGGCGCAACGGATCACACCAGCGGTGTACCAGCGCACAGATCCATTGCCTTCGGGGCTGCATAGCTTGGTGCAAAAAACACGCTATTTCAATCCTTTGCGGCACTTTAGCAGCACTTTTCAGCGCCTTTCCCTGTTCCACGTCAATAACGGAAACACCCTGACATAATTCTGCTGCCCTGTGACGCGCCCCTGTCACGACGCCTTTGCTATGATACCGGCGCCCGCATCATGACAGCGGCAAGGAGACCCATAAACAGATGGCATCACGACAACATAGCTACGACCGCGAGGCCCTGCTGGCCTGCGCACGGGGCGAACTCTTCGGGCCGGGCAACGCCCGCCTGCCCCTACCCAACATGCTGATGATGGACCGTATCACCCATATCAGCGACGCCGGCGGCGCCTACGGCAAGGGCGAGATCCGTGCCGAACTGGATATCGACCCGAGCATGTGGTTCTTCCAGTGTCATTTTGAAAGCGACCCCGTGATGCCCGGCTGCCTGGGCCTGGATGCGCTCTGGCAACTGGTCGGCTTTCACCTGGGCTGGCTCGGCCACCCGGGCCGCGGCCGCGCCCTGGGTGTGGGTGAAGTGAAATTCTCCGGCCAGGTCCTGCCCACCGCCAAACGGGTGACCTATCAGCTTGATATTCGTCGGGTGATCGCTCGCAAGCTGATTCTGGGTCTGGCAGATGGCACCGTGTACGTTGACGGCCGCGAGATATACGCTGCGAAAGAATTGCGCGTAGGTCTGTTTACTTCCACCGACGGTTTCTGAGGAATTCTGGCAATGAGAAGAGTCGTGATCACCGGCCTGGGCATCGTATCCTGTCTTGGCAATGATGCCGCCACCGTCACTGATGCGTTGCGCAAGGGCCGCTCGGGCATTCGCAGCAAACCCGAATACGCCGAACGCGGTTTGCGCAGTCAGGTTGCGGGCTACCCCGACGTTGATCTGGACAGCCTGATCGACCGCAAGACGCGCCGCTTCATGGGCGATGCCGCCGCCTACGCCTACGTTGCCATGCAAAACGCCATGGACGACGCCGGCCTGACCCGCGAACAGATCTCCGGCCCGCGTATCGGCCTGATCGCCGGTTCCGGCGGCGCCTCGGCTGCCAACCAGGTGGAAGCCATCGACATCGCCCGCGAGCGCGGCGTCAAACGCATGGGGCCTTACATGGTCACCCGGACCATGGCCAGCACCGTGTCCGCCTGCCTGGCCACGCCCTTCGGCATCAAGGGCCTGAACTACTCGATTGCCTCCGCCTGCGCCACCAGCGCGCACTGCATTGGTGCAGCGATGGAGCAGATCCAGCTGGGCAAGCAGGATGTCATCTTCGCCGGCGGCGGCGAGGAAGAGCACTGGACCATGAGCGCCATGTTCGACGGCATGGGCGCCCTCTCCACCAAGTACAACGATGACCCGGCAAAAGCTTCCCGCGCCTATGACGCCTCGCGCGATGGCTTCGTGATCGCAGGCGGTGGCGGGATGGTGGTGGTAGAAGCGCTGGAACATGCCCAGGCACGCGGCGCGAAAATCTACGCCGAACTGGTCGGCTTTGGCGCCACCTCGGATGGCGCCGACATGGTCGCCCCCAGCGGCGAAGGCGCCACCCGCTGCATGCAACAGGCCATTGAGGGCCTGGAAGGCCCCATCGACTACATCAACGCCCACGGCACCAGCACACCGGTGGGTGACGTCGCCGAACTGAAAGCCATCCGCAACGTGTTTGGCGATCAGATCCCGCCGATCAGTTCCACCAAGAGCCTGTCCGGTCACTCGCTGGGCGCCGCCGGGGTCCACGAGGCCATTTACTGCCTGCTGATGATGCAGGACGGTTTTATCGCCGGCTCCGCCAACATCGAAACCCTGGACGAGGCGGCCGACGGCATGCCTATCCAGCGCCAGACCGAAGAACGTGCGCTCAATCAGGTGCTGTCCAACAGCTTTGGTTTCGGCGGTACGAATGCGTCGCTGGTGTTGCGACGGTTTGAGGGCTGAGCTGGTCTTGCCGGGCAAAAAAAGAAAAGGGGCGCTTCAGCGCCCCTTTTTCATGGCCCGCTCAGAAGCGAACCTTCAGCTCCGCTGCAATTGACTCGAAATCGTCGAACTTCTCGTACTCGAGCCCGCCACTCACCAGCGGCGTGAAGAAGTAACGCGTTCCCAGTCCGAACCCTGAATCGCTGACATCATCGTCATCCAGGTGAAAATAGCGCGCACCGAGACTGACACGGTGATTCAGATAATAATCCGCTGCCAACGTCAGAGAGGAAGAATCCACAGCATCATCCCGGGTCTGGTAGAAAGCTAACAGGTTGAGAGCAGTCTCTCCCTCAAGCGCCGTGACGTACTTGGCGCCCACCGACAAGATGTCGAAATCGCTGTCTACGCCACCGTCACCGCGACCATATCCGGCGAAAAGAAGCAGGCTTTCTGCCGGGAAAAAACCGATAGTGGCGCCATAATCCGTCAGTGAAGAGCCATTTGAAAGACGCTGCACCTGAGCCGAGAAGAAAAGATCGTTATGATAAATCTGTACATCCGCATCAAGGATGCTGAGGCTGGCGTCATCCAGTGACACATAGCTCACGCCGAAGCTGCTGACGCGGTTCAGAAAGGAGGCTTCAGCCAACGGCACATTTGCCGTTGGAACCATATCGAAGTGATAACGGAAGTCAGCCCCGTATAGCACATCGGTTCCCAGATCCGGATCATCTGAATCCAGGTAGCCAAGCACAACCCCGAATTCCCCCTGATAATCCATAGCGTGCACTGCGGGCACAAGAGCAAGCATGGCGACGGAGGCCGCCAGAACGGTCTTTTTGAACATATTGATCCCCACTTTTTGTTAGATAAAAAAAAGGGGCCTGAAAAGGCCCCTTCTGTTCACACCGTCAGAACCGGTGTTCTGCACCGATACCGACCACGGCGAAGTGGCGGTCACCGTCAACTTCCTGACGGGTGGTGTAGATGTAGGTTTTGGTTTGCTGGCCGAGCATATAGTCAGCGCCGATAGTAGCCTGGCGTGCCTTGATGTCGGTAGCGCGGAAGTCCGTCTCACCATACTGTGCCTTCAGCTTGACCATGTCAGTCAGCTCGAAGCCAGCGCTCAGCAGGTAGGAACGGTTCTTGTTGTCAGAGTCATTGACGTCTTCAGCTTGCTGAAGCAATACGCCGATTTCCAGTGCGTCCATATTAATGCCGGCAACCACACGGTAGATATCGTTGCTGACACCCAGATCCAGGCTGGAAATACCAAGGCCGGTATCCGCATAGGCGTCGCTCAGGTAAAGACCGTTGCCACCCTGAATACCGTAGTTGTTCTTGTCGTAGCCCAGACCGGCGTAGAAATCACCCAGGTCCAGCATTGCCGAGATGGACAAGGTATCGAACAGCTTGTTGTTCGGGTTGCCGCTGCCGGTAGCATCGTCCTGATTTTCAGCTGCGACCGTCGCCACAGCAACCGTCAGCATGTCGGCGATCTTCGGCGTGGTGTACTGGATGACATTGTCTGCACGCCATTCACCGGCAACGATGTTGGCGAAATCTGCATAACGAATGTCGCGGAACTGGTCTACACCAGCACCCATGGCGCGCAGCGGGGTATCAAACCGGCCGGCCTGTACAGAACCGAAACCGCTTTCCACACCCAGGAAGCTGTTACGGGTGAAGAGCAGATCATCGCCGGTCACACCTTCATCAACATTCACACCGAACTCGAGCTGATAGAAGCCGCGCAGCCCAGCTGTCAGGTCCGCGCCACCACGAATACCAAAGAACGACTTGTTGGAGTTGAGTTGATAGGTGCCAGCTTCCTCATCGAAGCCAATCCCTGCAGGGACGCCAGCTTCCTTGCCGTCAAAGTGATCAATTGCAAGATTGATACGGCCGTACAGTTCAGCATTGGCCAGTGCGGAAACCGGAGCGGCAATCACTGCGCCCACGGCAAGTGCAAGCAACTTCTTTTTCATTGGAGATCTCCCTGATAAAGCGTTGGTCCTCATTAATATTAATGGCCGGTACCTGCATACCGACTCACCCGACTATATGACAGAAGGATTTCAGTGAAAAGACCTTTTGGTATAGGTCTTGTGACCAACCATCGGCTCATGCGCGCGCATCAAACGAGCGTGAAAACGCAGTCGCAAGGTTTTAATTAACAGTATTTTACAATTCGATCCGGACATGACATGCCGTGAAGATCATGCGAATTAAAAAGCGAGGAGTGTTTGAGCAGGAATGCAAGGCAGGAGGAAGTGCGGGCAAGCCGTCAGGCCTGCCCGCTGGTACATCAGAAGCGTGCAGACAGCCGCACACCAATGGTGTCAAAACTATCCTCAGTCTCGTACTCCAGTTCGCCGCTGATCGTCGGCGTAAAGAAGTAACGGGCTCCAACACCGTAAGCGGTCTTCTCTCCGCTCACACCACTGTCAGATACGCGCACACCCGCACTGAATTCATTGGTGAAAAAGTAGTCGCCCAGCACGGCGATGCCGGTATCCCCGTCCGTATCACTGATGGATGCTTCCAGGTTCACGAAGTTGTTGCCCAGCTTGGCCACATACTTGGCGTTCAGGGAAATGGTCTCTTCTTCGATTTCCTCGCCATCATCGTAGCCGACACTGAGCAGGAGATTGTCGGACAGCATGTAACCCAGCCGCACGGCGTACTCTGCGTCTCCATCAAAATCGGTATAGGCAGCGGCCACATAAAAGTCATTGATCCAGAATTCACCACCCAGAGCGAAAACGTCGACATCCAGCTCATCGACCGTAACGTAGCTGGCAAAAATATTGTTGTTACGGCCCAGAAAGGCCGCTTCAGCCAGCGGACGACCCGCTGTTTGCACCTGGTCAAGGTAGAAGGTGCCGTCAACGCCAATGGCATGATCGTCACCGTCCAAGTCAATATAGAAAATACCGGCTTCTACCTGGTAATCCTGGGCCTGGGCAACCCCATGAAAGGAACAGGCAGCGGCCACAGCCAACGCCAGACAGGTCTTTTTCATTGTGCGAATCCTTTTGTCTTGAGTTATTGGTATCCATGCCCCCCGAACAGAGGCTCTACGAATATATGACGATGGGATGACAATGTGAAGCCCCGTTCAGGTGCGTCCGCACCGCATCGGTGCGCGCAGAGGGGGTCCATGCGGGATCGAGGCAAGCCCGGCACAAAAAAAGGCCCGCTTTCGCGGGCCTTGAAGGTGTTACCGTTTTACTCAGCCTTGCATCTTCTTATGAGGGTTGTCCTCAGAAGTCGTAACGCAGACCCAGGGAGAAGCCACTGGCGTCTTCGCCCGCCGCACCCGATGCGTCGGTGCTGCGGCCTTGCTGCCACGGAGTCAGGGCGATGGCATCGTCATTCATCGCTACGGCGTAGTTAACGTAGACACGCAGAGCGCGGTCAATACGGTGCTCGAAGCCCAGAGCCACCAGGTCGGTGCTCAGGTCATCGTTGTCAGCATCGCGGGTCAACCACATGCCGCGCACGTAGTTCTTCGGTGACACCTTGAACTCCGCACCCAGGCCGTACACGTCAGCGTCCAGATCATCGTTCACGTCGTGATCAACCGTCTGATAGAACGCTACCAGCTTCAGCGGATCCGTGATCTGGTAAGACAGGGCCAGACGAACGGCGTTACGCTTGTCGCGGCTATTGTCTTCACCATACTGCTCATAAGCCAGAGCGGAATCCAGGGCGCCGTTCTTGTAGGTGACAGACACGGACATACCCTCGTCCTTCTCACCATCACCCTTGTTTGTACCTTCATGCACAGAATAAGCGATGTTGAGTTGCAAGCCGTCGAAGCTCGGGGTCTGGTAGTGGATGGTGTTAGGCATACGCTCATCAAAGCGCGCGTCACCCACCCGCGTCAGGTTACGCATGTCACCGACCTGATCACCAAACAGGTTGGCCGGGTTACGGGCGCGCTTGAACGGCGAGTCGAACTGACCCACGCGGAACATACCGAAGTCACCCTTCACCCCCACGAAGGTATCGCGGCCGGACAGGTTGCTGTTGCCCTGGTTATAGGTAATCTCACCTTCCACCTGGAAAATACCGGAAATACCACCGAAGTCCTTCTCGCCCTTGAAGCCCAGACGGGAGGAGTTGCTGGAGACGTTCAGTTCGCTGTAATCGTCGCCGTCATCCAGATAATCCAGAGATACGTGCGCGCGGCCATAAATGCTGACATCAGCAACCGCGGCCAGCGGCATTGCAACCGCAGCCCCCACAGCAATGGCAAGCAGCTTCTTGTTCATTCGGGTTCTCCCTCAATAAGGCTTCTGCATACTTTGGTGACGCAACAACATGCTGCGACTGGCGTGAAGTATGGAAATGAGGGATGACCGTCAGGTTGCTCTTGTGTGAACTTTTCATGAACGGGGAACTATCGCGTCTGGATACCGGTAACCACCACATCCACGCGCCGATCCGGGGCCAGGCAGGCGATCAGTTCGCAGATCACCAGGTCCTGCGGGCATTCGCCGTCTTCGGTCAGGGGCTGGTCCGGCCCCCGGCCTTGCACGGTGATGGCCTCGGCGGGCAGGCCCTGCTCCACCAGGCGGGCCTTGACGGCGGCGGCGCGCTGTTCCGACAGCTGCTGGTTGGCCGCGCGGGTGCCGATCCGGTCGGTGTGGCCGGTCAGAGTGATATGCAGGTTCCCGGCCCGACGCAGGCGGATACGCACCGCCAGCTGGTCCACAGCGCGTTCGCCGGCCAGACTCAGGCGATGGTGACCGAAGTGAAACGAGGCATCCGCGTCGAGTCGGAAGGGCCGCTCTGCGGACATCTCCGGTTCCGGTTCGGGCTCAGCCTCGTGGTGAACCACGTCGTCCTCCACTGGCCACTCCTCCTCCACGGGTCGGGCCATGGCGGTGCGGTCCAGCGGCGCCTCATCGGGTTCCGGTTCGGCGCGCAGCCGCTGGCGCCGGGCCACTTCCGGGTCGCATTGCGGCACGGCAAACGCCGGGCGCCAGGCGGCGGTGCGCCAGCACTCGCCGTGTTCGTTGAACAACAGCTGGCCGTCAGGGGTGGTCAGATAGCCGGGGATACGGCTGTCCACCGGGGTGGCCTGGCAACCGGCGAGCAGCATCAGGATAAAAAGCATGCAGAACCGCATCATGTCACCACCGCACATTCAGGCTGAGCAAGGCGCTGTGTTCGTCCACCGCGCCGCCAAAACGCCCCTGATAGCCGCCCCACAGGGAGACGCCACGGGCCAGATAGACTTCACCGCCGAGGGCGGTGGCCAGTTGCAACGCATCGTTGTCGGCGCCGCTGACCGTAAAGGGCACCTCGGTGCCGCTGAAACGCGCCTGCTGGGTAAAGCGGGTGTCACCAAACGCCTTGATCAGGCTGGCGCCCGCCTGCACCTGGGCCCAGCGGTCGGCGCCGAGCAGCCAGGGGCGCGATACCTCCAGCCCGGCACTGGCCTCCCCGGTGCTGAATCGCCCGGTCTCTACTTCCAGTCCGGCGCCGCCGGCCTCGCTCTCGTCAAAGGCGTTGCGCTGGATGCGCTGCCATTGCAGGCCCAGATGCGGGCGCAGGCCATAGTTGCCGAGGTGCAGGCCGGTGCCGGCTTCCAGTGCCAGGGTGGTGACATCGGTGGCCGCTTTCGAGCGCGCGCCCTGATTGCCGGGGGGCACGGTGCGGCGCAGCGCGGTGTCGGTGCGGCCGTGACTCAGGGCACTGGTGACATGCAGGTCACCGAAGCTGTTCCAGCGGCTGTAAGCGCCCACTTGCCAGGTATCCAGATCCCCCTGCGCGTCACGGTCGTCGAAGCGCAGATCGCCCTGCCCCAGCCCGACCCCGGCACCGACAATCAGTTGTTCACTCCAGTAGCCGTCGAGCCCGGCGGAGACCAGTTGCCCGTTCAGGGTAAAGGCGGCGTTGCCGGTGGCGTCATCCTGCTTTTCCTTGAGTTGCAGGGCGCGTGCCTGCACCCAGGCGCCTTCCAGGGGGCGCACCGGGCCGCCAGCCTGATGCGGGGCCAGGGTGTCGGCCACCACGGGAGCATTGCCGGTCAGGGCACCCAGATGATGATCCAGGCGCTCTTCAACGCGCCCGCGTGAGGTGCTGCCGAGGCGGCTGGTGCGTTGTTGCAGATGGTCGCTGAAAAGGCGGCCCATGCGGGCGCCGCCGGTCAACCCGGCGGTCAGGCTGTCGCCACTGAGCTGATCGTAGGCGCGGCGTGCCCCCTGCGCATTCAGGCCGGAAACATAAGCCGCCACGGGGTTGGCCGGGTCCAGTTCATCCAGCGCCCCGGCGACGGCGCGCTGGTTGCGGGTCAGGGACACCTGCACGAACTGGGTATCGTTGCGGCCCAGGATCAGGTCGACATAATTGCTGCCCACGTTCAGCGTCGGGGTCAGGAACACCAGATCCGAGGCCACGGAGTCGAATTCGCCGGACACGCTGGCGGCATTGAGAATGCGGTAGACGGTGCCATCGGCATAGTCGCCCCCGCCGCCCCCACCCACCAGCACCAGCAGATCACCGCCCAGTTGCGCGCTGCCCGCCACCTGCAAGGGGGTCACACCGCCGTCGGCGCGGACACCCAGTTGCCAGAGGCTGCCGGGTTCGAACACCAGATGCCCGCCCACCGTCAGGTTGCCACCGAACGCCGGGTTGGCCAGGGTGCCGCCGCTGGCCAGACGCAGGTCGCCGTCGAGTATCCCGGCGCCCAGCAGCATGCCGCCGGTCACGTCCAGATCGCCGCCCAGACGGCCGTCCAGATACAGGCGCCCGGCGCGCACTTCGGTGATGCCATTGAAGGCGCTGCTGTTGGCGGTCAGATACAGGCTGCCCGGGCCGTGCTGCTCGATACGGCCGCTGCCACTGAGGGCACCATTGAAGCCCAGGGTGTCGGCGCGTTCGAAGCCCAGCGTGGCACCACTGTCGACAAACACGTTACCCAGAAGGGTGCCGCTGTGGCCGCCGTCACCGATACGCAATTCACCGCCAGTCACGTGGGTGGTGCCAGCGGCAATCAGGCCGGTCAGGCTGAGCACGCCGTCGCCGGCCTTGGTGAAGTCGCCGCTGCCGCTGATGATGTTGCTGTACACCACATCAAAGCCGTTGGTATCCAGCGCGCCGCCCACGCTGGTCAGGCGCACGCCGCGCAAATCGTCAAAGGCCTGCGCCCAGGCGAAGGCGCCGCCGTCCAGAATCAGGTCCCCACTGCCCAGGCGGTGGTCGGCATCCGCCGCCAGTCGGCCATCGAGCACGCGCACATCGCCGGTGAACGCATTGTTGCCGGTCAGCACGGTGGTGCCCGTCCCCACCTGGTACAGCCCGCCCGCGCCGCTGATATCACCCGCCAGGGTCAACAGGTCGCTGCGATCCAGCAGCAGGCCCGTACCGGCATCCAGCTGCACCGGGCCGCTGAGGCTGCCCTGGGTGCCGCCGTCGCCGATTTGCAGGCCACCACCGGCCACCCGGGTGCCGCCGGTATGGCTGGCGTCGCCGGTGAGGATGAGAATGCCGCTGCTGGTGGTCGCCAGCGCGCCGTCGCCGCTGATGTCCCCGGCAAACAGGTAGTCGTCACTGCGATCGAACAGCAGGCGAGCACCGGCATCGATCACAGCATCGCCAAGCAGACTGCCTTCGGTGCCGCCCAGGCCCACCCGCACACTGCCGGATTCCACATGCGTGCCGCCGGTGTAGTGCTGATCGGTGAGCATCACCAGTTCCCCGGCGCCGCGCAT
Organism: Isoalcanivorax indicus; assembly: GCF_003259185.1. NCBI lineage: Bacteria > Pseudomonadati > Pseudomonadota > Gammaproteobacteria > Oceanospirillales > Alcanivoracaceae > Isoalcanivorax > Isoalcanivorax indicus. Next base: position 2,179,405 of record NZ_QGMP01000001.1, read on the forward strand.
GATGACACCGCCTTCGCCACTGATAGTGTGGGCGTAACCGGACAGGTCATCACGGCCGAAGGCCAGCGCCGCGCCGGCCTCCACGGTCACGTCGCTGGCCAGTATGCCGCGCAGCCCTTCGCCCACTTGCAACACGCCCTCGGCCACATGGGTACTGCCGCTGTGTTCGGCCACGCCGGTAAACACCAGGGTGCCGTCACCGCTTTTCAGAAGGTCGCCGGTGCCGAAAGTGTCGCCGCGCAGCTCAAAGGTGTCGGGACCATCCACACGCAGTTCGCCGCCACCGGTGGCGATTTCCAGATCCGCACGCAGGTTGCTGCCGAACAGCAGACCGCCGCCATCCAGTGTCACCGGACCCAGCCCCAGCAGCGCCTCGGCATCGAAGCCCACATAGCCCTGCTGCACGCGCAGGCCGCCGGTGAACATATTCATGTGCGTGCCGGAAAACTGCAGCACGCCGGGGCCGTCCATGACGATGCTGCCAGCGCCGTGGATACGGCCATCCAGTGTCAGCACCCCATCGCGATGCACATCCAGTCGGGCGTCCTGAGCAATAAGGATATCGCCTGCCAGCGATCCCGACGTGCCGCCTTGCCCCAGCTGCAAGACGCCTTCGGCAATATCGGTGAGGCCGGTATAGGCATTGTCGCCGGTCAGGATCAGGGTGCCGCTGCCCAGTACACGCAGGCCATCGCTGGCCGTGGCGCCGGTAATGGCGCCGGAGGAAATGACCTGATAGACACCGGTATCGAGGGTGCCCCCGCCGTTGGAAAGCAGGATCGGCAGCAGGTCATCCGTATCGGTCAGCAACCGCAGGCCGCCCAGCCCGGACAGTTCAAGCTGCCCCTGGCCAAGCGCCTGCTCCCGCGCCAGGGCCAGAAAACTGTGCTGGCCTTCTACGATGGTGTTGCCGACATAGGTGTTGTCGGCATCCAGAATCACGGTGCCGTCACCACTGATGCGCAAGTCACCGCTGCCGGAAATGGCACCGGTGAGGGTCACTGTGGTGCTGTTGAAACTGTTGAGGGTACCGCTGCCTTCCAGCACCAGTTCATGGGCGCTGACCGTGCTCTCGGCAAAGCGCAGGCCACCCCCGGCCAGCGTGAGCGGACCGAGGCCCAGGTTGTGATCGCCCTGCACATTGAGAAGGCCGCTTTCGACGCGCGTGCTGCCGTGGCTGTTGTGGCCGCGCAACAGGAATTCACGGCCGCCAGACAGGACCAGTTGGCCCGCGCCGGTCAGGGTGCCCTCAAAAAGGCCCGCATCGCCGTCCCGGGCCTCCGCCAACAGCAACCGCAACTGCCGGTCCTCCAGGTTGACGGTGCCCTCCCCGGACAGGTCGGTCAGCACACGATCGGCACCGCCCAGATTCCAGTTGGCATCCGCAGCCACATCCAGCGCCGACACACTGACGGCGCCCGTGACGGTGCCGGATTCAATGTACGTATTCCCGGCGTACAGCGCCGGACCGGTCACGATGAACTCGCCGTCGCCGCGATAACGCACATCGCCAATCCCGGCGAGCGCATTCGGCAAGGTAATGCTGTGGCCGCCATTATCGAAACGGGCGCCGCCCTCACCAATCAGCACCGTGCGCAAGTCATCAAAGGCATCGCTGAACAGGATGCCGCCGCCATCCATGATCAACGACGAGCTGCCCAGCCGGGCATCGCTGTCCAGCACCAGGTTGCCGCCACGCAAGATCCAGCTCCCCGCAAAGGCGGTGTCCGTGGCCAGCACCAGATTGCCCTCGCCCGCCAGCGTCACGCTGCCCTCGCCGGTGACATCGCCCTGCACCGTGGCCGTGCCGCCCGCCTGCACCGCAAAGTGCCCGCCACCGCTGTTGATCATCACGTCGCGGGTCAGGTTGAATCCGTTCCCCATGCCCAGGCCGCCACCGTCGAGCACCACAATGCCGTTGCTGCCGCCGAGGTTGGCATCCTGTTGCACCACCAGCGTGGTGCCGGTGACATAGGTGTCGCCACTGTAAGTATTGTTGCCACGCAGATGCACCTCGCCCTCAAGGCTGGTGCCGGTGACGATCAGGTTCCAGCGATCATAATCATTGGCGCCCGCCAGCCCCGCGCCGACACTGTCCGCAATGCTGTCGGCGATCACCAGTTGCTGGCCGCTGCCCGGGCCGCGCAGCGTCAGGTTGCCGGAGCCCTGCAGGAACAGGCCCTCGCCCGCCGCCTGGCCCTCGCCCGCCCCGGTGCCGCCCAGGCCGCCCTGCACGCCACCGCCAGACAGCGACGACCTCCCGGCCACGGTCAGCCCGCCTCCCTCCGCCACAAAGATCGCACCGCCCAGACCGGCACCACCGCCGCCTCCCGTGCTGCTGCCCTGGCCGCCACCGACACCGCCCGCCCCGCCTGTGCCCCCGGCACCACCACCGCCGCCCAGGCCACCGGCACCCCCCTGGGTGCCACTGCCACCGCCGCCCCCGAAACCACCGTCACCGCCCACACCGGCGACGGCACCGCCACCACCTCCCCCGGTGCCGCCCTGACCGCCCGCCGCCGTGCCAGCACCGCCGCCACCGCCGCCGCCAAACCCACCGGAGCCCGCGCTACCGGAGGCACCGTCCGCACTGCCGCCACCGCCGCCCAGAGTGCCGCCCGCGCCGCCGGACGCAGCGCTGCCGTCCTGGCCGTCAAAACCACCGCCGCCACCCCCACCGGGCAGGGCACTGTCACCCGCACCGCCGCCACCGCCCTGCTGACCGCCACTGCCGCCGCCGTGCCCCGCACCCGCCTCAGCGTTCGCCCAAGGCTGATCCCAATGACCGTCCGCACCGTCTTCTTCACCCGGCCGGGCATGGCCGCCCGAGGCCAGACCACCGCCGCCACCACCACTGGCCGCGCCCCCGTCGCCGCCCGCCGCCAGACCACCGCCGCCGCCACCACCGATCTCCCCGGCGCCGCCATCGCCTTGCAGGCCACCCCCGCCGCCACCGCCATCAGCGCCCGCCGCACCGCCATCACCGCCAAGACCACCGCCGCCGCCACCCAGGCCATCGCTGCCCTGCCCACCGCTGGCCGCGTTGTCCGCCAGCGAGACATTGTTCAGCACCACATCTGCCCGGCTGTTGACGAACACCGCCCCCCCGGCCCCCATCCCACCGCCGCCGCCATCCTGGCCAGCGCCCCCCTGGGCATGCCCCTCGCGCAGCACGATGTCATTCAGGTTCACCAGAATGCGCGGCCCACCGGCATCCGGCCCGGCCCCGATCAACAGCAGCCGCTCATCCCCCTGACCGCTGAGCGTGTGGCCATGCCCCTTGATGGTGACGCTGTTCAGCACCGGCGGCAGCGGACCGGACAACGCAATGGATTGGGTAAATTCGATGAAGTGCGGCCCCTGGCTGCCATTGACGCTTTCCAGCGCGGCCACCAGCTCGGCTTCATTGCTGACATGGAACGTGGCCGCCGCAGCGGGGAGGGTTACACAAAGCAGGACACCACAGCAGAGCCGGGCGCACAGGCGAATACCTGCCCGGCGGGCGAGAGAGACGGGGCGCATGGTGGCTCCTTCGTTATTATTCTGTTTGTCGTTATTGTTTTTGAACTTTCAAACTAGCGCGCGACGCCGCACAGCGCAATACACAAGAATGTTTACCCGTTTATTCCTCCTTCTGCTTGGCCGCCCGCCACAGCGCTTCCAGCGCCTCCGCATCCAGCGTTGCCAACCCCGTGTCACGCTCCCCCGCCAGCGCCTCCATCATGCGGAAACGACGCTCGAACTTGTGCGTCGCCCCACGCAACGCCTGCTCGGCCTCCACATGCACATGACGCGACAGATTGACCACCGTGAACAGCACGTCACCCAATTCATCCGCGACCGCCCCCTGATCCCCCGACGCCATGGCCGCCTCCAGCTCGTCCAGCTCCGCACGCACCTGCGCCAGCACCGGCCCCGCCTGCGGCCAGTCAAACCCCACCCGCGCCGCTTTTTTCTGCACCTTGGCCGCCCGCTGCAAAGCCGGCAACCCCGCAGGCACGCCATCCAGCTGACTTTCGCGCGGCGCTCCCCGCTGCGCCTGCTCCGACGCCTTGGTGGCCTCCCACGTATCCTTGATCTCGGCCAGACTCGCCCCCTGCCGATCACCAAACACATGCGGATGCCGACGCACCATCTTGTCGATCAGCCCGCGCGTCACGTCATCAAAATTGAACAGCCCCTGCTCTTCCGCCATGCGCGCATGAAAGATCACCTGCAACAGCAAATCCCCCAACTCATCACGCAGCCCTTCATGGTCTCCCGCTGCAATGGCATCAGCGACCTCAAAGGCTTCCTCGATGGTATAGGGCGCAATACTGGAAAACGTCTGCTGCAGATCCCACGGACACCCCGTCTCGGGGTCGCGAAGACGCGCCATGACTGCAAGCATCTCTTCGATACTGTTCGCTTCACCCATAACTGCTCCACTTTTTTCGTGACGACAGCCCCGAACGCAGACAGGCCCTCGGGGGCGGGTACTGCTTTTCAGGACTGTCGAGAGGCATGGATGCCGAACGCAAGCCTACAAGGACGTATTCACGGCGTGTCCTGAAAAGCAGTACCCGCCCCCGAGGGCCGTGACCACCGCTCCCTGCCAGATACGATGCTTCATTTTTTGTAGCGTCGTACTTCAAGCACCCCAGGCAACTGATCCATCCGCGCCAGCACCTTGCCCAGATTCCCCAGACTGGAAATCTCGATCGTCAGCAACATCGTCGCCGTGTTGTCCTCCACATGCGATTCCGTATGCACCGCCGTCACATTCACCCGCTCATTGGCCAACACCGACAGCAGATCACGCAACAACCCCTGCCGGTCCCACGCCCGGATATAGATATCCACCGGATAACTGATCCGGTCCGCATGCCCCCAGCTCACCTCGATCACACGCGCCGGATCATCCGCCTGCATGGCCAGCAGGTTCGGGCACGTCGCCCGATGCACCGTCACGCCACGCCCGATGGTGATATACCCCATGATCGGATCGCCCGGAATCGGCTGGCAGCAGGCCGCGATATGGGTCATCAGATTGCCCACACCTTCGATGGTAATGTCGCTGGCGTCCTCACGGCGCGCATCCCGGGACTTGCGTGGAATGAATTCCAGCTCACGCTGCGTCCCGTCAGCATCCAGCTGCCCCTGGACATGATTGACGACACTGGCCGGACGCAGATCGCCCGCCCCCAGCGCCGCCAGCACATCTTCGCCCGTCTTCAGATTGAATTGCGGTGCCAGCTGGTCCAGGTCTATATGCCCGAGTGCCAGACGCGACAGCTCGCGTTCCAGAATCGCCTTGCCCTGGCTGATATGCGTGCCGCGATCCTGACGCTTGAACCAGTGCTGAATGCGAGCACGGGCCGACGCACTGTGCACATAGCCCAGCGATGCCGTCAGCCAGTCGCGGCTGGGGCCGCCCTCGCGCGTCGTCAGGATTTCCACCTGCTCACCGGTCTGCAAGGTGTAGTTCAGGGGCACGATATGCCCATTGACCTTGGCGCCCCGGCAACGGTGCCCGACTTCAGTGTGAATCTGGTAGGCAAAATCGACCGGCGTGGCGCCCGCCTCCAGATCGACCACATGGCCATCCGGGGTGAACACGTAAACGCGCTGGCCGGTTTCCTGGCTGCGGAAATCGTCGACCAGATTGGCAATACTGGTTTCACCAAGCTCGTCGTGCCACTCCAGCACCTGGCGCAACCAGGCGATCTTGTGTTCGTAGTCGGCCCCCTTGCGGCGCGGCCCACCCTCCTTGTAACGCCAGTGGGCACAGACACCCAGCTCCGCATCCTCGTGCATATCGAAGGTCCGGATCTGCACTTCCAGCATCTTGCGTTCCGGCCCCACTACGGCGGTGTGCAGACTCTGGTAACCGTTCTCCTTCGGCGTGGCGATATAGTCATCGAATTCTTTTGGCACATGCTGCCACAGCGAATGCACGATACCGAGAGCCGCATAGCAGTCACGCATTTCCGGCACGCGAATACGCACGGCACGCACATCGTAGACTTCATAAAAGTCCAGATGCTTTTTCTGCATCTTTCGCCAGATGCTGTAGATATGCTTGGCGCGGCCATCTACCTGCGCGCCGTGAATGCCGGAGCGCTCCAGGTGGCCCTTGAGTTCATTGATGACATTGTCGATGTACTGCTCGCGATCGAGCCGTTTTTCATCGAGCAAACGCGCGATCTTCTTGTAGGCGCCCGGTTGCAGGTAACGGAACGACAGGTCTTCCAGTTCCCATTTCAACTGGCCCACACCCAGACGATGGGCCAGCGGTGCATAGATATCGAAAATCTCGCGGGCCACCTTGCGGCGACGCTCTTCATCGGCATCCTTGAGGGCACGAATGATGACCGTCCGTTCGGCCAGCTTGAGCAGGGCCACGCGCACATCATCGACCATGGCCACCAGCATCTTGCGGACGTTGTCGAGCTGTCCCTCCTGCTGGCCCAGCACCGGTTTGCGCGTCGGGTTGAGCACGGCACTGATGGCCGCCATACGCAGTACACCCTCCACCAGCCGGGCGATGGTCTCGCCGAACTCGCGCTCGACTTCCAGCAGCGACAGGTGGCCCTCACGCACGGAGCGGTAGAGCACGGCGGCAGGCAGGATTTCCCCGTCGGCACGAAGGTCTGCGAGGATTTCGGCCATTTCCAGGCCGATGCGGTAACAACCGATACCATAGGGCCAGCGGCGCCCGGCAAGGTCACCCGCTTCCTCGCACTGTCGCGCGCGATCACAGGCCCGCGCCAGCAGCTCCGTGTCCGGCAGGTGGCAACGGGCCTCCACGCTGGCCAGCCAGGTGGGCAAGTCGGTGTACTCTCCGGCCAGCGGCGGCTGACGGCGGACGGTAACCATGTTTCTACTCCCTCGGGCCCGGTACCGGAATCAGTACCCTCAGCACCGCTCGAACAGGGCGATGGATTCCACATGGGTGGTATGCGGGAACATGTCCATCACGCCCGCACTCACCAGATCGTAGCCCAGTGCCTTCAACTCCCCCGCATCACGGGCCAGCGTGGCCGGATTGCAGGAGACGTAAACCAGTTTACTGGCCCCGAAATGGGGCATCAGACGAACCATTTCAAGCGCCCCGCTGCGCGGCGGGTCGATCAGCACCCGGTCAAAGTGGCTGTCTGCCCACGCCTGACCACTGATGTCCTGGCTCAGATCCCAGGCATGAAACGCCACATTATCCAGGCCATTGGCCCGCGCATTTTCGTAGCCCCGCGCCACCATGGTGTCGCTCAGTTCCACACCCACCACCTCACGGGCGCGGCGCGCCAGTGGCAGGGTAAAATTGCCAAGACCACAGAACAGATCCAGCACCCGATGGTCCGGCTGGATATCCAGCAAGTCCAGTGCCAACGGCACCATGCGCTGGTTGATCTCGCTGTTCACCTGGGTGAAGTCGTTGGGGTGAAACGCCATGCGCAAATCAGCGCCGGGGTGCCGATAATGCAGCCGTGTCGGGACCGCATCCCCTTCCGGCGGCGCCACCCGATGCACAGTGCTTTCGTTGCCGGGCTGCAGGTAGCAGTGCCAGCCACGGGCCACACAAAAATCGATCAGTCGCTGCTGGTCCGCCGCGCTGAGCGGGTCCATATGGCGAAACACCAACGCGATGGCATCCTCGCCTGCGGCCACTTCTATCTGCGGAATACGGCGACGGCTTTCCAGGCTGTTGAGCAAGGCGCGCAGGTCCATGAAGGCATGGCCCACTTCCGGAATCAGCACCTCGCAGCCTTTCAGGTCGGCCAGGAAGTTGCTGCGCTTTTCACGAAAGCCGACAAACGCCGTCTCCCGGGCATCCACATAGCGCGCGCCAAGACGCGCCTTGGTCCGATACCCGGTGCGCGGGCCAAGTAGCGGGTCCAGCCAGGTGCGCGGGGTCAGGCCGCCAAAATGATCCAGCTGCTCGGCCAGCACCTGCTGTTTCAGGCGTATCTGCGCCTCGGGGTGCATGTGCTGCAGGCTGCAACCGCCGCAGATGTCGGCATGCTGGCATGGCGGGGCGACCCGCTCTGGCGCGGGCTGGCTGATGGTTTCGGCCACACCCTCATCAAACTTGCCGCGGCGCCAGGTGTAGCGGAATTCCACGGTCTCGCCCGGCAGGGCATTGGCGATGAAGGTGGTCTTGCCGTCCAGACGGGCAATACCACGGCCGTCGTGGCCCAGCGTTTCGATCTGTGCAGTGAAGGTGCCCTCGGGCAGGGGCTTGCGGCGCTGACGTCGACCCATCAGACCGCTCCGGCCGGCGCCCGGAACACCCCGGTGGACAGGTAACGGTCACCCCGATCACAGACAATAGCGACGATCACGGCGTTCTCCACCTCACGGCTGAGTTGCAGCGCCGCCGCGATGGCGCCGCCCGAGGACACCCCGCAGAAGATGCCTTCCTCACGCGCCAGGCGGCGCATGGTGTCTTCCGCCATCTGCTGGCTCATGTCCACCACCCGGTCCACCCGGCTGATATCGAAGATGCTGGGCAGGTACTCTTTCGGCCAGCGGCGGATGCCCGGGATCTGCGCGCCATCCGTCGGTTGCAGACCGATGATCTCGATATCCGGGTTCTGTTCCTTGAGGTACTTCGACACCCCCATGATGGTGCCGGTGGTGCCCATGGAGGAAATGAAATGGGTGATGCGGCCGCCGGTATCACGCCAGATCTCCGGGCCGGTGGTCTCGTAGTGGGCCAGCGGGTTGTCCGGGTTGGCGAACTGGTCCAGCACCCGGCCTTCTCCCCGGGCCTGCATCGCCTGCGCCAGATCGCGGGCACCTTCCATGCCCTCCTCCTTGCTCACCGAGATCAGCTCGGCGCCGTAGGCCGCCATGGCATCACGACGCTCCTGACTCTGGTTGGCGGGCATGATCAGCTTGATGCGGTAGCCGCGCATGGCCGCCGCCATGGCCAGGGCGATGCCGGTGTTGCCACTGGTCGCCTCGATCAGCGTATCGCCCGGGCGGATCTCGCCACGCGCCTCGGCTTTCATGATCATGTTCAGGGCCGGGCGGTCCTTGACGGAACCGGCCGGGTTATTGCCCTCCAGCTTGGCCAGGATGACATTCGAGGTGTCCCCGGGCATGCGCTGCAGGCGCACCAGCGGCGTGTTACCGACGGTGCTCTCGATATTGGGGTATGGGGTGGATGCGCTCATGGGCGCCATTGTAGGCGCCACCGCGCCGCGCCGCCAGCAGGGGTGATGCCGGCCCCGTGGCCGTGCATAATGCCGGAATGCCAGGACACAATAATGACTGATCTCAATCTGCGCACACGTATCCTGCTGCTGACCGCCGTGCCGGTAGTCATCGCGGCATTGGCGCTGGGCGGCTATGTGCTGTCGAGTCGCGTCAACGAGATTCGCGACAACACCCACAACCTGCATCGCCTGATTCTGGACAGCTACGCCGCCCGCCTGCAAGCGCTGGACGCCGCAGATCTGGCCGGCCACCAGCGCGTGATGCAGGCCCTGCTCGATGAAGCCGACGTGCGCGCCGCCACCCTGCGCCAGGGCCCTGATGCCGTGCACGCCGGGCCGCGCATGCGCCCGCTGAATGGCGACAACCAGACCTTCAACAGCCTGTCGCCGGACACCCACATCCTGCCCACCGGCGACACCTGGCGCTGGCGCCAGCAGTTGCACGCCGACCCCGAACGGGTACTGGAAATCGAGTTCTCCGGTCACCGGCAACGTATCGAGATGCTGGAGACCCTGCTCACCCTTGTTCTCAGCACCCTGACCATCATCGGCCTGGCCCTGATTCCGGCCCTGCGCTTCAGCCGCCGTATGACGGCGCCGATGACCGCCTTTACCGAAACCCTGCAGCAGATCCGCGACGGCGCCCTGAACAGCCGCGTGCATGTGGGGGCCGGGGGCGAACTGGGCCAGCTTGAACGTGCCATCAACGCCATGGCCGAAGCACTGGAAGAGGCGCAGACGGAACTGCAACAGAACGTCGATCAGGCCACGGAAGACCTGCGCGAAACACTGGAAACCATCGAGATCCAGAACATCGAACTGGACATGGCACGCAAGCAGGCGCTCAAGGCCAGCCAGATCAAGTCCGAGTTCCTGGCCAACATGAGCCACGAAATCCGCACGCCGCTGAACGGCATTATCGGCTTCACCCGGCTACTGCTGCGCTCGGAACTGAGCCCGCGCCAGCGCGATTACCTCAGCACCATCCGCAAGTCCTCCGAAGCCCTGCTGTCGATCATCAATGACATCCTCGACTTCTCGAAGATCGAGGCCGGCAAACTGAGCCTGGATCGCGTGCCCCTGAACCTGCACGACCTGATCGAGGAAGTGCAGACCATGCTGGCGCCGCTGGCCCAGGAAAAGAGCCTGGAACAGGCCGCCATCATCTATTCCGACGTGCCACTGCACCTGCTCAGCGACCCGCTGCGCATCCGCCAGGTGCTGACCAACCTGGTCAACAACGCCATCAAGTTCACCGAGCGCGGCTCGGTGGTAGTGCGCACCATGCTGGAAGAAGAGCGCGACCATATGGCCACCATCAAGGTGGCCGTGACCGACACCGGCAGCGGCATCAGCGAAGAAATGCAGAAGGAGTTGTTCAGCGCCTTTACCCAGGTGGACCAGAGCAGCGCCCGGCGCATGGGCGGCACCGGCCTGGGCCTGGCCATCTCGAAACGCCTGGTGGAAGAAATGGGCGGCGAGATCGGTGTCGACAGCACCCCCGGCCGCGGCTCCACCTTCTGGTTCACCCTGCGCGTGGAAATCGACGAACACACCCCCGTCACCGACAGCTTCCGCGCCTTTCGCGGCGCCACCGCCATCCTGATCGAACCCAACGAGCATGCCCGCCTGGGCCTGTACCACATGCTGCGCGCCTGGGGGCTGGAAGTGACCACCCTGCAAGCGCTGGATGCCCTGCTACCCATGCTGGAAGACAACAGCCTGCCCGCAGCAGACTTCGCCATCATCGGCATGCCCCCCGGGCACGATCAGGACGACGAAGTGCGGCGAGCCGCGGAGCTGCTCTGCGGCCAGCAACAACGCCGCCTGGTGGTGCTGTGCAACCAGGCTGACCGCCTGAGCCGGCGACTGCCGGAATACCCGCAACTGCATCGCGTGCTCGGCAAACCCGCCACCCGCATGCGTCTGTATGACGCCCTGCTGGAATTGAGCGGCCAGGAGAATGACCACCGCAGCCAGCGCGGCGGCGAGCCACGCTCCGATCTGAACCTGAACGTCATGGTGGTGGACGATCACCCCGGCAACCTGCGCCTGGCCACCGTATTCCTGGAAGAAATGGGCGTGCGTGTGCGCGCCTGCCACAGCGGCGCCGACGCCATCGCCGCCTTTGCCGAACAGACCTTCGACCTGGTGTTCATGGACATCCAGATGCCGGACATGGACGGCATGCAGACCACCCGTGAACTGCGTGCCCTGGAGCAGGACCAGCGCCACACCCCGATCATCGCCCTGACCGCGCATGCTCTGGCCAGCGAGCGCCAGACCCTGCTCCAGGCCGGGATGGACGACTATCTGTCGAAACCGGTGAGTGAAGGGCACCTGCGCCACATGCTGGAAAAATGGGTCGCCGCCCCCGACGTGCAGCGCATCAGGACTGCCGCGCCGACCGACGACCCGCAGGACGACGACGCCCCCTTGCCCGGCGAAGAAACCCTGCCGGTGTTCGACCCCGCCCTGGCGCTGGCCCGCGCAGGTGACCGCCCGGCCCTGGCCCAGGAGATGCACAGCATGTTGCTGGCCAGCCTCGACCAGGATGCACCGCGGATCAGCGCCCAGGCCGAAGCCGACAGCCTGACGCCGTTACTGGAAAGCGTGCACAAGCTGCACGGCGCCACCCGCTACTGCGGCGCGCCGCGCCTGGAACGGGCCGCCCGGACCCTGGAAGAAGCCTTGAAGACCGACGCCCCCGACAACGTGCGCAACGACGCCGTGGATCGCCTGCTGCTGGAGATCGAAGCCGTGCGTACTCAGGTGCCGGATTCAATTACCGCAAACGCCAGCACATAGTCCTGTTCATCGCTGATCGACACATGCGCACGGCAGCCGCCCCCGGCGCGCTCAAGCCGCGCCGCCCCGGCACCGAACCAGAACACCTCCGGACGCCCCAGCGCATCAGGCAGCACCGCCATGTCACGCCAGCTCAACCCCTGGCGCAACCCGGTCCCCAATGCCTTGAGCAACGCCTCCTTGGCCGCAAAGCGCTTGGCCAGCCAGCGCACCGGGTCCTTGTGCGCCTGCCATATCTGTAATTCATCATCGTGCAGCAAGCGCTGCGCCAGCGCCGCACCGCGCCGCCCACAGGCCGCCTGCATGCGTGCAACCGCTACAATGTCCGTACCGATACCGACGATCACACCCGCCGCCCGGCGCGCACCGCCGCCTGATCAATCAGCGCCCGCATGCTGCGCACCGCCTCATCGAGCCCGGTAAGCACCGCGCGGGCGACAATGGCATGGCCGATATTCAGCTCATGAATACCCGGCAGCGCGGCAATGTCCTGCGTATTGTGATAGTGCAGCCCATGCCCGGCATTCACGATCAGACCGTTTTCCTTGCCCAGATCCAGCCCGGTGTGGATACGCCGCAGCTCCTCGATACGCGTGGCCTCGTCGTCTGCCTCTGCGTACTGCCCGGTGTGCAATTCAATCGCGGCGGCACCGCAGGCCACGGCGGCCTCGATCTGCGCGGGCACGGCATCAATAAACAGCGACACCTGAATACCCGCATCATTGAGACGGCCACAGGCGGCTTTCAATTCCTCGAAATTCCCGACCACATCCAGGCCACCTTCGGTGGTGAGTTCTTCGCGCCGTTCGGGCACCAGGCAGCAATGCGGTGGCCGCAGGCGGCAGGCAATATCGAGCATTTCGCGGGTGGCGGCCATTTCCAGATTGATACGGGTCTGGGCGGTCTGCATCAGCAGTTCCACATCCCGGTCGTTGATATGACGGCGATCTTCACGCAGGTGCACGGTAATGCCGTCGGCGCCGGCCTGTTCGGCCATCAGCGCAGCCTGCACGGGCTCGGGATAACGGGTGCCGCGCGCCTGGCGCAGCGTAGCGATGTGGTCGATATTCACGCCCAGCAGGACACGTTGCATGATGAGTCGGTTTCCCTTGGTCGTCGGATGGAAGCTCTGGTTTGTCAGTATAAACCCTTGGGCTGTGAGTTGTCGGTATGGACCATTGCTTCCTGGTTTGGTGGTTATGGCCCTTGGGGACGGGGACTGCGTTTCAGGACACGCCGTGAATACATCCCTGTAGGCTTGCGTTCGGCATCCATGCCTCTCGACAGTCCTGAAACGCAGTCCCCGTCCCCAAGGGCCGTCACGTGCAGCCAGTCCCAAAGGCTGCCAGCCAACCGGGAGTCATGTTCTTGCTGCCGCCGCGAGCCCGGACCAGACAATGAAGTCCCAGCACGAACCCATCTTGCCGTTCGCTGAACGTCCATTGATCCCACTGAACGTGCCGGTCCAAGGGGGCGGGCATTCCCTTTCAGGACCTTCGAGAGGCATGGATGCCGAACGAGAGCTTACAGGGATGTACTTGCAGCGTGTCCTGAAAGGGAATGCCCGCCCCCTTGGACCATGACCACAGGACGATGAAGAATGGAACAATCAGCGAAACAGCTCACGACTGACCAGAGGCCGATCACCGAGCAAGGGCGCAAGGGCCTGGCGCAGCAGGTCGCGGGCGACGCGGCGGGCGGTGTCGTGCCAGTCGCCGGCGGCGATGGCCAGCAAGGCGTCGCCTGGGAAGCCTTTGGGGTCGGGGATCAGGCCGAGGGTGGTGTCGAGGCGGTAGCCATGGCCGGCGTTCAGGGGCTCGCCTTCCGCGTCATGGTCGAGGGAGAAGCCATAGCCCAGGGCCTCCAGCAGCGTCAGCTCGAAACGGCGCAGCAGCACATCCTGCGGCATGTCCGCGTCAGTAAGCAGCGACAGCGTGGCGCGGTACGGCTCCAGCAATTCCGGGTGAGGGTCAAAGCGATGCAGCAAACGCACCAGGATTTCGTTCAGGTAAAAGCCGCAGAACAGCGCCCGGCCCTTGAGCGGCAACGCCGGGGCTTCCGCTTCGCAGTGGATCAGGGTGAGCAATTCGCCGCGACCGCTGAAGCTGGCCAGCAACGGACGAAACGGCTGCAGCAGCGTATTGCGCCGACCGCCACGGGCGACGGCACCGATGCGACCCTGGCGGGCACCAAACAGCTCAAGAATAACGCTACTGTTGCGATAGGGACGACTGTGCAGCACCCAGACGGACTCCAGGCCGCCGGGGCCGGGTGCAGCGTCCGTCGTCATACTCAGTCGCCGTAGCCCAGCGAGCGCAACGCGCGGCTATCGTCAGACCAGCCGGAGCGGATTTTTACCCACAACTCCAGCATCACCTTGCGTTCGATCAGCGCCTCGATGTCCTGGCGGGCTTCGGTGCCGATCTTCTTGATGCGGTCGCCGCCGCTGCCAATCAGGATTTTCTTCTGCCCACGGCGTTCCACCAGAATGGCCGCATTGATGCGCGTCACCGTGGGCGTGTCTTCCCACAGCTCGACTTCCACGGTGATCTGGTGCGGCAGTTCCTGGCCGAGCTGTCGGAAGACCTTTTCGCGGATCATTTCCGCCGCCATGAAGCGCAGGCTGCGATCCGTGATCTGGTCTTCGTCGTACCAGAAGTCTCCGGCTGGCAGACGTTGCGCCAGGGCGGCTTCCAGAGCGTCGAGGTTGTGCCCGCCGAGGGCAGACACGGGAATCACGTCAGCGAAATCGTACAGGGCACTCAGCCGCTGGATATGAGGCAGCAACGCGGCCTTGTCTTCCAGGCTGTCGACCTTGTTGATAATCAACAGTACCGGCACCTCGGCGCGCTGAAGCAGGGCCAATACATGCTCATCGGCGTCGGTCCACTTCAGGGCGTCGACCATGAAGCAGATCAGATCGATCCCCGCCAGGGCCGTCAGGGCCGACTGGTTCATCGCCTTGTTCAGGGCGCGCTGGGCGTCCTGATGAATGCCGGGCGTGTCGGCAAAGATAATCTGGTAGTCCTCGCGGGTCAGAATCCCGTGGATACGGTGCCGGGTGGTCTGCGGCTTGCGCGAGGTGATGCTGATCTTCTGCCCGATGAGGTGATTCATCAGGGTGGACTTGCCCACGTTCGGGCGGCCGATGATGCTGACCACGCCACAGCGGGTGGTCGAGGCGGACTCAGTCACGCAATTGCTCCTCAAGCCAGGCCAGGGCCTGGGCGGCCGCGGTCTGTTCTGCCCGGCGGCGGTTGCTGCCCCGGGCGGTTTCCTGATGATCATACCCCGGCAGGCGGCAGATCACCTCGAAGGACTGGCGCGGGGGCTGGCCGCTCACGGTCAGTATGTCGTATTCCGGCAGCGGCATCTGGCGCCCCTGAAGCCGTTCCTGCAGTTGTGTCTTGGCATCCTTGACGGTTTCGGTGGGAGACACGCCATCCAGGCGGTCACCGAACCAGGCGAGCACGCGCTCGCGGCATACCTCGGGGCCCGCATCCAGCCGCACAGCGCCGATAATCGCTTCCAGGGCGTCGGCCAGGATGGAGGCGCGCCGCTCACCGCCGCTTTTCATCTCGCCGCCCCCCAGACGAATGCAGGGGCCCAGGTCCAGCCCGCGGGCAACGTCAGCCAGGGTCTGGCCACGCACCAGGGCAGCGCGCATACGCGTCAGCTGGCCTTCGCTGGCCTCGGGAAAGCGCTGGAACAGCCAGTGGGCGATGATCTGCCCGAGCTGGGCATCGCCAAGGAACTCCAGACGTTCGTTGTTCACCTGACGGTGGGCGCTGCGGTGGGTCAGGGCCTGCTCGAGCAGGGCCTGGTCTGTGAAGTGGTAACCCAGCCGCTTGCACAGCCGGGTCAGTTCAAGCTCGGTCATCGGGTGCTTTTCTCGTAATCCTTCTGGAAAGCGATCACGAGATCAATATTCCCGAACAGTGGCTCACGGACTTCGTAATCCAGGCCGATATGCAGACGCCCGCCATCCTTGCTGATGGCCAGATCACGGGACGATACCGCCGTGACATTGTTGACCGAAAAACGCCGGTCGATGGCCTGCCGGATTTCGTTATCGGACTGCATGATGATGCGGCTGTCCTGCAAGGTATTATTGATCGCCGTATTGATCGTGCTGTATTCCAGATAGGCGGGAATAATGCGAATCGCCGCAGTGCCAAGCACAACGGCGATGACGATGACGACCATCCACCCGACCATGGACAGCCCACGCATACGCGATGGCAGTGTTGTCATTATTGTGTCTCCACCTCAACCTTGTCGATGGCCCCGTTACGGGAGAAGCTGGGCAATGACAGCCCCGGCCGCCAGTGCATCCAGATCATGAACGCCTTGCCGACGATCAGGTCTTCCGACACCGCGCCCCACATGCGGCTGTCGCTGCTGTTGTCCCGGTTGTCGCCGACCATGAAATAATGCCCTTCCGGCACTTCCCAGTCATTATCCTCGCTGCGCGACAGCGTCTGGCCTGTGAACCGATTCACGACAGACTCGGTGCGCACCAGATGGACTGCCTCTCCCAGCGTTTCGATATACAGGTCTTCACGGTAGCGGCCCGCGCTGCGGCTGTCGACCTGCTCGCGCTCGACCGGCTCGCCGTTGATCAGCAGCCGGCCATCGCGCTGGCTGACCACATCACCGGGCAGACCGACGACCCGCTTGATGAAATTCTGGTTCCGGTTCAGCGGGTAGCGAAACACCATGACGTCGCCCCGCTCCGGGTCGGCGATGCTGACGACGCGGGTATTGGTCACCGGCAGGCGTAGCCCATAGGCAAACTTGTTCACCAGAATGAAGTCGTTCACTTCCAGGGTCGGCAACATGGAGCCCGAGGGGATGGTGAAGGGCTCGACCAGGAACGAGCGAATCAGCAGGACCACCAGGAACACCGGCAGCAACGAGTTGGTGAACTCCACGGTCTCGCGCACGGCCTTGCCGCCACGCTCGCGCAACCGCCATTTCTTGTCCGCCAGCCACAGCACCCCCGAAACCAGTACCGCCAGCGTCAGCCAGAAGCCGATATCAATATCCATCAATCACTCACCTTGAGCACGGCCAGGAAGGCTTCCTGGGGGATTTCCACACTACCGACCTGCTTCATGCGCTTCTTGCCGGCTTTCTGTTTCTCAAGCAGCTTGCGCTTGCGGCTGACATCACCGCCATAGCATTTTGCCAACACGTTCTTGCGCAGGGCCTTGACCGTCTGGCGGGCGATGATCTTGTTGCCAATGGCCGCCTGGATGGCCACGTCGAACATCTGCCGGGGCACCAGCTCCTTCATCTTCTCAACCAGGATACGGCCACGATACATGGCCTGGTCGGCGTGGCAGATCATCGCCAGGGCGTCCACTTTCTCACCGTTGATCAGCACGTCCACACGCACCAGCCTGGCCGCCTCGAAGCGATCAAAGCTGTAATCCAGTGAGGCATAACCCCGGCTGCAGGACTTCAGCTTGTCAAAGAAATCCAGCACCACTTCCGCCATCGGAATGTCATAGGTGAGCGCGACCTGCTTGCCGAGGAACTGCATGTTCTTCTGCACGCCACGGCGCTCGACCGACAGGGTCATCACGGCACCGACATACTCCTGCGGCACCAGAATATTGACGCGGGCGACAGGCTCGCGGAATTCCTCGACCTTGTTGGTTTCCGGCAGGTCAGAGGGGTTGTCCACATGCAGAATGCTGCCGTCCGCCAGCAGCAGTTCGTACACCACCGTCGGCGCCGTGGTAATCAGGTCCAGATCGTATTCGCGCTCCAGACGTTCCTGAATGATTTCCATGTGCAGCATGCCCAGGAAACCCACACGGAAGCCAAACCCCAGGGCATCGGAGCTTTCCGGCTCATAGAACAGCGAGGCATCATTGAGGGCCAGCTTGGACAGGGCGTCACGGAAGTTTTCGTAATCGTCGGCACTGACCGGAAACATGCCGGCGTACACCTGCGGCTTGACCTTCTTGAAGCCAGGCAGGGCTTCCACTTCCGGGGTCTTGGCGTGGGTCAGGGTGTCGCCCACGGGGGCGCCGAGAATTTCCTTGATGCTGGCGCTGATCCAGCCCACCTCGCCCGCTTCCAGGACGGTGCGTTCGGTGCGCTTGGGGGTAAAGATGCCGAGCAGGTCCACCGAGTGGGTCTGGCCGGTGGATTTCACCAGGATCTTGTCGCCTTTCTTCAGGCGGCCGCGGGTCACTCGCACCAGCGACACCACCCCCAGATAGTTGTCGAACCAGGAGTCGATGATCAGGGCCTGGAGCTTGTCCTCGCGCTCACCCACCGGTGGCGGAATCCGCTCGACCAGCTGTTCCAGCAGATCTTCAATGCCGACCCCGGTCTTGGCCGAGACACGGCAGGCATCGTGGGCATCCAGGCCGATGATTTCCTCGATCTCCTGGATCACCCGCTCGGGCTCCACCTGCGGAAGATCGATCTTGTTCAGCACCGGCAGCACTTCCAGATCCTGCTCGATGGCGGTGTAACAGTTGGCCACGGACTGCGCCTCGACACCCTGGGCAGCATCCACCACCAGCAGGGCCCCTTCGCAGGCAGACAGGGAACGGGACACCTCGTAGGAGAAATCCACGTGGCCGGGGGTGTCGATGAAGTTGAGCTGGTAGGTCTCGCCGTTACGTGCCTTGTAATACAAGGTCACGCTCTGCGCCTTGATGGTGATGCCGCGTTCGCGCTCCAGATCCATGGAGTCCAGCACCTGCTCCTTGAGCTCGCGATCAGACAGCCCGCCGCAGACCTGGATAAAGCGGTCCGCCAGGGTGGATTTGCCATGATCGATGTGGGCGATGATGGAGAAATTTCGAATATGGCTGATATCAGTCACGCAGGAGCCTCAGGGTGGCGCGCAGTCACGGGCGCAGTTGCCGGTCATAAGGCGGCTGATTCTAGCGGATTTGAAGCCGTGGGGCGATGATGCCCCACGGCCGGGGAGCACTTATTCCTCGCTCTCGGCGTCGCCGTCGGCTTCCACCCGCAACGCCAGGAAGCGCGGGTTCTCGCCCCGCTGGATCAGCGCGGGCACCCAGGCGTTCTGCGGCAGGGTCGTCAGAATCTCTTCCAGTGCCTCAGGGTCATCCACCGTCATGTTGTTCAGGGTGCGCAGGATGTCACCCCGGCGGATACCCGCGCGGGACGCCGGGCCAGGCCGTACATCCGTAATCTTCACGCCGTGGTCCAGACCCATGTTCTCGCGCTCTTGCGCGGTCATGGGCTCCACAGTCAGACCCAGTGGGTCGGCTTGTACTTCGGGTGTTTCGACTTGCGCGTCGCGGCTGCGGCGACCGCCGTCTTCCGGCAATTCACCCACCGGCACCTTCAATGTCACCCGCTTGCCATCACGCATCACCACGGCCTCTGCCTCGGTGCCGGGCACCACACGCCCCACCACATGCGGCAACTGCGAGGAGCGGTGAATACGCTCGCCGTTGAACTCCAGCACCACATCACCGGCCTGGATACCGCCTTTCGCTGCGGGCGAGTCGGACATCACCTGAGCCACCAGCGCCCCGGCAGGCTTGTCCAGCCCGAACGACTCGGCCAGATCACGGTCCACGTCCTGGATCAGCACGCCAAGCCAGCCCCGGGCCACCCGGCCGGTCTCGCGCAGCTGCTTGACCACGTCCATGGCCATGTCGATGGGAATCGCAAAAGACAGCCCCATGAACCCGCCCGAACGCGAGACGATCTGGGAGTTGATGCCCACCACTTCGCCATCCAGATTGAACAGCGGGCCACCGGAGTTGCCCGGATTGATGGCCACATCCGTCTGGATGAAGGGCACATAGTTCTCATTCGGCAGGCTGCGACCCACGGCGCTGACGATCCCGGCGGTCACGGTGCTTTCGAACCCGAACGGTGCGCCGATGGCCAGCACCCAGGCGCCGACCCTCAGATCGCGGGACGAACCGATGCGCACCACCGGCAGGTCCCCGGCCTCGATACGCAGCAGCGCCAGGTCGCTCTGCTCGTCCTGCCCCACCAGTTCGGCTTCCAGTTCACGGCGATCCTGCAGGCGCACCAGTATCCGGTCAGCGTTACGCACCACATGGTAGTTGGTCAGGATGTAGCCATCGCGGGAGATGATGAAGCCCGAGCCCTGGGATTCGGCATCCCGGGGCGGGGTATCGAAATGGTCTTCCATGCCTTCAAAAAAGTGCCGGAAGAACTCCGGAACACGCTGCCCCTGGCCACGGCGCCCTTCGACACGCTGCAGGGTGCTGATGTTGACCACCGCATCCTGATTATCTTCCACCAGCGCGGTGAAATCCGGCAAGGTCCCGGCATGCGGCCGACAGCTGATCAACAGCCCGACCAGAAACACGAAAATCCAGCGTGCAGGCACTTGTGTCTTCATCAGATGTCATCCCCTGTTTTCCGACGTGGCATGCGTATCAGCGTCGCATGCTCTCAGTGATGGCAGAGCGAAACAGGCTGCGCGGCAGCGGCCGGCGCACCGGCCCGGCGGACGACCTGTGGATGCAGGGCGGGGTCGCGGGCGTGCTGTTGACTGTACCAGCGATTGACCAGAAAACCGATCGCCAGACCGGCAACGCCGAACGGTGCAGCCAGATCGCCGCCGGGCAGGCCGGACGGCAGCGCCGCACCGACCAGTGCCGCCACAAACATCAGCAGCAGCGGCACCAGATAAAGCATCACGGCGCCACGCAACAGCGCCCCTTCGGGGATACCCACGACCACGGCATCGTCCACCGCCAGCGTCAGGGTCGGGTTCAGCGCCCGCACCCGAGCCCGGGCACCGGCACGTTCGCTGTCCATCAGGCCATGGCCACAGCCCTTGCGGGCGCTGCAATCACGGCAGGCGCTGAAACGCAGCGTTTCCACCCAGACGGCGCCGGGCTCTACGGCCACTACGCGTCCGGATTCCTCAATCATTGCGCGGCATCCAGTCGCACACTGGCAGCCGCCAGCACGCGCTCGGCGGTGGCCTGCGGGATCTCTCCCACCAGCGTCACCAGCCAGGCACTGTCACCCTGCTCCAGGCGACGGCTGACCGCCACGGTAGGCCCCATGCGTGACATGCCCTCCTCGACCGTCGACTCGGCAGTGACCGGCTCGACAAACAAGGTGAACGAGGCGAGGCCATCGCCATAGGCCAGCGCGGACACCGGCACCTGCTCGGGCGTAGCCCGGCGCAGGTCACGGTCCAGCGCGGCAAAGCCTTCCGGCAGCCACTCGATATCAATCTCCAGACGCCCCTGCGGGTAGGCTCCCGGCTCCACCCCTTCGATGGCGGTTTCCATGGCCGCCTCCGGGGTGGCGAAATCGTCGGCGGTCAGCGTTGCCGCGGTGTCCAGCGCCACGAATTCCATGCGCTCCAGCACCATGCCACTGGCATCCACCATCTCGGATTTCAGCAGCAGCTTGCTGTCCTGATCGATCCACAAACGATAGCCATGCCGGTGGCTGTCCAGCGGCGCAATGCGCAGGTGCCAGGTCTGACGCCCGGCGACACGGCCTTCTCCGTCGAGCAGCACGTTGTACTGCTCCGGCAGGGCCCGGTCGAGACGATCCTGGAACGGCATCGGCGCCAGGCCGGACTGCGCTGGCAGGCGGGTAATACTGCGGTCGGGGTGGATGCAGATCACCTGGTCATCCCGGCGGATCAACTCGGCGAGTTGACCATCCAGATGCGTCAGGCGCTCGTACTCATGCCCGTCAATCACGGCATGCCGCACCTTCATGGTGGACAGCTCATTGCCGTGCATATAGAGAAAGCGGCCCTGGTAATCGAGGCTGCGATTCGCCTCGGCCATGGCCGCCAACAGCGTGCGGGGTTCGGAGTCAGACTGCGACGTGTCCGCGAAGGCCCAGGTCGACAACAGAATCGGCAACAGAGCAAGCCGCAGGGCAGCACGACGCAGCATGTGAGTCATCTCGTCTTACTTGTCCTGTTGCCGGGCATCCGCGCTGACCAGCCGGGCGTAGGGCACCATGCCCTGGCCGCCGTGGCGCGCTGCCATTTCACTGTGCCGGATCATCAGCGGATTGATCTGGCTCCCGGCGTCAGCCCGCAGGCCGTCGCTGCGCGGCGTCGCCGTCAGCCCCTGGCCGACCAGGAAGGCATCACCAAACGGCCGGCTGCGGGATTCCACCACCGGTGCAGACGCCACCATACCCGGCGCCTCGCCAGCGTGCTGCGCGCCCCAGAACTGCCAGCCCACGGTCACCGTCGCCGCTGCCACGGAGGCCGCCACGGCGGTCCGGGCGATACTTCCCAACCAGTGATTGCGGCTGCGCCCTTCGGCGTTCAATGCCGCGCTGAGACGCGCATTGAAGTCCGCCGGCACGGCCGCCACCGGCTGCTTGCGCGCGACATCGCCGGCCAGCTGCCAGCGCTGCCACAGGGCTGCACCTGTGTCGTCCAGATCACGCAGTATGCGCCGCGTCTCCAGTTCGCTGGTTTCACCGTCCAGCAGACTGGACAGCAGTTCCCGCTCGCGTTCTGTGCTCATGGCATCACCTTCTGCTTGCCATCAAGAAAGGCCTGGTGTCATTACCGCTGCATGAGCGGACGCACCACCTGATCTATCGCCTCACGGGCGCGGAAGATACGTGATCTTACCGTGCCCACCGGGCAATCCATTACCGCCGCGATGTCCTCATAGCTGAGACCGTCGAACTCCCGTAACGTTACCGCAGTTTTGAGCTCCTGGGGCAATCCGTTGATGGCCTCATGGATGGCGGTCTCAAGTTCATGGGACAACGCCAGTGACTCCGGGGTTCCAACTTCGTGCAATCCGTCGGCACCGATGAACTGCTCGGCGTCGGCGGCATCCACATCTGATCCGGGGGGGCGCCGACCGGCGGCCACCAGGTGATTCTTGGCTGTATTGACCGCAATGCGGTACAGCCACGTATAAAAGGCGCTGTCGCCACGGAAACGGGGCAAGGCCCGCCACGCCTTGATAAAGGCCTCCTGGGCGACATCCTGCACTTCATCATGGTCACGCACATAGCGGCTGATCAGCGCAAAGATCCTGTGCTGATACTTGCGCACCAGCAGATCAAATGCCCGTGAATCACCCTTCTTGGCGCGTTTGACCAGTTCCTCGTCAGTCACCCGTGCTCCCCCGACTGGCCGCTCGGGCCCTGAATGCGTGTTCAGATGCCCGCAGACGGCACAAGTTCCGTATTGGTGTCCGTGATAGCGTCCACGATAGCGTCATAGTCTCATCCCGACCGGTTCTCCGGTCGCGCTTGCAAAGCGGAGCATTGTAGCAAAGCCGCACTGGCGGCGTCCCCTGCCGCCCGCGCTGTTTTATGAATTGATACAGTCGGGCCGCGCCTGCGTTCACACGCTCGGGCATGGTGCGAATGCCCCGCCCTTCTTATACTGGCCGCCTGCCCAATGGAGCACTTATGGCCACCTTTCATCACGATGTTCTGATTATCGGCAGCGGGGCTGCCGGTCTGACCGTGGCGCTGCACCAGCCCGCCGACAGCTGCATCGCGCTGCTGTCCAAGGGCGAGTTGACAAGCGCCAGCACCTATTACGCCCAGGGTGGCGTGGCGGCCGTCATGGACCAGAAGGACTCGCTGGAGTCCCATATCAAGGATACCCATGTCGCCGGTGCCGGGCTGTGCCACGATGATGCCGTGCGCATGACCGTGGAACATGGCCCGGCGGCCATCAACTGGCTGATCGACCAGGGGGTGGGGTTCACCCGCTTCGAGGAAGACGGCCAGCAGCGTTATCACCTGACCCGCGAAGGGGGCCACAGCCATCGCCGCGTCATCCATGTGGCCGATGCCACCGGCCTGGCCATCTCCGGCGCCCTGATCGACCAGGTCAGGCAGCGCGACAACGTGACCCTGTACGAGCACCGCGTGGCCGTGGACCTGCTCCACGACACCGGCCCGGACGGTCGCCGCCGCTGCATTGGCGCCTATGTCCACGACAGTCTGCGCGGCCAGACTGATGTCTTCCTGGCCAAGTGCGTGGTGCTGGCCACCGGCGGCGCCTCCAAGGTCTACCTCTACACGTCCAACCCGGACGTGGCCACCGGTGACGGCGTCGCCATGGCCTGGCGCGCGGGCTGCCGGGTGGCCAACATGGAGTTCATGCAGTTCCATCCCACCTGCCTGTACCACCCCAAGGCCAAGTCCTTTCTGGTCACCGAAGCCATTCGCGGCGAGGGCGGGCGCCTGTTGCTGCCCGACGGCGAGCGCTTCATGCACCGCTTCCATGAGCGTGCCGAACTGGCACCCCGGGACGTGGTGGCCCGTGCCATCGACTTTGAAATGAAACGCCTGGGGGCAGACTGCCTGTACCTGGACATCAGTCATCGCCCGGCGGATTTCATCATCAACCACTTTCCCACGGTCTATGCCAAGTGCCTGCAACTGGGCATCGATATCACCCGGGAACCCATGCCGGTGGTGCCCGCTGCCCATTACACCTGCGGCGGTGTGATGACCGACCTGAACGGCCAGACCGATCTGGATGGCCTCTATGCCATCGGTGAGACCGCCTTTACTGGCCTGCATGGTGCCAACCGCATGGCCAGCAACTCACTGCTGGAATGCTTCGTCTTCGGTCAGGCGGCGAGCCAGCATATCGCCAGCCGTCTGGCGGACCTGCCCGCCCCCGAGGCGGCACCGGAGTGGGATGCCTCCCAGGTCACCGATTCCGATGAGGACGTCATCATCAGTCACAACTGGGACGAGCTGCGCCGTTTCATGTGGGACTACGTGGGCATCGTGCGCACGGTCAAGCGCCTGGAACGCGCCTCACACCGGATCGAGCTGCTGAAGCGGGAGATTGCCGAGTACTACTCCAACTACAGCATTTCCAATGACCTGCTGGAGCTGCGCAACCTGGTGGTGATCGGCGAGTTGATCATCCGTTCGGCATTGCAGCGGCGCGAATCCCGCGGGCTGCACTACATGCTGGATTATCCGGATACCCGTGCCGAGGTGGCCGACACCGTACTGGTGCCGGAGAATCCGGCACGCCCCTGACGCAGCGACTCACGCTGCCTGCAACAGCATCAGCAACCGGCGCCAGGCGTGCGCCGGCAGTTGATCGCGGTACACCACCCCCTCAGCAAACACCACGCAGCCGGGCCAGCGCACCGCCGACAGGGGCTGCTCATACACCACGCGCTGCGCCATGGGCTGTCGGCCCCGGCGCCAGGTGATCGATACCGCCGAGGGCCAGACGATCAACTGGATGGCGCATGGCCGACGCCAGGCCGCGCCGCACCACAGCAGCGTCAGGACCAGCATCACCAGCAGGCAGAACAGGGGGGATATCGTCTGCAGGCCGGAAAGCCAGCAGGCACACCACAAGGCAGGCAATGGCAGCAGCGGCATGACGCCCCGCCACCGCCCCGGCAGCACCTCAGTCTTTTGCCCCCACGAGGGTGAGCATGTGGCGGACGAAGGCATCCAGTTCTCCGTCATCAGGGCGACTCCGGCGGGTAAACCATTCGAACAGGTCCGCATCCTGACACGCCAGCAAACGTTCGAAGGTCTGCTGATGAGCAGACGTATCGTGCAGAAAGTGCTCGTCCAGATAAGCGTTCAGCACCACGTCGGTTTCCAGCAGGCCTCGACGGCACTGCCACACCAGGCGGCGCTTCCTTTCCTCGGCGGTAAGTCTCGGCATGGTCATGCGTTCCTGCCCATCTCGTTTGCAGCGGGAGTTGAGCGCGCATTATCGGTGCATTTTGCACGCTTTGCCACGAGGCCTCCCGCCAGGCCACCGCTCACGACGTACATTGTTCATGCACCGCGCTTCGCGTACCTTGCTTTAACACAGGGTGCACCACATATACTGCACCCGCTGTCAGCCAGGAGTGATAGATCATGTCCGCCATCCACGATACCCGCCCCGCCGCCTGGACATCGTTGCTCGATGACGCTGGCGCCCGGCGCGACCAGGACGGTATTGCGCGCGATCTTGGCACCCTGCCCGGCGACGCCGCCGCCGACATGGCCTATGCCTGTGACCACCTGCAACTGCTCGCCCTGCGCGGCCCGGATGCCGCCACCTTCCTGCAAGGCCAGGTCACGGCCGATATCCGCGATCTGAGCCAGCAACGCAGCCGCCTTGCCATGCACCTGAGTCTGAAAGGGCGCGCTCTGGTCAGCTTCCGCGTGCTGCCCGCCGAAGAGGGCCTGGATCTGCTGGTGCCAGCGACCATGGCCAGCGCCCTGCAGGAAAAACTGGGTAAATACATGGTCTTTTCCAAGGCCACACTGACCCTCGACACGCAGCGCGTGGTGATCGGACTGAGCGGCCCCGGCGCCTCCGAGACGCTGTCCGGTGCCGGCCTGCCCCTGCCCCGGGACAGCGACGCCTGGGCCAGCAACGACACCATCAGCGTGGTGCGTGCGGGCCACCGCTATCTGGTGGTCGCGCCCGTGGAAGACGCGCTGGACCTGTGGCCGTCCCTGACCGACGACCACGACACCGGCGCCGCCGACCATGCCCTGCTGGCCGACATCGCCGACGGTGAAGGACACATCTTCCCTGGCGCCGAGGATCTGTTCCTGCCGCAGGTGCTCAACTATGACCTGATCCACGGCGTCAGCTTCAACAAGGGCTGCTATACCGGCCAGGAAGTGGTGGCCCGGATGAAGTTCAAGGGACAACTCAAGCAGCGCATGCGCCGCTTGCAATGGGAAAGCGACCGACCGCTGCCCCCGGGCACCGTGCTGCGCAACAACGGCGGCCAGTCCGTGGGTGAGGTGGTGGTCAGTGTGCTGACCCGCCAGGGTGTGCAGGCCCTCGCGGTGCTGCGCCACGACGCCGAAGGCCCTTTGCTGGTGGACGGCCTGCCGCTGGGCCACCGTCCCGCGCCACTGCCCTACGCACTGCCCGAGGACGCGCCAGCCAACGACTGAGCGCAGCCTATGGGCTACGGGCGTGCCGATCTGGTTTACATGAGGGGGCGCAGGAAACCGAAGAAACGGCTGACCACGCCCGCCTGCACGCGGCGGCTGCGCAATGCCACTTCGGGAAACTCGCCTTCCGGTTCATAGTGCAGCAGAAAATCCGGATCATCCGGCAACACCGGGCGCCCCCCGTCGACCAGCGAATAATTCTGGCTCATGTGGGCGGGCCACAGGTCGAGGGTCGGCAGGCGCCGGGAGACACGGGCCGCCCCGCGATTGACGGCGCCCAGCACCGGCACCCGCGAGGGCGTCAGCCCGTGGGTCCAGCTGTTGCTGTCTGCCATCAATCGCTCCAGCTTGTCTGCCATGACGCCCGCGAAAGCAGCGTCATGGATGATCAGGCCATTTTCGGTGTTGTACACCTCCGAGCGCGGATCAAAATTGTGCGAGGTAATCACCGCCACTTCCCGGTCTATCACCAGCACCTTGCCGTGCACACTGACCCGCGGCCCGGGGCTGTCCGCCACCGGCGAGCGCGGATCACCGCTCATGGGCATGGCAATACCTGCCGCTTTTTCCTCGATCAGCAGATCGTAACGCGGCACATAATCGGCAATGTCCTCGGGGAAGGGGCGCAACTCGTGAATCGTCAGATGATGCTGGCGCAGCATCCGCTCGCGCTGGCGTCGACTGATGGCATAGACCGGGAAGGCATCCGTCGCGGCCAGCGAGTTGGTGCTGATACGCCAGGTCACTGCGGGGTCGCGGTGCTCACGCAGGAAGCGCTCGAAATCCCGCGACATGACCCAGTACGGGCTTTGCAGGTGGATGGAGTGCTGTGCTGAGGCCATCAGCGCGCGCAATTGCCCGGTGCTGTCTTCCTCCGGCTCCTGCGGTGCCACCCGGATCTTGTCCGGCGGATCATTGAAATAGCTGACCTCGCCCACCACATGGCCGAAATGCTCGATCAGTTCGGCCAGCCAGTCCGGATCACGCGCCAGATCAATGAACGGCGCGATGCGTGCCGAGCCGATCTCCGGCCACAATACCGGGCTGCCTTCCAGCGCCTCGGCCACATCGCGGGTGTGACGCGGCGACCGCACCCGGTCATGATCCCAGTAGCGGAAAAAACCCGCCTCAGCCTCGTGTACGATCTGCCCGGTGACCAGCACCTCGAAATCGATGAAATTCATGCGCGTGTCGAGATCGAAGTAACGCCCGGCCGTATTCCGCCCGCCGACAATCATGTGCCGACCGTCCACCGCGAACAGCTTGTTGTGCATGCGGTGGTTAAGCGTGCGGAAACAGCACAGGGCCGAGGTGATCACATGGCGACCGCGCGCCACCGCCAGCTCGCGCCGGGGCCCGCCCAGGGGATTGTACAACCGCACCTGGAAATTCGGATGGGCCATTTCCAGCGCCGCCTGCACGGCAGGGTCAGGCAACGACAACAGGGCGTCCACCAGGATATGGACCTCCACCCCTCGCCGGGCGGCGGCCAGCATTTCCGCCAGCAGCAACTGTCCGGCCTCGTCGTCATAGAGGATGTAGTTCTGTAACAGAATACGCTCGCGGGCGCTGCGGATCAGATGCAGGCGGGCAGCCAGCGCATCCGTTCCACGTTGCAGGGTAATCACATGATGACTGTCGCCGCTGCCGTCGTACAGGTCAGCCAGCGGGCTGTCGGGCGCACAGACACGGGGATGGCCCGGCGGGCAGGTGCGCTGGTCCTGCTGCAGGGCGGCCACGCGCTGGTCCATGCGGTCCGGGTCCACGGGTGTTGCGCTGCAGGCCCCCAGGCACAGCAGACTGATGATCAGGGCGACCCGCATGGCCACCTCCTGTCGGCAGACAATACCAGCCCTCCAGCACAACACAGCGAGCGTGACCAGCGCGCCAAACCCCTCATCATTTTTTGTGTATGATCAGCAAGCCAGAACCAAGGGAGACGACCCGTGATGCGTGTGCCTGCCGCGCTGCTGATTGTTCTACTGCTGTTACTCAACACCCTGATCCTGATCGGCCCGATGATGCTGATCGCCCTGCTCAAGCTGGTACTGCCCGGCCAGACGCTCAAGGATGCCTGTTCCCGTGCTGTCATGTGGATTGCCGAAACCTGGGCCGAGCTGTGCAAGGCCACCTTTGCCCTGCTGACGCCCACCCACTGGGACATCCGCTGCGACGTGCCGCTGCGCCAGGACACCTCCTATCTGGTCGTCAGCAACCATCAATCCTGGGTGGATATTCCGGCACTGGTACAGGCCTTCAACCGCAAGACACCCTATTTCAAGTTCTTTCTCAAGCAGGAGCTGATCTGGGTGCCGTTCCTCGGGCTGGCGTTCTGGGCACTGGATTACCCCTTCATGAAGCGCTACAGCAAAAGTGTGCTGGCAAAACACCCCGAACTGCGCGGCAAGGATCTGGAAATCACCAAAGCCGCCTGCCAGAAATTCCGGCGCATGCCCGTCACCGTGGTCAACTATCTGGAAGGCACCCGCTTTACCCCCGCCAAACATGCTGCCCAGCAGTCACCGTATCGCAATCTGCTGAAACCGAAAAGCGGCGGCGTTGCCTTTGTGCTGGGCGCCCTGGGCGAACAGATTGACGCCCTGCTGGATGTCACGGTGGTCTATCCGGACGGCCCACCCCCGGGCTTCGCGGACCTGCTGATGGGTCGGGTGCCACGGGTCATCGTCGATATTCGCGTCACACCGCTGGAGGACTGGCTCTGGCAAGGCGACTACGAGAACGATCGGCAATTCCGTGCGCGCATCCAGCGCTGGGTCAGCGACCTCTGGCACGCCAAGGATGCACGGATCGACGCCCTGAAACAGGCCAGCGGCTGACAGCGGCGACCGCCCCCTCTTACAGGTCAGCAAGAGGATGGCTGGCCGCCGGCAGTTCGAAAAAGCCGTCGATATAGCCCACCGGCACCTCTTCCGGCTTGTGGTAGCGGAACTGCGGCGCGCCATCCTTTTCGATCAGCAGCGCCCGCACACCCTCACGGAAATCCGGGTGCATGGCGCACTGCACCGACATGATCCATTCCATCCGGAACACGTCACCCAACGACAGATGCCGGGCGCGACGCAACTGCTCCCATACCAGCCAGGCGGTCTGGGCACAGCCACGCTCGAAGGTAGATACCGCCCGCTGCATCCAGTCGCTGTACCCCTTGCTGTGCAACAGGGCTTCGCCCACTTCCACCAGGGTGGCGCCATCACAGACACGATTGATGTCGTCAAAATGCTCGCGCACTGGCGAGGCAGGCGTCTCCTGCGGTGACGCTTCCCGCAACAGCCGGTGCACCAGCGCATGATCGGTGGCCGCATCGCCGCTCAGTGACAGTGCCTGCAGCGCCGACAACACTGCATCGCGACGCTCGGCGTGGATAAACACGTCGGCCATGCCCATGAACAGCGCGTCTCCGGCGTTCAGATGCACGCCGGTCAGCCCGGCAAACAGGCCGGTCTTGCCCGGCGTGCGATTGAGGAAGAAACTGCCGCCCACATCCGGGTACAGGCCAATGGTGATTTCCGGCATCGCCAGTTTTGTTTTTTCCGTCACCACCCGTTGCGACGCACCCTGCATCAGCCCCATGCCACCGCCCATGACAATGCCATGGGCCCAGCAGATCAGGGGTTTCTCATAGACATGAATCAGATGGTCCAGACGGTATTCACTGGCGAAGTAATCTTCGATAAACGCGTTGCGCTCGCCCACGGGCGTCATGCTCCGGTACATCTCGACGATGTCACCGCCCGCACAGAAGGCTTTCTCGCCCGCCCCTTCCAGCCAGACACAAGCCACCCGCTCATCGGCAGCCCAGGCGGTCAGCTGCTCATGCAGCAGATGAATCATCGGCAGGCTCAGGGCATTCAGGCTACGTTGGGCATTGAGCCGGGCCAGACCGATCACACGATCGGATTCACAGGGCAGTTCTTCAAAGACAACCGGGGCGTCGGTGCTCATCGACAGGCTCCTTCAGGCTATTGGTTTCAGGCGGACTGGCCAGCGATCAGGCGCAGAATGCTGGCAAAGTCCAGCCGCCCGGCCCCCTGCCCGCCGTGCAGACCATACAGGTTGCGAGCCAGTGCGCCCAGCGGCGTGCGGGTGCCAGCACGCAACGCATTGTCCATGGCCAGCCCCAGATCCTTGTTCATCAGATCCACCGCAAAACCGCCCTGGTAATCATTCGACGACGGCACCCCGTCCATGACACCGGGCCAGGGGTTGTAGACTTCCAGCGACCAGTTGCGGCCGGAACTGGCCAGCATGATCTCGGACAGCACCTTCGGGTCCAGACCATTGTCTGCGCCGAGTTGCAGGGCTTCGCAGGTGCCGATCATCTGGATCGCCAGCAGCATGTTGTTGCACAGTTTCGCCGTCTGCCCGGCACCACTGTCGCCCGCGCGGAACACCTTCTTGCCCATGGCCTCCAGCACCGGCCTGGCCCGCGCTACCGCGTCGGCCGGGCCGCCACAGATGAACGTCAGGGTCCCGGCCCGCGCACCGCCGACACCACCGGATACCGGCGCATCAATCATCACCCGCCCGCGTGCGGCGGCATCGGCCGCCACCGCCTTGGCGGTATCCGCGTCAATGGTCGAACAGTCGATAATCAGCGCCGTGGCAGGAATCTGCGCAAGAATGCCCTGCTCCCCCTGGTACAGCCCCGTGACCGCCGCCGCCGAAGGCAACATGCTGATCACCACCTCGGCCTCCGCCACGGTTGCAGCTGGCGACGCCCCGGTCTGCACGCCGTCACCCGCCACCAACTTGAGCAACTCGGCGGACAGATCGTACGCGGTCACCACGTGCCCGGCCTTGACCAGATTGATGGCCATGGGCCCGCCCATGTTGCCCACGCCAAAGAATGCGATCTTCATGCCTGTCTCCCTGTTGTGATGTCGATGGTGCGTCGATGGTGCTGTCAGCGCCCGGCCAGCAGATGCCGGGCAATGATGACGCGCATGATTTCGTTGGTGCCTTCCAGAATCTGGTGTACCCGGGTATCGCGCACATAACGCTCCAGCGGATATTCGCGGATATACCCGTAGCCACCGTGCAGTTGCAGCGCGTTGTTGCAGATATCGAAACACAGATCGGTGGCCAGCCGCTTGGCCATGGCACAGGCCGCCGTGCGATCCGGCAGACCCGCGTCGAGCTTCCACGCCGCCTGACGCACCATCAGCCGCGCCGCCTCCAGCTCGGTGGCCATGTCCGCCAGACGGAACTGCACCGTCTGGAAATCCGCCAGCGGCTGATCGAACTGGCGCCGCTCACTGACGTAGGCCAGTGACTGATTCAGGGCCGCCTGCGCCGTACCCAGCGAGCAGGAGGCAATATTGATCCGCCCGCCATCCAGCCCGCGCATGGCAATACGAAAACCCTCGCCTTCTTCACCCAGGCGATAACGCGCCGGGATGCGCACGCCCTCGAGCTGCACCTGCCGCGTCGGCTGGCTCTTCCAGCCCATCTTGTCTTCATTGCGGCCATAGCTCACACCCGGCGCATCGCCGGGAATCAGGAAGCAGGAAATGCCTTTCGCCCCCGCCTCGCCGGTACGCGCCATCAGCACCAGCACATCGGTGCTGCCGGCGCCGGAAATAAAGGCCTTGCTGCCCTCCAGCACATAGTCATCGCCATCACGACGCGCGCGGGTTTTCAGCGACGCCGCATCCGAACCCGCATTGGGCTCGGTCAGGCAGTAGGACGCCAGCGCGTCCCCCGACGCCAGGGCCGCACACCATTCGTCACGCACGGCATCACCGCCGAAGGTGGCCACCATCCAGGTCGCCATGTTGTGAATGGTGATATAGGCCGTGGTCGAGGTGCAGCCCTCAGCCAGCACCTCGAAAATGAGGCTGGCATCCAGGCGCGACAACCCGAGACCGCCCTGCGCTTCCGGGGTGTAGAGCCCCATGAAACCGAGCTGTCCGGCCGCGCGCAACACCGGCACCGGAAAATGGCTGTTGGCATCCCAGTCTGCGGCATGCGGCGCCAGTTGTTTTTCCATGAACTGGCGCGCGGTATCGCAGTAGGCCCGTTGCGTCTCGCTGAGTGAAAAGTCCATGGCTTACTTCAGGCTGATGGTCATGTTGGCTTCGTGCACCACGTCATCGTCCGGCCAACGCGAGGTCACGGTCTTGGTTTCGGTGTAGAAACGCACCGCCTGCTTGCCGTAGGCGTGCAGGTCACCATAGAAAGACCCTTTCCAGCCGGTAAAGGAGAAGAACGGCAGCGGCACCGGAATCGGCACATTGATCCCCACCTGCCCGACTTCCACCTCATGCTGATACTTGCGCGCTGCCGCGCCACTGGCCGTAAAGATCGAGGTGCCATTGCCATAGGGGTTGTTGTTCACCAGCGTGATCGCCTCGTCGAGGGAATCGACACTGGTGCAGCACAGCACCGGGCCGAACACCTCTTCGCGATAGATTCGCATCGACGGGGTCACATTATTGAACAGCGTCGGTCCGACCCAGTTGCCGTCCGGGTAGCCGTCCACGGTGCAGTCACTGCCGTCCAGCAGGCATTCGGCGCCCTCCTCACGGCCCGCCGCAATCAATGCCAGCACCCGCTCCTTCGCCTGCGGACTGATCAGCGGCCCGTAACCGGCGTCCTCATCATTCCAGGCGCCGGGGCGCACCTTCGCCAGCGCATCGCGCAGCGCCGGAATCATGTCCTTCGCCTTGCCGACAAACACCGCCACCGAGATCGCCATGCAACGCTGCCCGGCCGCGCCCACGGAAGCGCCCACCAGTTGATTGACCACCTGCTGCGGATTGGCATCCGGCATGATTACCATATGATTCTTGGCCCCGGCAAAACACTGGGCGCGCTTGAGATTCTGCGTCGCGGTGCGATAGACATGCTGGCCCACCGGCACCGAGCCCACAAACGACACCGCCCGCACGGTGTCGTGATTCAACAGCGTGTCCACCTGCGTCTTGCCGCCATGCACCACCTGCAACACCCCTTCAGGCGCACCGGCTTCAAGGAACAGCTCTGCCAATCGCACCGCCGTCATCGGGTCCTGCTCCGACGGTTTGAGCACAAAGCTGTTACCGCAGGCGATGGCCATGGGAAACATCCACAACGGAATCATGGCCGGAAAGTTGAACGGGGTGATGCCGACACACACGCCCAGCGGCTGAATCCAGGAATGCGTATCCACACCACGGGCCACGTTCTCGACCGTCTCGCCCATCATCATGGCGGCCACATTGGCGGCCTGCTCCACGACCTCGATACCGCGCCAGACGTCTCCCTTGGCATCGGCAAAGGTCTTGCCGGTTTCCTGCGACACCAGCTCACCCAGTTCATCATGGTGCTGCTTGAGCAGATGCTGGTAACGCAGCATCACCCGTGCCCGCTCCGACACCGCAACCTCGCGCCAGCTGAGAAACGCCTCGGCAGCACTGGCGAGCGCTTGCTGCATCTCGGCGTCGGTGGCCATGGGCACCTCCCACAACACCTTCTGCGTGGCCGGATCGGTCACCGGCAGCCAATCGGATGAGGCGCTTTCCTGGAAAGCACCGGCAATGAGTTGCGGCACGCGGCGGGTCATGGGCTATCTCCTGGGTCGGTGGGCCGTTCCTGCAAACCCCTGTTTTAGCACACCCGGGCTTGCAGGTAAGATGGCATTCCTTGCACGAGATGGACTTTATTGCATGCTGCACACCTCCAACTGGCCCCTGCCCGCGCACGGCGAACGGGTCCTGCTGCCCCGCCCGCTTACCGACGCACTGGCCCGCCACCCGTTGTCTCGCGACTGCCACCCGCTGGCCTTCGGCTACTACCCCAGCGCCCGGGGCCACCAGATGGCACGCCAGACGCCGGAGGATCATCTTGTGATTTATTGCGTGGAAGGCGTGGGCTGGGCGACCTGCGGCGAGCATCGCGAAACGGTACAGCCGGGCGACATGCTGCTGCTGCCGGCGGGGCAGCCGCACGCCTATGGCGCCTCTTCAGCCAATCCCTGGAGCCTTTACTGGATGCATCTGGGCGGCGATCGCGTCCCGGACCTGTTTCAGCATGTGGGGCTGACGGGGCGCTGCACGGTCGGCCTGCACGAGCGGCTGGTCTCCGACTTCCGGGCGCTGCTGGCGCTGGCCCGGGGCGGCTACCGC
The DNA here is from genome assembly GCF_003259185.1 of Isoalcanivorax indicus. Classification (NCBI taxonomy): domain Bacteria; kingdom Pseudomonadati; phylum Pseudomonadota; class Gammaproteobacteria; order Oceanospirillales; family Alcanivoracaceae; genus Isoalcanivorax; species Isoalcanivorax indicus. The sequence goes on from NZ_QGMP01000001.1 coordinate 2,214,437, forward strand.
GAGACCGCCTTCCTGCACGGCGCCGACCTGTGCCGCAGCCTGCTGAGTTATGCGGCGTTACTGCGCCAGCGCGCCAGCGACGACAACGAGGGCCATTTGGACCTGGACCGCCTGCACCACCTGATGGCCAGCCAACTGGACACCCGCCCGACCCTGGCCGACCTGGCCCGCGCCGCAGGCCAGCGCTCGCCATGGCAGTTCATCCGCCGCTACCGGGCGCTGACGGGACAAACGCCGATGCAGGCGTTCCTGCATCGCAAGATCGAGCGGGCCTGCTATCTGCTGGACGTGAGCGATCTGACGGTGGCGGATATCGCCCGGCAACTGGGGTATGACGATCCCTATTACTTTTCGCGGCTGTTTCGGAAAATTACCGGCGTGAGTCCGCAGCGGTATCGGGTTGGGGGGGCATGATCTCGTTGTTTTCCATTCTTTTCTGGTCAGGTGGTTGTGGCCCTCGGGGGGCGGGTAAGGGTGTTCAGGACACGCCGTGAATACCTCCCTGTAGGCTTGCGTTCGGCATCCATGCCTCTCGACAGTCCTGAACACCCTTACCCGCCCCCCGAGGGCCGTCACGCGCAGCCTGGTCAACAGCTTCCAGCCAACCGAAGGCTTGATTCTTCCGCTAGGCCGGGCTGAGCAGCACGAACAAAACGTTCCGTTGGCTGGTGGCTTGTTAAACGGGCTGCGCGTGACGGCCCGCAGGGGTGGATGTCCCCTTTCAGGACCTTCGAGAGGCATGGATGCCGAACGAGAGCTTACAGGGATGTACTTGCAGCGTGTCCTGAAAGGGGACATCCACCCCTGCGGGCCATCACCACCACACCACCAAAACATGGCACCTCAATCCAGACGCCAGTCGATCGGCGCCTCCCCACGATCCATAAGGTATTCGTTCACCCGCGAGAAATGCCCGCAGCCAATAAAGCCACGGTGCGCCGACAAGGGCGAAGGATGTGGCGCCGTGAGGACCAGATGGCGCTGGCGATCAATCAGGTTGCCCTTCTTTTGCGCGTAGCTGCCCCACAACAGGAATACCAGCCCCTCACGGCCTGCATTGAGACGCTCGATCGCCCTGTCGGTAAAGCGCTCCCAGCCCCGCCCCTGATGGGACGCCGCCTGGCGCTGCTCCACACTCAGCACCGCATTGAGCAACAGCACCCCCTGCTCGGCCCAGCGTTGCAGGCAACCATGCCCCGGAATCGGCAGACCCAGATCGCGGTGAATTTCCTTGAAGATGTTGACCAGACTCGGCGGCGGGGGAACGCCTTCCGGCACAGAAAAGCTCAGGCCGTGCGCCTGGCCAGGACCGTGATAAGGGTCCTGGCCCAGAATCACCACACGTACCGCGTCGAACGGCGTGCTGTTGAAGGCGTTGAACATCAGCGGACCAGGCGGGTAGATCACCTTGCCCTGGCGTTTCTGATCACGCAGGAAGGCGCGTAGCGCCTGCATGTAGCCGCTGTCGAACTCCGCAGCAAGCTGCTGTTTCCAGCCTGCCTCCAGATCGATGCCCCGTTCCTGCTGTGTCATACCGCCCCTTAACCCTGACCAGAGTGGACCAGCAGATTGAGCAGGTGGTGGATACGCGCGCGCACGTCGGCCTCACTGTACTGATCCGGCGAGGCCAGCAGTTCGTATTCCAGGTGCAGCAGCGCGCCGTACATCAGCTCCGCGTCCAGCGGCGGCGCAGTGGTGCCCAGCTTTTCACAGGCGCGCACCAGCACTTCAATCTGTTTGGCCTTGTACAGGTCGGCCAGGCCACGCAGGCGCTCGTCCAGCACGGCTTCGTGCATGAAGGCCTGTTCGGCAATCAGGTGGTCGCGCTTGTTGGTGACTTCGCCAACGACATAAGCAGTGGTCATCTCGGCCAGCATGTCCAGCAACTGTCTGCGCGCTTCGGGACTGTCCGCCACTTGCGGTGGCGCGCCATCGATCAGTGCAAAGGCCTGGTCGCGGAACGGCTCGATGACTTCCTCCATGGCCTGCTCGGCGAACAGGGTGAAGGTGTCAGAGATGAGGTCGGTAATGTCCTTGAAGTAATAGGTGGTGGCGGATAACGGCACATCGGCTTCGGCGGCGACAGCGCGATGGCGCACACTGCGCACCCCTTCACGTACGATCAACCGCAGTGCGGCTTCGAGAATGGCCCGGCGGCGCTGTTCGCTGCCCGCCCGGCGTGCCTTGCGTCCCTGATACTGGATTGCAGACGTCATGTACTGCCCTTTTTGATTGTGGTGGATCCCTGAACTGTTGCAGGTTGCCCCACCCCGCGGGGCTGCACCGCCCTGACAGCGGTGCCCTGCTACCCATCAGCGGCCCGTCGGCCGCATATGAGGAAAGAGAATCACATCCCGGATGGAAGGCGAATCGGTAAAAAGCATGACCAGTCGATCAATGCCAATTCCTTCACCTGCTGTGGGCGGCATGCCGTACTCCAGCGCGGTCACGTAATCCTCGTCATAGAACATGGCTTCGTCGTCGCCGGCTTCCTTCTCGGCCACCTGATTGCGGAAGCGCTCGGCCTGATCTTCGGCGTCGTTGAGCTCAGAGAAGCCGTTGGCAATCTCGCGGCCGCCGACAAAGAACTCGAAGCGGTCGGTGACGAAGGGGTTCGTGTCCGAGCGGCGCGCCAGCGGCGAAACTTCGGTCGGGTATTCGGTGATGAAAGTGGGCTGCATCAGGCGATGCTCCACGGTCTTCTCGAAGATTTCGATCTGCACCTTGCCGAGGCCGTAGCCGTCCTTGAGCGGAATGCCGAGTGCCGAGGCAATCTCGCGGGCACCGGCTTCGTCCGCCAGCTTGTCCGCCTGGATATCCGGATTGAACTGCAGGATAGAATCGAACACGGACAGGCGCGCAAACGGCTTGCCGAAATCGAAGACCTCGCCCTGATAGGTCACAGTGGTATCACCGAGCACGTCCTGCGCCAGAGTGCGCAGCATGTCTTCGGTCAGGTCCATCAGGTCGTTGTAATCGGCGTAGGCCTGATAGAACTCGACCATGGTGAATTCAGGATTGTGCCGGGTAGACAGGCCTTCATTGCGGAAATTGCGGTTGATCTCGAACACACGATCAAAACCGCCCACCACCAGCCGCTTCAGATACAGCTCCGGCGCGATGCGCAGGTACATGTCCATATCCAGGCTGTTGTGATGGGTGATAAAGGGCCGCGCGGTGGCGCCACCGGGAATCACCTGCAGCATCGGTGTTTCGGCTTCATAGAAGCCACGATCAGCCAGATAACGACGAATACCGCTGATCACCTGCGCACGAATACGGAAGGTGCGCCGGGTGTCCTCGTTGGTCATCAGATCAACGTAACGCTGGCGATAGCGAATTTCGGTGTCGGTAAGCCCTTTGTGTTTTTCCGGCAGCGGCCGCAGTGATTTGGTCAGCAGACGATGCTCGTCCATCATCACATACAGATCACCCTTGCCGGATTTGCACAGCTTGCCACGCACCCAGATGATATCGCCCAGATCCCAGTGTCTGGTGTCCTTCTGTACCTCTTTGGTGGCGTAGATCTGGATGCGGCCGCTCTGGTCCTGCAATACCTTGAAGGCCTTGCGATCCAGCATCAGGCGCCCGGCCACAGACACGGTAATGCCTTCGGCTTCCAGGCTTTCCTTGTCGCGCTCGCCGTACTGCGCCAGCAGATCGGCGGCCTGATGTTCCGGGCGGACATCGTTGGGGAAGGCCTGGCCCTGCTCGCGCAATGCGGCCAGTTTTTCGCGCCGTTCGGCAATCAGCCGGTTTTCATCCAGTTGTTCAGTCATTTTTCACCCGCAGGATTACAGCCCCGATTTCAGTGAGGCTTCGATAAAGCGATCCAGATCACCGTCCAGCACCGCCTGGGTATTACGTGTCTCGACGCCAGTGCGCAGATCCTTGATGCGCGCATCATCAAGCACATAAGAACGGATCTGGCTGCCCCAGCCGATATCCGCCTTGGTATTTTCCAGGCGCTGCTTCTCGGCGTTGCGTTTCTGCATCTCCAGCTCGTAGACACGGGCCTGCAGCATCTTGATGGCCTGATCCTTGTTCTGATGCTGGGAACGACCACTCTGGCACTGCGTCACCACGGTATGTTCTTCGCCCGTGTCCGGGTCCTTGAACACATAGGTCAGACGCACCGCCGAGTCGGTCCGGTTGACGTGCTGACCGCCCGCGCCGGACGCGCGGTAGGTGTCCACCCGCACGGCCCCCATGTCGATGTCGATATCGATGTCGTCGTCCACTTCCGGTGACACGAAGACCGAACTGAAAGAGGTATGACGGCGACCGCCGGAATCGAACGGCGATTTGCGCACCAGCCGGTGCACGCCGGTTTCCGTACGCAGCCAGCCGTAGGCGTATTCGCCCTGCACGTGGATGGTGGCACTCTTGATGCCGGCCACTTCGCCAGCGGAGGCTTCCACCAGTTCGGTCTTGAAGCCGTGGGCTTCGCACCAGCGCAGGTACATGCGCAGCAGCATTTCGGCCCAGTCCTGGGCTTCGGTGCCGCCGGAACCGGCCTGGATGTCCACATAGGCGCTGTTGGCGTCCATTTCACCGGCGAACATGCGGCGGAATTCCAGATGGGCGACCTGGGCTTCAAGCTTGTCCAGTTCACCGGCCAGTTCCGCGAGCATGCTCTCGTCTTCCTCGTCCACCGCCAGTTCCAGCATGGCTTCGCTGTCCTCGAACCCGCCGGCCAACTGGTCCAGCGTCTCGACAACGCCGCCCAACTGGGCGCGCTCACGCCCCAGGGCCTGGGCTTTCTCGGGGGTATTCCAGACGGCGGGATCTTCGAGCTCGCGCTCGACTTCGGTCAGACGTTCACGCTTGCCAGCGTAGTCAAAGATACCCCCTCAGCGCGTCGGTGCGCGCCTTGAGGTCGGCCAGCTGGTTGCGCAGCGGATTGATTTCCATAGAAAAGCGTTCCGGTTGAGGGTCAACGGCCAGGCCCGGAGGGCCCGGCAACGAAGCACGCGATTCTACCGATTAGCAGCGTGACTGGCTATTCCGAGAGCTCGTAGACGTGATAGGACTCCGGGCGCAGCATGTCCACGGCGGTACCACAGAAGACCGCATGATCAGGAATCCCGTCGCCGGTATGGAAAACCCGGAAGCGGCGCGCCACCTGGTCGTCCTCGATCACGCTGCCCGCAGGCACTTCCACCCATACATAGAGCAGGCGCTCCTGCTGGCTGAAGGCGACCTGCCGGACCACCCCTTCGGCGTCCATTTTCAGGGTCTGTATCTCGTTCCCGGTCTGTAGCCGGTGTTTGTGCATGGTTTTCACTGGGGATCTCCCTTGTTCAATGAAACGCCCGCCTTGTGGGCGGGCGGCAGACTCATGGTAACGGCATCACGCGTTGCCCGGTAGGGCCGTCTACAACCGCAATCGGTAGGCCGCCTCCAGCGCCACCGGCCGGTCCAGCATCGCCTCGAGCTGCAACTTGAGTTCCTGCAGGTCGCCGGGGGCCAGCATCTGCGCGCTGATCACGTCGGCGCGCACACGCAGTTCCTCGCGGCTCACGTTCAGCGAGATGTCGGCCAGTCGCAAGGGCTTGCCGTTGACGGTGAACTCCTGCACCAGCAGGCGGTGCTCGATCTGCCAGTGCTGGTTGATGTTGTTGAACGAGATCGCCAGCGGAATCGACACCAGCAACACCAGCGCCAGCGACCAGCCGAGCCCTTTGGTGGCCCGCTTGACCGGCGCATAGCCGAGCATCATGAACGTCAGCAGCCCGGCCAGGGCGATACCCACCAGGTTGGTCAGGAACAGCAGGCTGGCGCCGCTGATGACTTCCCAGCTCATCCAGCCCACACCGATCCCGGCCACACACAGCGGTGGCACCAGCGCCACCGCGATGGCCACGCCGGGCAGGCTCTTCATCACGCTTTCGCGGGCATGGGCATAAGCGCCGGCGACGCCGGAACCCACAGCCACGCCCAGGTCGAGCAACGAGGGCTGCAAGCGCCCGGCGATCTCCGGCGTGATCTTCTGCAAGGGCACAATCAGCGCGGCCAGGGCCGAGGCGCCGAGCGCCAGCAACACCCCCAGCCCGATGGTGCTGAGCGACGTGCGAATCAGGGCGGTGTCGTTACGCAGCGCGCCCATCGACAGGGAGATGATCGGCGCCATGAGCGGCGCCAGCACCATGGCGCCGATGATCACCGCCGCGCTGTTGAGGAACAGCCCGAGGCTCGCCACCAGACTGCTGAGCACCATCAGGATCACGTAGTCACGGCTGCCCCGGGCGTTGTCCTTGAGCAGCAGGAACAGGTCCTTGAAGTCTTCCTCGATGGCCCGGGTAAAGAACGGCAGGTGCTTCTGGATCATTTCCACCCGCGCTTCATTCTGCGGCAGGTTGTCCACCTTCATGGTGTCTTTCTTTTCGCCAGCGGACTCATGCCGTTCGTAGAACTCGTCGTTCAGATTGATACGCACCGATTGCGGTTCGACCCGCACCAGCAACTTGCTCGCTTCGCGGCGGCGACCGTCCACGAAGTACGGCAGTGTCTTGCTGCCCGCGATTTCCAGACGGTCCGTCTTGATATAGCTGATCGCCGCCGGCAACTTCTTGCCGATGCGGCTGCCCTGGAACAGGGCAATCACCAGAAACGCCAGGTACTCGACCACCGATTTGGGCGCAATCAGTACCGAGGACACCTTGGCGTCCTGCACCGAGATACTGGTGTTCACCAGACGGGCCGCCGCGCTGTGCACTTCGTTCTCGATCAGCACAATGCCAGTGACCGCGGTCTTCAGGGTCACGTCACGGCCGGTGGTGAGCGTGACCGGAAACGGCTTGATGCGGAACAGGTTGGCGATACTGACAAAACAGGACTGGATAAAGGTCCACAGGCGCGAGAGCTGGCTCGGGTGCTCACTGACATAGCCCTTGCTGCGCTGATCCAGAAACGGCGTCTCACCGAGCATGACCATGCCCAGCACCACTTCATCGTTGCACAGCACCACGTCCACCGCCCGCCCTTCGGCCATGAAGGCCAGCGGCAGCGATTCTTCCAGCTTGCGAGGAATATTGAACAGCCGCCAGGTCAGCGAGCGCGGGCTGACCGGGATGATGCCCACCGAGTAATCATGCACCCGCGCGCCATGGATGATGCGCGACAGGTCGCCGTCGTTCACCAGCGCCAGGACATGACGGCTCTTTTCCAGCCAGCTACCGGGGTTCTCGGCAAATTCGTCCAGAGAGACGGGAAACAGGGTGATGTCGTGTTCCGAGGCGTGGGCGCTGACGCGCTCCAGCAGGGCTTCGCCTTCGTCCTTGTACACCGCCAGCGCCGTGCGCACAGCCGTCATGGGGGCTCCTTGGAGGGGATGATCCGGAAGCACATCTTCCCTTCCCGAGTCCGTGAGGGTCAATCCATGACGACATCCGACAGGCCCTGAACATCATTCACATTCCAACACATGAAACGATAACTGTTATCTCTTGCAAATCATTCTCATTATAAATAGCATTCACGCCCTCTTGATTCTTTTGCTTGCCCAGACAACAGGAGCCCGCATCATGCCTTGCTTGCGCCTCGCCTATTTACCGCTCTGCCTGCTGGTCTTGACCAGTCCGATACAGGCCAGCGAGCCCGCCGCCGATGCACCAAACCGGCTGGACCAGGTGGATGTCGTCTCGACCGCCGCCGGTTTTACCCAGAAACTGACCGATGCCCCGGCCAGCGTCACCGTGGTGACACGCCAGGAACTGGAGAACAAGCCCTACGCGGGACTGGCGGACGCCCTCCGGGATATCGAAGGCATTGATACCGGCGCCAATCTCGACAAGAACGGCAATATCAGCATCACCCTGCGCGGCCTGCCCCCCGAATACACGCTGATACTCATCAATGGTCGGCGGCAGAGTGACATCGGCAACATCGGCCCGAACAATTTCGGCAACAGCCAGTTCATGTACATGCCACCTCTGGACGCCATCGAGCGTATCGAAGTCGTACGGGGCCCCATGTCGACCTTGTATGGGGCAGACGCCATGGGCGGGGTCATCAACATCATCACCCGCAAGGTGGCCGATCAATGGGGCGGCTCGGTATCACACAGCCTGACCCTGCAGGAGCAATCCCAGTTCGGCGATGACCGTAAAACCGACTTCTTTGCCACCGGCCCTCTGGTCCAGGGGCTGCTGGGCATGAGCGTCCGCGCCAGCCTGTTTGAGCGCGACGACAGCGACCCCGGATACGCCGGCAATCAACTGCCACTGCCTCCGGAAGATATCAATGACGTTCCCAACCCCCCGTTCTTCGAAGACAGCGGCAACTTTGGCGACCGAAAGATCGTGGCGGCAAAGAACTGGAATGCGGGCGTCAGCTTCAATCTGACGCCGCTCGAGAACCATGACTTTACCCTGGAGTACGATGTCGCGCGCCAGCGCTACGACAACACAGAGGGCCAGACGGGTACCCTGGATGGCCCCGACAGCCTCTGGCGTCAGGGCACTGGCGGTACGGCCGGCATCGTCGCCCCTCGGGTCGGCTATAGCGAATATCAGCGCGTGGAGCGCGACCAGGCAGTGCTGGCCCATACTGGCAGATGGTCGTTTGGCACCACCGAGAGCAGCTTCACCCACAGCCGCAGCGCCAATCTGGGACGCTCCCTGCCGCTGACAGTGCAGGAACGTGAAGCACTTCAGGCCATCTGGGACCAGGCCAAGGCGGACCAGGGCATTGCCGGTAACGGTGCGCCCGAACTCACCGATGATATTCGCACCGAACTGGAAAACACCTTCCTGCCCCGCCAGCGACGTGAGCTGGAGATCCGCAACAACATCTTCGACAGCAAATTCCATGGTGAAGTGGGCCGGCACCTGTTCACGCTCGGCGGGCAATACTTCCATGCCGAAATGGAAGACGGCGTCTTCGGCATGTTCGGCGACGGCTTCCGCGATGGCACCGTCCAGAAACATGAGCAATGGGCGATCTTCGCCGAAGACAACTGGGACATCGTCGATGCGCTGACCATCACGCTGGGCACGCGTTACGACCATCACAACATATTTGGCAGCCAGGTCAGTCCGCGCGGTTATCTGACCTTCCGGGCAAATGACAACTGGACCCTGAAAGGCGGTGTCAGTACCGGTTACAAGGCGCCAAGACCAGAGCAACTGTTCCCCGGTATCACCGGCTTCGGCGCACAGGGTGTCAGCCCGATGGTCGGCTCGCCGGATCTGCAACCGGAAACCAGCATCAACTATGAACTGGCGGCTTATTTCACGAACTGGGATAACTTCAACGGGAACATTACCGTCTTCTTCAATGATTTCAGGGACAAGATCGTTAATCAGGACAATGCGCCCAATTGCTTTGACAACAATGGCAACCAGGTGCTGACAGAAAACTGCGTCAACATCGGCCCGGGCTGGGCAGAACTCGGGTACACCCAGTTCAGACAAGCCACCAACGTCGACAAGGCAGAAACCCGCGGCGTGGAACTGGCCGGCCGTTACCACTTTACCCCGGCGCTGTGGCTGCGCATGAACTATACCTACACGGATAGCGAGCAGAAGAGCGGCGCAGAGCGCGGTCTGCCGCTGGTCAACACGCCCGAACACATGGCCAATGCCACGCTGGGATGGGACGCCACGGAAAATCTGAGCCTGTCGCTGATCTCGGAAATCCGTGACGAGCGCTTCCGTGGTGTGGCGGATGCCAGCGGCCCGCAGCAAGTCTCTCAAAAGCTCTACTACAAGGGCTATGAGGTACTGAGCGCTGGCGCCCGATACACCGTCAGCGATCAACTGACCCTGCACGCGCGGGTCAACAATCTGCTCGACAAGGATATGTCCGGCCGTACCTGCACCCTCAATGCGGAGCAGAACGGCTACCACTGCGCCAATGACTACAACGTGACAGAAAAAGGCCGCAGCCTCTGGCTGTCCGCCAACATGCATTTTTGAGGCGACCGTCGTGGCGATTTCTTCCAGTCTGTGGCGCCAGGTCGTGCAATGGCACTGGATCAGTTCCGCCGTATGCCTGATCGGTATGCTGCTGTTTGCCCTCACCGGCATCACGCTGAACCACGCCGCAGACATCGAGGCGCATCCGGTAGTCAGCACCTGGCAAGGCACCCTGCCCGCGCCCCTGCGCGCCTCGCTGGACGCGCAGGACGACGGCGCGGCGCCGCTGCCACGCGCGCTGCGCGAGTACCTGGTGCGGGAAACCGGCAACGACCCCGGTGCCCGGGTAGCGGAATGGGATGACGGCGACCTCTATCTGTCGCTGCCACGCCCCGGTGGCGATGCCTGGTTAAGCGTGGATATCGACAGCGGCGAGTGGCTGCTGGAGCGCACCGATCGCGGCGTCATCGCCTGGCTCAACGATCTGCACAAGGGCCGCAACACCGGCACCGCCTGGTCCTGGTTCCTCGACATTTTCGCGCTCGGCTGTGTGGTGTTCTGCCTCACCGGCCTGCTGTTGCTTTATCGCTATGCAGGCGCGCGGCACAGCACCTGGCCACTGGTCGGCCTCGGTGTGGTGATTCCCGCGCTGCTGCTGCTTCTTTTCGTACACGCATGAGGATTTGTTCCATGAGGAGATCACGATGCGCTTTCCAATCCTGATCGGCCTGTCGATGCTGCTGCCTGTCAGCAGCCTGGCTGCCGAACTGACCGTCTCGGTGGAAGTGCCGCGCCTGAACGTGGCCGAGTACCACCGCCCCTATGTGGCCCTCTGGCTGGAACATGCCGACACCGGCGAGATCACCAGCCTGTCGGTCTGGTACGACCTGAACCTGCGCAACCGCGAGGGCGAAAAATGGCTCAAGGACATGCGCCAGTGGTGGCGCCGCGACGGCCGCAGCCTGACCTTCCCGGTGGACAGCGTCAGCAGCGCCACCCGCCCGGTCGGCCACCACACCCTGACGTTCGTTCCCGGCGAGTCGCCGCTGAACGCGCTGCCCGACGGCGACTATCGCCTGCTGGTGGAAGCCGCCCGCGAAGTGGGCGGGCGTGAAGTCCTGACCCTGCCCTTTACCTGGCCCGTGTCGGCGGCGCACACCGTCGAGGCACAGGGCGAACATGAACTCGGCGCGGTCTCGTTAACCGTCGCACCTTGAAACGCATCATCAGGAGAACATCCATGAACACTACGGCCACCCGTTTGCTGTTACCTGCCCTGGCACTGGGCAGCGCCCTGCTGCTGCCACTGACCGCCCAGGCCCACCGCGGCTGGATCCTGCCCGCCGCCACGACGCTGTCCAGCGAGGACGCCTGGGTCACGTTTGATGGCGCCATTTCCAACGATATTTTCCACACCGACTATGCGCCGCTGCGCCTGAACAATCTGGAGGTGGCGGGCCCCAACGGTGAGGCGATCACCGTGCACAATGCGCACACCGGCAAGTACCGCAGCACCTTCGACCTGAACCTGACCGAACGCGGCACCTACCGGATCAGCGCCGTCAACACGGGCATCTTTGCCAGTTGGGAAGAAAACGGTGAACGCAAACGCTGGCGCGGCAGCGCGGAAGAATTCGCGAATGCGGTACCGCGCCGGGCGAAAAAACTCGAAGTCACCGAATTCTCCCGCCGCCTGGAAACCTATGTCACCGCCGGCGCCCCGGACAAGTCGGTGTTTGTCACCGAAGGCACGGGCCTGACGCTGGCGCCGGACACCCACCCGAACGATCTGTTTGCCGGCGAAACCGCGCGCTTCCGCTTCCTGATCGACGGCAAACCCGCCGCCGGTGCCAGTGTGGAGGTGATTCCCGGTGGCATGCGCTACCGTAACCATCAGGATCTGGAAACCCTGACCACTGATGAGGACGGGTACCTGAGCATCCAATGGCCCGGCGCGGGTATGTACTGGATTGGCGCCAGCTACGACGATGACCAGGCCAGCCGACGCGGTGCGCGACGTCATGCCAGCTACAGCGGTACCTTCGAGGTGTTGCCTGACTAAGCGATGCGCCTCGACATGACGGCTTCCGCAAACACCACCTGGCGACTGCCCGATGCGCCATCCCGTCCCGGGGTGGCGCGCTCCTTTGCCGCCCTGAGTGTCGCGGCGTTGCTGCTGTGTCTGTTATGGCCCGGCGAACGGGTACTCCTGTGGCTGAACCCCTCGCTCCCCACGCCCGACATGACGGAGCGTGCGCTGCCCGCCGCGCCACTGATCCGCCGCATTGAAGCCGCCGAACCGGCCCTGCGCGTGCACCAGCTGCGTCTGCCCACCGCACCAGGACAACTGGCCCGGGCGACGCTGATCGACAACAACGGCACGGCACATCAGCGGCTGGTCAATCCGGTGACCGGCGCACTGCACAGCGAACTGCGCGGCGCGGCGCTCCATCAACGCATGGAGCGCGCCCGGCAGCGCCTGCTGCGGACGCTGGGCGCGCCCCTGCCTGCCGCGTTCCTGATGTTATTCGGCTATGCCCTGTGGAGTCGCAGCCTGCTGCGCCGTGCGCACCCCGCTGCAGCATCCGGGCGCCCCGGACCCACCACACTGGTCGGTTACGCCAGCCAGACCGGAGGCGCTGAAGCGCTGGCCCGGCAGGCCGCCGACGTCCTGCAACAGGCCGGTCGCCAGGCCCGGCTGTTACCACTGAATGCCATCACTGCCGAGCAGCTGGCCGACACCCGCGAGGCCCTGTTTCTGGTCAGCACCCACGGCGATGGTGACCCGCCGGACAATGCCGCCGTCTTCGCTCGCCGCCAGTTGCCCGCCAGCGCGGACCTCAAAGGTCTGCGCTTCGGTCTGCTCGCTCTGGGTGACCGTCGCTATACGGATTTCTGCGGCTTCGGCCGCAGCCTGCACCAGTGGCTTTGCCAACACGGCGCCTGCGCATTATTTCCGCCGCTGGAAGTCGATGATCAGTGCCCGGACGCCTTGATGCAGTGGCAGGCTCACCTGCAGGGGCTGAGCGGCCAACCCGCTGTTCACGCCAGTGACAGCGCAGCGACCTTCTCGGCACCCGGCGTGCACACGGCCACACTGGTGCGGCGCCAGCCCCTGAATCCCGGCAGCCCCGGCAACCCGGTCTGGCAGGTGGATTTTGACGCCAGCACGCTACCCACCTGGGAGGCGGGCGATCTGGCGCTGCTGCATCTCGATCAGAACGAAACCCGCAGCTACTCGATTGCCTCGCTCCCGGGCAGCGGTGTCTTGCGCCTGCTGGTACGTGCCATGTACCGACCCGACGGCACACCCGGCCTGGGCTCCGGCCTGCTGACTCGGCAGCTTGCGCCGGGCGAGGAGGCCCGTCTCAGCCTGCGCAGCAACCCCGGCTTCCGCCCGCCTGCCGCCGACACGCCCCTGATCCTGATCGGCAACGGCACTGGCCTGGCGGGCCTGCTCGCCCATCTGCACCAGCGCATGGCCGATGGCGCCTGTCGCAACTGGCTGCTTTTCGGCGAGCGCAGCCCGCAACACGATCGCTTCTGCAACGACATCCTGGACCTCTGGGTTCAGCAGGGCTCGTTGCACATGCAGCGCGTCTTCTCCCGCCCCTTTTCTGACACCCCCGCCAGCACCCTGTCCTACGTTCAGGACCTGCTGCCCGCGCACGCTGACACCTTGCGCGAATGGCTCGCCGACGGCGCTGTGCTCTGTGTTTGCGGCAGCCTGACCATGGGCCAGGGCGTCGACCAGACCCTCCGCCATCTCCTGGGCGACGACGACGTGGACGCGTTGCTGACTGCAGGGCGGTATCGTCGGGATGTCTACTGAAGTGTGGCTGGTGCCATTACTTTCGGGTGTGGTGGTTATGGCCCTCGGGGGGCGGGTAAAGGGTTTCTGGACACGCCGTGAACCCATCCATGGGGGCTCTCGTTCGGCATCCATGCCTCTCGAAGGTCCAGAAACCCTTTACCCGCCCCCCGAGGGCCGTCACGCGCAGCCCGGTTAACAACGTCCAGCCAACCGGGAGCCTGGTTCTGGCGACATGCTACGAAGTGGGATTCATGTCGTTGGCACTGAACTGAGGCCTCGGGGCGGGGTACTCCCTTCCAGAAGTGTGTGAGGCAGGATGCCGAACGCAAGCCCCCATGGATGGGTTCACGGCGGCTTCTGGAAGGGAGTACCCCGCCCCGAGGCCGTGCTACGAAGCTCCCACACCACAAAGCCCCCCCAAAAAGCAGACAAAAAAAACGCCGGGAGTACCGGCGTTCATAAGGAGGGTTCGGAGAAAACCATGAAGAACAATCGCACTAACAGAATCAGCTATGTCCTGCATTCTGTGACGCGACGTGAAGAAAAAAGTTCACCTTGATTCGTCTTTTTCCGCCATTTGCTATGCTTCCCACGCGCTACTGACCCATTTCGCCTGAAATCAGGCACTTACAACACAACGAGGCCCGGAATGACCAAGAGCCCGATCATGGACCGCCGTAACCTGGATTTCCTGCTGTATGAAGTCCTCGGCGCCGACCAGTTGACCACCCTGCCCGCCTTCAACGACCACAACCGCGAGACCTTCGACGCCGTCATCGACCTGGCCCACAGCCTCGCGCTGGAGAAGTTCCTGCCGCACAACCGCAAGTCCGACCTGCAGGAACCGGAGTTCGACAACGGCCGGGTCCGTATCATCCCGGAAGTGAAGGAGGCCCTGGACGCCTATATTGCCGCCGGGTTCATGAGCGCCACCGTGCCAGCAGACCAGGGCGGCATGCAGTTGCCTTTCCTGGTGGATACCGCTGCCGGCAGCGCCTTCGGCGCCGCCAATGTCGCCACCTTTGCCTACGTCATTCTTGCCCGCGGTGTCGCCAGCCTGCTGGGCGCCCACGGCAACGAGGATCAGAAACAGCGCTATCGCGACCCGATTCTGGCCGGGCGCTTCTACGGCACCATGTGCCTGAGCGAGCCGCAGGCGGGCTCCTCGCTGGCCGATATCCGCACCCGCGCCACGCCGCAGGAGGGCGGCCACTACCTGCTGGAAGGCGCCAAGATGTGGATCAGCGGCGGCGAGCATGAACTGGGCGAGAACATCGTGCATATGGTGCTGGCACGGTTGCCGGACGCACCGCCGGGGGTCCGGGGCATCAGCCTGTTCGTGGTGCCGAAGTTTCATGTCAACGACGACGGCAGCCTGGGCGAGCGCAACGATGTGGTGCTGGCCGGGGTGAACCACAAGATGGGTTACCGGGGCACCGTGAACACGTTCCTCAAGTTCGGCGAGAACGGCCACTGCAAGGGCTGGCTGGTGGGTGAGCCAAATCAGGGGCTGGCCTGCATGTTCCATATGATGAATGAGGCGCGCATCGGTGTCGGCCTGGGCGCCATCATGCTGGGCCAGGCGGGTTATCTGCATTCGCTGGAGTATGCGCGAGAGCGTTCGCAGGGCCGGTTGCCGGACCAGAAGGACCCGGTCAGCCCGCCAGTACCCTTGATCGAACACGCCGACGTGCGGCGCATGCTGTTGCAGCAGAAAAGCTATGTGGAGGCGCCGCTGGCGCTGACGTTGTACGGCGCCAGACTCGTGGATGAAAAGGCCCACGCCGAAGACGAGGCCACCCGTACCGAGGCAGGGCTGCTGCTGGAGGTGCTGACGCCGATCATCAAGGCCTGGCCGTCGGACTGGTGCCTCAAAGCCAACGAGTTGGCGATCCAGATTCTGGGCGGCTACGGCTACACGCGCGAATATCCGGTGGAGCAGTTCTACCGCGACAACCGCCTGAATCCGATTCACGAGGGCACCAACGGCATCCAGGCGATGGACCTGCTGGGCCGCAAGGCGATGATGCACAACGGCGCGGGGCTGAAGCTGCTGCTGCAACGCATCACCCGCACGCTGGCAGGTTGCCAGGGCATCGAGCGCTTGCAGGAGGAGTGCGCCAGTGTGCAGGCCGCCCTGCAGCGCATTGGTGAGGTCACGGCCTTTCTGGGCCAGCAACTGGCGACGGGCCAGGTGCGGCTGGCGCTGGCCAATGCGACCCACTACATGACACTGGTAGGCCATACCGTGATGGCCTGGATGCTGCTGGAACAGGCACGCCTCGCCGCCGGGGCGCTACCGTCGGCCTCGGGCAGTGACCGCGATTTCTACGAGGGAAAACTGCTGACGTGCCGCTTCTTCATGCGCCATGAATTGCCGGTGATCGAGCATAGCGCGACGCTGTTGCTGTCGATGGATGACACGACGCTGGTGATGCCGGAAGCGGGGTTCTGATAAAAAACAGGCAAAAAAAGGGCGTGCTGTCAGGTAGCACGCCCTGGGTGTGCCCGATGACCGGGCAAGCTCTCCGACGTTTGGCATCGCGAGGCGATGCGCATTCTTTCAGGCGGCTCACGCCGCATGCAGTGCGGGTGTGTAGCGCACACCCGTAAAAACGTGCCGCTATCTTGGCGCATCCGGCAAAATAATGACTTGAACGCTACTGCTATCTTTCAGTACAGCGGACGGTCGTAAACCGAACATGCGGCGGAAGGTCCGGCTGAAATGGGCTGAATCGGAGAAGCCCGCCATCAGCGCTGCTTCCGTCAGGGAAATCCCCCTCTCCAGCATCTGCACGGCGCGGCTGACACGCAGCCACAATAGATACTGGCTCAGGCTCAGGCCCAGTTCCTGCTTGAACAGGTGCTGCAGGCGCGACACCGACAGGGCGGCGACCCGCGCCAGCCGCTCGACACCCGGTGGCTGCTCCAGGTTGCGGATCAGCAGCTTGCGAACCCGCTCTACCCGGGGGTCACGCCGCAGCGGCCCGGGCGCCCCGGCGGCCAGCACGTCCACCGCACGCTGGAAGAACCCCACCGCGCGACCCGGCGACCAGTCATCGGCAGGCAGGGCTGCCACCATGTCCGCATGTTCCCCGGGGCTCATTTCCACCCAGGGCTTGCCGTGCAGGCGCTGACCGAAGCGGCGGTAGCTTTCGCGATCCGGGTCCACCTGCATGATGATCACGCGGTCGTCCGCCGTGCGCAGCTGTTGCGTTACGCACGGTGCCACCAGCAGGCCATTACTGGTTACCCAGCGGCCGTCGTGGCCGAAGCGGAACGGTTTGCCGGTCGCCAGCAGGATGGAGGCGTTGTAGTGCGCATGGGGCGGGTTGTGCACCGGGCAGCCCACCAGCATGGCATGGCCTCCCGCCACGAACAGGCGTCCGACCGGCGAGGGGCGCGCATCAGCGTCCTTCTTCATCATCGTTTTTTCCAGTATTCAACCCAGCACGCGGCGGCGATAGGCCCCGGGTGCGCAACCTTCCCAGCGTTTGAAGGCATGATAGAAATTGGCGGTGTCAGAAAACCCCAGGCTGCAGGCCAGTTGCTCCATGTCGCAGTCCGGTTCCGCCAGGGCAGCGCGGGCATACCGATGCCTGACTTGATCACGCAACTCGGCAAAGGTAACACCTTCCCGGCGCAAGCGCCGTTGCAGGGTTCTCGCACTGAGATTCAGACTGCTGGCGATGGCCTCGACATGGCTGTCCGGCTGGCCGAGGCGCGCCTCCAGCAACCCCTGCACCTGGCCGGCCAGCCCCTGGGCGCGGCTCAGGCGGGCCAGTTGCTGATCCGCCACCCGGCGCAGGCGCTGATTATAGCGCGGATACGCCGTGGGCAGGGCAACATCCATGCCCTCGCGGGCGATCACGATCTCATTGCGGGCCTCACCAAACTGCAATGGCACCTGAAAGAAGGTCTCGTACTGCGATATGTCGGCAGGCTGGCGATGCCGGAAACACACACGGCGCAGCCCCAGCTTGCCACCCATCAGGGAATTGCCGATGGCCACCATGGTGGCCACCACGACCTCGTTGTGGGTGCGTGTACGGGTAAACTGGAGCAGTTGCTCGTCCGAAGTACTGGCCAGCACCACCTGGTCATCGGTTTCGATGAGTTCGAACTCCAGATAAGGCACCAGCAGGTCCTTGTAGCGCAGCAGCAGGTTCAGTGCCTCGCGCAGACTGCCTGCGGTGGCCATCAGGTTGCCGAGCAGGTCAAGGTTGCCATAGTGGTTCTCCTGGCCAACACGCAGCCCGAAGAACGGGTCGTCCTGGGCCACGGAAAAAGCGGAGGACAACAAGGTATCCAGTTGCGCCAGGGTAATGAACTGATCGTGGCGCCCGACGACATCGGGATCGATCCCGGCACGGTCGAACAGCGCCTGGATATTGAGGCGGCTCTTGAGTGCAATTTCCAGCAACCCGGGCAGGATGGAGGCGGGCAGAAGGCTACCGGCCATCGCAACTCTCCTTAGTCGTATTTTTCTTGTCTTATCGCGCAGCTTGCTTCGGCGCCGGTTCACCCGGCGCGCAAGGTGCTGGCCCATCCCCTGACGGTTGGGTACTCTTGGCCACCAGAGTATCGCATCATGGTGCCAGTTGTGGCAGCCGCCGCCGGTCGCCCTTTCCAATTGTCCCGGCAGGACCGGCACCCTGCACGCCGCCCGTAAACAAAATCACAGAGACCGTTTATGCTCAAGCGCTATTATGCCGACATGGTTACCGAAGCTGCCGTGCCGCCCGCCCAGGCGTTCCGCTTCTTTTGTCAGGTGAACGACTGGCAGGACTGGTCCAGCGTCATCCACAAGGCACGGCTGCTCAACGGCGAGTGGCGCAAGGGCTCGCTGCTGCTGTTCATGCCCAAGCTGCCCGGCCTGCCGCCCGCCCCGCTGGTGGTGCCGATTCTGGAATTTGAAGAGAACCATCGCATTACCTGGGGCATCGACCTGCCCTTCGCCCGGATGCTGCATCGCTTTACCTTCACGCCGGTCGAAGGCGGCAGCTGCCGCATCCACCACGAAGAGTGGTCCGAAGGCATCGTCAGTCTGCTGACCTTGCCGGTCACCCGCGCCCTGCGCCGCTTCAATGACCGCTTTGCCCGCGAACTGGCGGCCATGTTCTGAACGCCCTGACACAAGGATTCGTCGTGACGCATTTCATCTTCAACCTGTATCAGCGCCTGGTGCTGCGACACCCAGCCATCTGGCTCGTTCTGCTCACCCTGGTGAGCAGCTATGCGCTCTGGGAAACGCGCAACTTCCGGCTCGATGCCTCTGCCGACTCGCTGGTACTGGAGAACGATGAAGCACTGGCCATGTACCGCGAGGTCTCACGGCAGTACGGCGGCAGTGAATTCCTGATCATCACCTTCGAACCCACCGCCTACGACCTGTTCAGCCGCGAGGCGCTGGACACCATCGCCCGTCTGCGTGGCGAACTGGCCGAGATGGATCGCGTGAGTTCGGTCTACACCCTGCTGGATGTCCCGCTACTGTTCAGTCCGCAGGTGAGCTTTGGTGATCTGGCCAGCGGCTACACCACGCTGGCCGACGAGGACGTGGACCTGGCGCTGGCGCGCGAGGAGTTTACCGGCACCAACCCCATGTACGAGGACTTGCTGGTCAATCGCCAGGGCACCATCACGGCCCTGCTGATCACCATGTCCCGGGACCGGGAATATTTCCGCCTGCTCAATCGCCGTGATGACCTGCGGCAGAAAGACCGGGACGGCACCCTGACCCACGAGGAAGAACGCGAGCTGGCGCGTATCACCCGCGAATTCAGCGACTACACCGCGCAAACCCAGGCGCGCAGTGCCGACGAGATCGCCCAGGTACGCGCCCTCATGGACGGCTATCGTGACGAGGCCAACCTGTTCCTGGGCGGCGCCGCGATGATCGCCACCGACGTCATCAGCTTTGTGCGCAGCGATCTGCAGGTATTCAGCGTGGGCGTCGCCATCTTCCTGATCCTGACGCTGTTCATTATTTTCCGGCGTCCGCGCTGGGTGGTCATTCCCATGCTCTGCTGCGCCATGACCGCCATCTGGATGGCTGGCTGGCTCGGTTTCATGGACTGGAAAGTGACGGTGATCAGCTCGAACTTCGTGTCGCTGCTGCTGATCATCACCATGTCGATGACCATCCACCTGACCGTGCGCTACCGCGAACTGCACGCCGCCAGCCCCGGCGCCAGCCAGCAGCAACTGGTCAACGATACCTTTGCCAAAATGTCGCGGCCGATTCTCTATACCGGCCTGACCACCATGGTCGCCTTCTCGTCGCTGGTGTTCAGCGATATCCGCCCGGTGATCGACTTCGGCTGGATGATGACCCTGGGCATCGGTGTGGCGCTGCTGCTGTGCTTTACCCTCTACCCCACCCTGCTGGGTCTGCTCAAGCCGGGCGAGCCGCAAAAGCTGCGCGACTTTACCCGCCGCGCCACCCTGCGGATCGCCGCTTTTACCCGGCGCTACACCATCGCCCTGCTGATCGGCGCCGTCGCCATCGCCCTGATCTCACTGGCCGGGGTGGCGCGTCTTACCGTGGAAAACCGCTTCATCGACTATTTCCAGAAGGACACCGAGATCTATCAGGGCATGCTGGAAATCGACCGTAATCTGGGTGGCACCACGCCCCTCGACATCATCCTGCGCGCCCCGGCGGAACCTGCGCCCGCCGCCAATGATGCGGAGGCCGCCGATGTCGCCGCCAGCGATAACGACGAAGACTGGGGCGACGACTGGGGCGATGATCCCTTCGACGATGATCCCTTTGCCGACGGCTTTGCTGACGATGGCGACAGCGACAACCCGCTGGAGGGCAGCTACTGGTACAACCCCGAGCAGCTCGACCGGCTACTCGCCATCCAGCACTATCTGCAATCCCTGCCAGAGACCGGCAAGGTGCTGTCCATTGCCTCCATGTATGAAGTGGCGACCATCCTCAACGAAGGACCGCTGAGCTATGTGGAGCTGATGCTGCTGGCCAGCTTCGTACCCGATGAACTGCGCAACCAGTTGATCCGCCCCTACCTGTCGGACGACGGCAACGAAGCGCGCATCAGTATTCGCATGATCGACTCGGACGAGAACCTGAACCGTAACGAGTTGCTCAAGCGCATCGAAGTAGACCTGATCGAGCAGTTCGGGCTGGAGCCCGAGCAGGTCCAGTTGACCGGCGCCATGGTGCTCTACAACAACATGCTGCAGAGCCTGTTCGATTCGCAGATCAAGACGCTGGGGTTCGTGTTCCTGGCCATCTTCGGCATGTTCCTGATCCTGTTCCGTTCGCCGCTGCTGGCCCTGATCGCCATGCTGCCCAACCTGTTCAGCGCCGCCTTCATTCTCGGGCTGATGGGCTGGATCGACCTGCCGCTGGACATCATGACCATCACCATTGCGGCGATCACCATCGGCATTGCCGTGGACGACACGATTCACTATATCCATCGTTTCCGCGAGGAATTCCCGAAGGATCAGGACTACATGGCCACCATGGAGCGCTGCCATGGCTCCATCGGCACGGCGATCTACTACACTTCGCTGACCATCATCGCGGGCTTTTCGATCCTGGTGGTGTCGAACTTCAACCCGACGGTGTATTTCGGTGTCCTGACCGCCCTGGCCATGCTGGTGGCGCTGCTGTCGAACCTGACGCTGCTACCCGCCATGATGTCCATCATCAAGCCACGGATTCCGAAGCTCTGAGCGTGAAACGCGCATGAAAAAAGCCGGGCATTGCCCGGCTTTCCTGTCTTTACGACATCACTGTGGAACGAGCGGCCTACTGCGCCGCCACGGCGGCCTCTTCCACCATCTTGTCCAGTTCACCCGTGCGGTGCATTTCCAGGATGATGTCGCTGCCGCCGACCAGTTCACCCTTGACCCACAGCTGCGGGAAGGTCGGCCAGTTACCGTACTGCGGCAGGCCCGAACGGATCTCCGGAGCCTCCAGCACGTTCACATAGGCAAACGGCTTGCCAATGGTGGTCATGACCTCCACCGCCCGGGCGGAGAAGCCGCACTGGGGAAACTGGGGCGAACCCTTCATGTACAGGATGACCGGGTTGTTCTCGATCTGCTCCTGGATCACTTTCATTACGTCGTCCATAGGGAACCTCAAAGCGGGGGGTGGACAGAAGGTGGGCCATTCTATCAGGCGCGGTGAGCCGACGCCAAACGGCGGAGGCCGGGCCATTGGCCCGGCCTCCGCCGACCTCGGCGCGGTTGGCGCCGCCTCAGTGGGCAACCTCAGAACTGATAGCGGAAGCCCGCCTCATAGGAGCGCTCGGGGCCAACGTAGATCCCCTGACGCAGACTGGCGATATAACGCTCATCGGTCAGGTTCTTGATGGCACCGAACAGCTCCAGATTCCCGCTGATGGCATAGCGGGTGCTCAGGTCCATGGTGCGCTGCGGACCAATCTTGCCCGTGAAGAAGCCCGACGTATTCTCCTGGATATTCAAGGTGTTCATTTCATCCGTGAACTGGGAGCCGGTGTAGTTGGCGCTCAGCAGGGTTTTCAGGTTGCCGACTTCATAGCCCAGGCTGACATTGGCGATCCACTCCGGCGTAAACGGCACACGGTTACCATCGGGAGCGGTCAACACGTCCTGAGAAAGATCGTCATCCCACGCGAAACGGTCACCGACAAATTCCGCATCGGCAATCCAGGTCACGTTACTGACAAGACTGAAGCCAGCGCCCAGATCCAGACCCGCAGCCGCTTCGATCCCCTGATGCATGGTCTTGCCGGCATTGGTAGTCTGGAAGTTGGTGTTGCTGTTGGCTGGAATGACCTGATTACGGAAGTCCATGCGGAAGGCAGTGGCTTCGTAGGTCAGACGATCATTACGACCGCGCACACCCACTTCCACGTTCACCGAACGCTCGGCATCCAGATCCTGGTCTTGCATACCATCCAGCGCATCGCCGTTCAGAGCGGGCGCGAAGGCACGATATACCCCACCAAAGAACTGCAGGGTCGGCAGCAGATCAAAGGTGGCACCGACACCCGGCATCACTTCCGTGTTGGACGTGCTGACGCTGGTCGTGTTCTGCAGGTTCTCCCGGGACTGCTCGTAATATTCGACCCGCACCCCGGGGGTAACGGCCAACCTTTCGGTAACCCCGAAGCGGTTCTGTGCAAACAGGGCATAGCTGTCAGCCGTGTCGATCCGGTCGCGGCCAAAGCCACCCCGCGCTGCGTTCGGTGTGCGCGGAGCACTGCGCACCGCCAGAACAGTGCGATCATGCATTTCTTCATTCATATAGCGCAGACCAACTTCGGCTTCACCCGGCATGCCAAACAGATTGTTGGTTACCGTCAGGCGCGTCTCCACACCGAAGCGTTCAAAGGCACGGTTGTTGCCGTCCACGTTATCGGTGTACACCCAGCTCCCTTCGGCTGCAGAGTCCGCAGCATTAACCCGGTAACGCCAGTAGTCCCGATTCATCTGGCTCCAGTAGACCAGAGTCTTCAGACTTGCGTCCGCACTGATTTCCCAGAAATGGTTGATATCAAACGAGGTGCGGTCCGTCAGGTAGTAATCGTCGGGCGCGGGGTTGTTCGTGGCGCCATCCTTGTATTCACCCAGGAACAAACCACGATAGGAGATGTTGGCGTCATTCTCATGGCGGCTGAACTTGATGCCCAGCCACTGGGTATCACCGATGGCGGTCCCGGCCTTGATCATGGCGTCAGTCATTTCATAGCCCTTGTCCATGAAGCCGTCGCTTTCCACACGGCTGAGCACGGCGCCGAAAATACCGTCACCACTGGGCGCGCTGCCGCCGATTTCTACCGTGGCGCCGAAGGTATTCCAGGAGCCCGCTGAAGCTTCAACCGCCAGGCCATCCTCCGGTTGCTTGGTACGATAGTTGATGACCCCACCGATGGTGCTGGGGCCATAGCGCAGTGAGGCTGCGCCCTTGAGCACTTCGATATCATTGATACGCTGAATGCGCGGGTTGTAGTAGCGGCCATTGCCCACAAACAGGCCTGGTGCAATCGGCACCCCGTCTTCGAGTACCAATGTCTTGTAATCGTTCGAACTGAGGCCTCGAATACCGATGTTGGCCACGATGGCAGACTCTTCTTCACGCTTGATGTAGACACCGGGAACACGGCGCAAGGCGTCTTCTGTGGAGCGCGGCTGCACCAGATCCATTTCTTCCCGAGTCACCAGCGACACCGCCCCCGGCTGGCGCGAGACGTCTTCCTCACTACGCCCAACCACATCAATCTGAGGCAGCAATACAGCCTGACGCTGAGTTTGCGCAGCCTGTCCCTGCTCGACGGTATCCGCCGATACCATGACCGGCATGCACGCTATGGCAAGCGCCAACAGCTTTTTCTGATGCATCTGCAGACTCCTGAAATCCCCGAATCGACCACCCCGATGGCGGTCAGGCGGGGAAAGTCTATCTGCGGATGACAAGCGAATGCAAATCGTTCTTCTTTAGATAAACAAAACCAGTACGCTTTTGTTCCCGTGAAAACCATCAATCAGAAAATGAATTGGGTTCAAGGGCGGATTCTGCCCCCCAGCCACCGCCTCCCGGCGAGGCCACCTCAAGCCGGTCGCCCGGCCGGGCCGCAAACGTGGTCTTGCCCGGCAAGCGGGTGCCATTAAGCACATTCTCCCCGGGTGTCCCCGACGCCCCCCCGGCCAGCCCCCACGGCGCGTGGGTTCGCCGCTCTGTCAGCAAGGTCACCTGCGCCGGCGCCAGAAATTCCAGCTCACGCACCAGGCCATCGCCGCCCCGGTGCTGACCCGCCCCGCCACTGCCTGTGCGCAAGGCATAGCGCCAGACCCGCAGTGGATAATGCTGCTCCAGACTCTCGATCGGGGTGTTCAGCGTGTTGGTCATGTGCGTCTGCACACCACTCAGCCCCGCTCCCCGGGCCGAAGCGCCCATGCCGCCGCCCATGGTCTCGTAATAATCCCATTCGCCCTGCCCGTCTGCAGCGCGAGCCCCCATGGCCAGATTGTTCATGCTGCCGTGGCTGGCAGCGGGAATGCGATCCGGCAGGGCGGGCGCCAGCGCCCCCAGCACGGCATCCACGATGCGCGAACTGGTCTCTACATTGCCGGCGGCCACTGCTGCCGGGCGACGGGCATTCACCAGGCTGCCCTCGGGCGCACTCAGGGTGATGGGTCGAAACAGCCCGGCACAGGCAGGTACCGAGGCGGGCAGCAGACACCGGAAGCAGTAATAGACGGCAGCGGCGGCCACCGAGAGCGGGCAATTGATATTGCCTGCCACCTGTTCGCCGGTGCCGCAGAAATCCACATGGGCGCGGTCGCCACGCACGGCGATATGCACGGCGACGGGAATATCCCGGGTGCCCTGGCCATCGTCATCGAGGTAGTCGGTAAAGCGGTAATCGCCGTCGGGCAATGCCGCCAGCAGTTGCCCGGTCAGGCGCTCCCCATAGGCATTCAGTGCGCTGACGCCATCAACGAACCAGCTCAACCCGCGTTCGCTCAGCAGACTGCCCAGCCAGCGGGCACCGGCTTCGCAGGCGCTGGCCTGGGCCACAAAATCACCGAAGCGCGGCGACTGCTCCGGCGCGGCGAGGGAGGCGTCGCCCACCAGGGTGCGCACCAGCGACATGGTCCAGCGGCCTTCACGGCGCAACCATTGCGGGGCGATCACCACGCCCTCTTCGTCCAGATGCCGGGAGACCGGCATCGATCCGGGGGCATTGGCACCGATATTCGCATGGTGGGCACGGGTTACGGCGAACGCCACCGGCGCCACCTCGCCCTCATGGAACACGGGCGCCACCACCGTCACATCCGGCAGGTGGGTGCCGCCCAGATAAGGGTCGTTGACCACCAGCAGACTGCCCGGTTGCCAGTCGCGCCCGGCCACCAGATCGCGCATGGCATAGGCCATGCTGCCCAGATGCACCGGAATGTGTGCGGCCTGGGCGCACAGCTCGCCGTCGGCATCGAAGATCGCGCAGGAGAAATCCAGGCGGTCCTTGATATTGGGCGAGAAGGCACAGCGGCGCAGCAGCGCGCCCATCTCATCACAGATCCCCGACAGGCGATTGGCGAATATGGAAAGCTGGACTGGGTTCATGGCGGCTCCCTGTTCTGACGGCAGCAGTCTGGCGGCAGCAGTGCCGCAGTATAGCACCGGCAAGGCCGCACAGAGCCCGGGGTCTGATTGCGTGGCCTTGCCCCGGGAGCTATCATCAGGCTCCAGCGGCAGCCATGGCTGCCGTTTTTCGTTTACGAAACCGCTGTTCGGGTCCGAGGGATGAACGACAATTATCTGATGCCGACCTATGCGCGGCAGCCACTGAGTTTCACCCGGGGCGAAGGCGTCTGGCTGTACGACAGCGACGGTCGTGCCTGGCTGGACGGCGTCTCCGGCATTGCCGTGTGCAATCTGGGCCACTGCCATCCGGCGGTGAGCCGTGCCCTGGCACGCCAGGCCGAAACCCTGGTGCATACCTCGAACCTGTATCGCATCGACGCCCAGGCGCGTCTGGCGGAAGCGCTGTGCGAACTGGCCGGCATGGACAAGGCGTTCTTCTGTAATTCCGGCGCCGAGGCCAACGAAGCCGCGATCAAGATCGCGCGGCTGTATGGTCATCGGCGCGGCATTGATGTGCCGACCATCGTCGTGTTGGAGAGCGCCTTCCACGGCCGTACCATGGCGACCCTGACCGCCACCGGCAACGTCAAGGCGCAGCAGGGCTTCGAACCACTGGTGGCAGGCTTTGTGCGCGCGCCGTGGAATGACGTCGAGGCCATTCGTGCGCTGGCCGCAACCCACAACAATATTGTGGCCGTGCTGGTCGAGCCGGTGCAGGGCGAAGGCGGCGTACGGGTACCCTCAGCCGACTTCCTGCCGCAACTGCGGGCTCTGTGCGACGAGCAGGACTGGCTGCTGATGCTGGACGAAGTGCAGACCGGCAACGGCCGTACCGGCCGTTACTTTGCCTGCAACCATAGCGGCGTCACGCCGGACGTGCTGACCACCGCCAAAGGCCTGGGCAACGGTTTTCCGATTGGCGCGTGCCTGGCCGCGGGCAAGGCCGTCGATGTGTTCGGCCCCGGCAACCACGGCAGCACCTACGGCGGCAACCCGCTTGGTTGCACCACGGCCCTGGCGGTGGTGGAAACCCTGCGCGATGAAGTCATCCCCGGTGTGACGCGTAAAGGCGAGGCACTGGTAGCGGGCCTGCGCGATGCGCTGAAAGACCTGCCGCTGGTGCGCGAGATTCGCGGCCAGGGGCTGATTGTCGGCATCGAACTGGACCGCGACTGCGGTGAAATCGTGGCGCTGGCCCGCGACAACGGCTTGCTGGTGAATGTCACCGCAGGGCGGGTGGTGCGGCTGCTGCCGCCGCTGATCATCAGCGAGGCCGAACTGGCAACACTGATCGAACGGACAAGCGCCGCCATCAAGGCGTTTGCCCGGCAACAGGAGGCCGCATGAGCGTGCGCCATTTTCTGACCCTGCGTGACCTGTCCCGCGACGAGCTGGGCTATGTCATTCAGCGGGCCATCGAACTCAAGACCATGCTGCGCAATGGCCAGCGGCACATGCCCTTCGTCGGCAAGACGCTGGGCATGATTTTCGAGAAATCCTCGACCCGCACACGGGTATCGTTCGAGGTCGGCATGAACCAGTTCGGCGGCGCCAGTATCTTTCTGTCACCGCGTGACACCCAGCTGGGGCGCGGTGAACCTATCGAGGATTCCGCGCGTGTACTGTCGCGCATGGTGGACGCGGTGATGATTCGCACCTTTGCCCATGAGACCGTGGAAACCTTTGCCGCGCATTCCTCCGTACCGGTCATCAACGCCCTGACCGACGACTTTCACCCCTGCCAGTTGCTGGCCGATGTGCAAACGTTCGTAGAACATCGCGGCAGCATTCAGGGCAAGCGTGTGGTCTGGGTCGGCGACGGCAACAACATGTGCAATTCCTACATCAATGCGGCGCGCCAGTTCGATTTCGAGCTGGTCATCTGCGCACCGGAGGGTTTCGATCCCCGCGCTGATCTGGTGCAGGAAAACAGTGACCGGGTGCGTATCGAGCGCGCCCCGCAGAAAGCCGTGGAAGGCGCCCATCTGGTGGTCACCGATGTCTGGGCCTCCATGGGCCAGGAAGAAGAGCAGGCCCAGCGTGAAGCCGCTTTCCGCGAGTACCAGGTCAGCCCGGCTCTGATGGACCGCGCCGATTCGCAGGCGCTGTTCATGCACTGCCTGCCCGCACACCGCGGTGAGGAAATCAGCCACGACATGCTGGATGATCCCCGTGCCGTGGTCTGGGACGAAGCAGAAAACCGCCTGCATGCGCAGAAAGCGCTGCTGGAATTCCTGCTCTGATGGCCTCGCGCTGATGGAAGGTCATGTCTGAGCCGCTGCTGAGCCTGAACAAGATCGGCTGCCATTACGACGACAACGAAGTCGTGCGCCGTGTCAGCTTTACCCTGCAGGCAGGGCAGATTGCCTGTCTGCTGGGCCCCTCCGGCTGCGGCAAGACCACCACCCTGCGCGCCATCGCGGGGCTTGAAGCACTCACCAGCGGCCGCATCCATATCAAGGGCCGCGAGGCTTCACGCCCCGGCTGGCAGTTGCCGCCGGAAAAGCGCGGCCTGGGCATGGTGTTTCAGGATCATGCACTGTTCCCGCATCTGAGCATTGGCGAGAACGTCGCCTTTGCCCTGCGCCGGGAACGCCGCGATGCGCGCCGCCAGCGCGTGGCCGAGTGCCTGGAGATGGTACGCCTGAGCGGCATGGAACAGCGCTACCCGCACGAGCTGTCCGGCGGCCAGCAACAACGCGTCGCACTGGCTCGCGCCCTGGCGCCTCGCCCTCCGTTGATCCTGCTGGACGAGCCCTTTGCCAGTCTGGATCTGGACCTGCGCCGCCAACTCAATCAGGAAGTGCGCGATATTCTGCTGCATGAAGGCATCACCGGCGTGATCGTGACCCATGATCAGGAAGAGGCCTTCGCCATCGCCACCCATGTGGGCATCATGCGCGACGGCGAACTGATCCAGTGGGACAGCCCTTACAATATCTACCATTCCCCCATTACGCGTTTCGTGGCGGAATTTGCCGGTTCCGGCGCGTTTCTGGATGGTACCGTGCTGCCGGACGACAGGGTGGCCACCGCGGCCGGTGAGCTGCGCAGCCATCGCCCACTCGGCTACCCGCCCGGCTCACCGGTCACCGTGTTGCTGCGCCCCGAAGATGTGGTGGTGGATGATCAGGGACCGCTGCGCACGTCGGTGATTCACCGCGTCTTTACCGGCCCCAACATCCTGTATCGGCTGGCCCTGGAAAATGGCGAGCAACTGACCTGTCTGACGGGCAGCCACGAGGACATGCCGGTCGGTGCGGCCCTGCCGGTACGCATTGCGGCCAAGCATCTGGTGCTCTTTCCCGGCTGACACGGCCCTCATTCTGGTGCCAGAACACGTTCGGGATGCTCCAGCAGTTTCTCAGTCACGACCTGATCGCGCCCCGCCAGCTTTGCCTGATACAGACAACGATCCGCCCGCGCCAGGGTGGCAGCCAGCAACTCGCCCGGCAGGTACTGGGCGATGCCGATGGAGATGGATGCACTCAGTGCATCATCCAGATCGCTGAAGTCCTCATTCGCCACCGCGCGTCGCAGACGTTCCGCCACCAGCACGGCGTTATCGAGATCGCTCTGGGTGAGCACCAGCACAAATTCCTCGCCACCCAGGCGCCCGGTATAATCCGCCTCGCGCAGGCAGCGCTCGGACAAGGCGGCAAAGCGACGCAGCACCTGATCACCGGCCGCGTGCCCGAAGCGGTCGTTGATGCGCTTGAAATGATCCAGGTCGACGAAGCACAGGGAGAAGGTGTAGTCACCGGAATCGGCCAGTGCCTGCTGCTGGTTCAAGACTTCCATGATGTGGCGGCGATTGAACAGGCCGGTGAGTTCGTCGCGGATCGCCATGTCACGCACCTGGGTCAGCGCATCGCTGAGCTGGCGGTTCTTGGCGGTCAGGCTGGTGCGCAAGGCATTGATGCCCACACCCGTCACCACCAGGCTGGTGGCCGTCATACAGAAAATCAGCCACTGCAGCAGCTCCAGCGTCAGGTTCATGCTGAGGCTGCGCGCCTGCCAGGCCAGAATCACCACCAGCAGATAACCGAACATGCCGACGCTGCTCAATGCCAGCAGGCCCGGCAAGGATTGCCGGAACGACGCCAGCAGCATGGCGGCAAAGAACAGCATCAGCACACTGATACGGAACTCGTTCATGCACCAGGCGCTGGCCAGAAAGCCCAGTGTCAGCCACAGGTTCCAGGGCAGCGACACGCTGGGGTCACGGTAGTCGGCGCTCTGGCCACTCACCACCCAGCTGGCCAGCAGCAGGTTACCGGCCCAGATACCGGCAAACAGCAAGGCCAGCACGGCCCCCGACACGACGAAGTAGCCCCCCTGGAAATAGAACAGGCAGATCATGGTGTGCAGCAGGCTGATGGCGATGGCGGTGAGGCTGTGGCGACGCGCCAACCGCTGGTCATCCAGCGCCAGCGAACGTGCCTTGTTCATGTCCTGGATCATGCGTCGCCCTCCCCGACCACCACCCGGTTCCGGCCGAGCCCCTTGGCGTGGTACAGCGCAGCATCCGCCCGCGCCAGCCAGTCTTCCAGCGGCTCGCCGGGATGGCAGACGGCCAGCCCGATGGACACCGTGGCATGCAGGTCGGGCGCCTGCTCGAAACGCGTGTGGGCCAGGGTATGGCGCAGCTGCTCCAGCACTTCACGGGCGCGCTGCAGGTCGGTCTTCACCAGCACCAGCAGGAACTCCTCGCCACCAAAGCGGGCACAGAAGTCCCGTCCACTCAGCAGGCTGCGCGCCTGGCGGGCAAATTCCCGCAGCACCTCGTCGCCCAGGCTGTGCCCGTGGCGATCATTGATCTGCTTGAAATGGTCCAGGTCGGCATAGGCCACCACCACGCCGAAGGCGCCGCGTTCGGCCATCTCACGAATCTTGGCAAGACGCTCCATGGCATAACGGCGGTTATACAGGCCGGTCAGTTCGTCGCGAATGGCCAGGCTCTGGATGCGATCCACGATCTGACCCAACTCGTGGTTGCGCTCGCGCAGCTTGATGCGAATGGCGGAAATTTCATCCGACAGGATGATCATGGCCATCGTCATCAGGGCAAAGGTGGCCCACTGGATCAGCTCGCCGGTCAGATCCACCGCTTCGGGGTACCAGTGCCACAGGGACACGACGATGCCCAGATAGGTGAGCACGCACACACCGCCCAACAGAACCAGCTCGCGGCTGCGGCAGCGAAACACGCCCATCTGCAATATGGCGAAGAACAGCAACATCACACACAGGCGGATATGATCGACGTACCAGGCCGACACCAGCAGGACGGACGTAGACCACCACAGCAGTGGCAATGTCAGCGACGGGTCGCGGAACAGACGATTGAAGCCGAGCAGTGTCAGACCGATCAGTAGCAGGTGCCCGGACCATATCCAGGCAAACAACTGCATGAAGGCGTCGCCACCGCCGCGAAAGAAATCCAGCTGCGCTGCAATCCAGCACACGATGGTATGCGCCGAGCCCCCCGCCAGCGTGGCAAACAATACCCGCTGAAGGATGCGTCCCTGATGCGCATCCGCCTCACCTGTTATTAACCATCCCTGCATGCCGTCCGCCTGAGCAAAGTCAGCCCCCCCCAGGGCACCGAGCGAGACCGATCAGGCCCCCTGCCCGACTCATCGACTCGCCGTTGGCACCACACTTAATGATGACAAAGTGCCATCACTTCACCCGATAGTATTAGATGTCGTGATGTCTGTCACATATTTTCAGACGGGCGTTTTCTCGGGCTGGGCCTGGGCGCTACACACGCGGGAGACCGCTTCACGCCAACCGGCATACCGCCGCTGACGATCGGCTTCCAGCAAGGAGGGGGAGAAATCGCGATCGCACTGCCAGTGGCTGGCAATGGCGTCCAGATCGGGGAAGACACCAGCCTGCAAACCCGCCAGATAGGCGGCGCCCAGGGCCGTGGTCTCGGTGATGACGGGGCGGTCTACACGGACCCCGAGGATATCGGCCAGATTCTGTGCCAGCCAGTTGTTGGCCACCATACCGCCGTCCACGCGCAGTGCCGTCGGCTTGCCGGCCCCGTCGGCTATCATCGCCTCCAGCAGGTCCAGACTCTGATAGCACACCGCCTCCAGGCCCGCCGTGACCACTTCGGCAATGCCGGTATCCCGGGTCAGGCCCAGCAACGCCCCGCGGGCATGCGGGTCCCACCAGGGGGCGCCCATGCCGGTAAACGCTGGCACCAGATACACGCCTTTGCCGCCCCCGGCGCTGCGCGCCAGGGCCTCGCTTTCGCTGGCATGACTGATCAGACGCAGGCCATCACGCAGCCACTGGATGGTGGCCCCGGCGACAAAGATGGACCCTTCCAGGGCATAGGTGGTGCGGCCATTCAGGCGGTAACCCACGGTTGTCAGCAGGCGGTTCTCGGAGGCCACGGCCTGCTCACCGGTATTCAGCACCATGAAGCAGCCGGTGCCGTAGGTGCTCTTGACCATGCCCGGCTCGAAGCAGGCCTGGCCCACCAGAGCAGCCTGCTGATCCCCGGCGATACCGGCAACGGCCACGGGCGTGCCCAGCAACGAAGGTTCGGTGCGACCGAAATCGGCGGCACTGTCACGCACCTCCGGCAACAGGGACGCCGGGATGTTGAACAGCCGCAGCAGTTCCTCATCCCAGCGCTGGGTATGGATATTGAACAACAGGGTGCGAGAGGCATTGGTGGCGTCGGTGGCGTGAACCCGACCGCCGGTCAGCTTCCAAAGCAGCCAGCTGTCGATGGTGCCGAACGCCAGATCACCCGCCTCGGCCTTCTGCCGCGCGCCATCGACGTTGTCCAGCAACCAGGCCAGCTTGGTGGCTGAAAAGTAGGGGTCCAGCAGCAGGCCTGTCTTTTGCTGCACCAGGGGTTCATGGCCGTCGTGGCGCAGTTGCTCGCAACGCTCGGCGGTACGCCGGTCTTGCCAGACAATGGCCCGCGCCAGCGGGGTGCCG
Organism: Isoalcanivorax indicus; assembly: GCF_003259185.1. Taxonomy (NCBI): domain Bacteria; kingdom Pseudomonadati; phylum Pseudomonadota; class Gammaproteobacteria; order Oceanospirillales; family Alcanivoracaceae; genus Isoalcanivorax; species Isoalcanivorax indicus. The sequence continues at coordinate 2,247,198 of NZ_QGMP01000001.1, forward strand.
GTGGCACGGTCCCAGAGCACGGTGGTCTCGCGCTGGTTGGTGATGCCGATGGCCGCCAGTTCGCCCGCATCGATATGCGCATTGCGGATCGCCTTGCGGCATAGCGCCAGGCAATCGGTCCAAATCTCGCCTGCATCGTGCTCCACCCAGCCGTCTTCCGGGTAATGCTGGGCAAATTCCTTCTGCGCCTGACCACGCACCGTGCCATCGGCAGCAAACACGATAGCCCGGGAACTGGTGGTGCCCTGATCCAGAGCCAGCAGGTATCCGTTCATCGTTGCTCTCCCAAAACATGTCCCGCGCGTTGTTCCCGGGGCCAGGAGACCCGGAACAGGGCGCCGCCCTGGTCACTGCGGCCTACCTCAATGCGCCCACCATGCCATTCGACGATGCGTTGGACAATCGACAGCCCCAATCCATAGCCCCCACTCGCCCGGTGGCGGCTCTTGTCCAGGCGGGCGAAGGGCTTGAAGATCCGCTCGCGCTCGTTCTCGGGAATGCCAGGGCCATCATCCCCGACTTCCATGACCGCCATGCCCTGCTGCACGCTGTAGCGCAGGGTGATCTCCTGGCGCGCATAACGCAGCGCATTGGTGACCAGATTCTGCAGGATGCGGTGCAGGTAGCGCTCTTCGCCCTCGGCCTGGCGGGCCGCCTCGCTGAACTGCGTCCAGTCGGTGACATCACGCAGGGTCAGGTCCCCCTTGATCGGGTCGATCTGCCGGCGGATCTGATCGAACAGATCGTGCATGTCCACCGGCTTCAGGTCGATGGTCGGCGTGCCCTCTTCCAGGCGGGCAAAGGTGAGGATCTCATCGATCAGTTCATCGAGCTGCTCGATATCCCCGTCCAGTTCGTCAAGCTTGCTGCGACGTTCATCTGCAGCGTCACAATCCGCCAGCATCTCCAGGCCGAAGCGCAACCGCGCCACCGGGGTGCGCAGTTCATGGGAGACCGCCCGGGTCATCTCGCGCTGCGATTCGATCAGCCGCCGGATATGCTCCGTCATGCCATTGAAGGTCAGCCCGAGCTGGCCGATGGCATCCTGCCCGGACACGTCCGCCCGGGCATCCAGATCGCCACTGCCGAGCTGTCGTACGGCGGCATCCAGCTTGCGCAACCGGCTTTGCAGGGGGCGCACCAGAAAGTAGGTGGCCAGCCCCATGGCGGACAGCCCGAGCACCCCGACCAGCACCGACATTTCCAGCGGCATCCAGTCGAACAGCGCCAGCGGCCCCAGCACCAGCACCTCGCCGGTATTGCCGATGGGGGCATAGACCATGACGGATGAGCGCGCCCGCGACGCCCCCTCGTCGAGCACCAGCACCACCTCGCGGCGCGCCAGGCGCTGGCGCTGCTCGCCGTCGAGGCGCAGCGTTTCCATGGGCACCCGCGCCAGCGGATAGCCGAACCGTTTGCTGATGCGCTCGAATTCGGTGTCCCACTCACTCAGTGGGTACTGCGCCAGTTCATCCAGCAGCAACAGCGCCGTGGCCCGCGCCTGCTGTTCAGACACCTTGTCCATACGGGTCTGGATGTACACCGGCTCGCCTGGCAGCTGATAGAAGATGTCGGCATAGGATTCGGCCTGGTTCAGCCGCATCACCACAAACCCCTGCTCCAGATCCAGGCGTTCGCGATAGGTCAGAACGACGTCGTCTTCCGGTTGCAGCAGGATCTCGGCACCCAGCAGGCGGCTCAGCAGTTCGCGGCGCGCTTCACGCTCTGCCGCCGACCCCTGCCGCTGCAGCCCTTTGGCCATCAGATAAAAGGTGCCATGCGCCATGCTCTCGCGGTAAACGTCCGAGCGATAGCCGTTGATCAGCTGCACCAGCCCATAGGAAAAGGCCCCGACCAGCAGAACGGCCAGGAGCATGCCGGCATAGATACGCAGAAAGATGCTGTTCAAGGGGGCGGGTGGGCGCCGTCAGACGGGCCCCACCTCCTTCACGAACAGATAGCCCTTGGAGCGGACCGTCTTGATACGGCGCGGGTTGTCCGGGTCGTCACCGACCTTGGGGCGGATGCGCGAAATGCGCACATCGATAGAGCGGTCCTGGCCGTCGTACTGGATGCCACGCAGCTTTTCAAAGATGGTTTCGCGGGACAGCACGTTGCCGGCATTGGAAGCCAGCAGCCAGAGCAGGTCGTATTCGGCACTGGTCAGGTCTACGGACTTGCCTTCCAGCACCACCTCACGGGCGGAGTTGTCGATCACCAGGTTACCGAACTCCAGGCGCATCTGCGGCTGGTCACGCTCATGCTCGGTCTCTACCCGGCGCAGCAGGGCCCGGATGCGGGCCAGCAGCACGCGCGGCTTGACCGGCTTGGCGACATAATCATCGGCACCCATTTCCAGACCCAGCACCTGATCCATGTCATCGGTGCGGGCGGTAAGCATAAGGATGGGATTGCGGAAGGCGGGGCGCACTTCGCGGCAGACGGTCAGCCCGTCGGCACCTGGCAGCATCAGATCCAGCACCACCAGATCCGGTTGATCGGCCCGGATGCGACGCACGGCCTCTTCACCGTCGTTCACCACCGTGACTTCCATCCCGTTACTCTCAAGGTACTCGCGGGTCAGGGTGGCCAGACGTTCGTCATCTTCGACTATCAAAATTCGCGGCGGATTGTCCTGCACTGAGCTCATTCCGTGCTGTTCCTGTTTTTATCGTTACCGTTATCGTCGCGTTCGTCACAACCCTGGATGACGCCTACACAAGTTATACGCATCCGTTACTTCTGCGGCAACACTGACTTACAACCGCGACCGGGCGACACACTACGGCAGCACCGGGCTACGGTCGATATACGAACTGTAACCGGCACAATATATTGTGTTTCCCCCGTTTCAGCCACCCTCGCCTGCGGGCGCGACCAGGGGCCCTTTCCGGCCCGTGAACCGGGCCAGTGCCACACGGATGAAACACCCACCGCAAACCCACATTTTTCCCACAGACTTGTCCACAGGCAGACTCTTGCATTGGATGGCAAAGCGCTATACCTTGTATCCACCAACACGGACAAACCCCATATGTTGGGTTTTGTCACGCTGCCAGACCAAGTGAATAACAGACACAACATAATGCCCGCCCCCTCTGGGCCAGCGCACAGAAAGCGCATGAAAAGCCCCGGGATACGCCGCCTTCGGCTCCTCCCGGCAGCGCCAGCGGCGGGCAGGGACAGGACAGCACATGAACACTACATCTTGTGTTTCAACCCATGGACCCCGGCCCGCATCCAGTGCGCCGGGGTCCATGCGTTAACACACAACCGATAACGGAGAGCGGGTCATCATGCAGACGGATACTCAACACACCAGCCAGACCGGCACCCAGGCCCCCCGCAACGACGGGGGTGACGACGCCCTGAACGCCACCGCCCCGGGCCAGCTGCGCGTCATCAAGCGCAACGGCAAGGTGGTGCCCTACACCGACGACAAGATCGCGGTCGCCATCACCAAGGCCTTCCTGGCCGTGGAAGGCGGCACGGCAGCCGCCTCGTCACGCATCCACGAGACCGTGGCGCGCCTGACCGAACAGGTCGGCACCACCTTCCGGCGCCGTCTGGTGTCCGGCGGCACCATCCACATCGAGGAAATCCAGGACCAGGTGGAACTGGCCCTGATGCGCAATGGCGAGCACAAGGTGGCCCGCTCCTATGTGCTGTACCGCGATGAACAGGCGCGCAAGCGTGCCGAGAAAGCGAAGCAGCAATCTGCCGCCAGCAGCGAGCACACGCACCCGAGCGTCACCGTGACCATGGAAGACGGCAGCAAGGCGCCGCTGGACATGGCACGTCTGGAAGGCCTGATCATCGAAGCCTGCAGTGGCCTGGACGATGTGGATGCCAACAAGATCATCGGCGAGACGGTCAAGAACCTGTATGACGGCGTCTCCATCCGCGACGTCAACACCTCCATGGTGATGACCGCCCGCACCCTGATCGAACAGGAGCCGAACTACTCCCAGGTCACCGCCCGTCTGCTGATGGACAGCCTGCGCGCCGAAGCACTGCAGTTCCTCGGCGTGGCCGAGCGTGCCGACCAGCACGAGATGGAAGCCCTGTACGGCACCGCACTGAAAGCCTACGTCCATAAAGGCATCGAACTGGAATTGCTGGACCCGGAGCTGGCCCGCTTCGATCTGGAGCGCATCGGCGCTGCCCTGAAAGGCGAGCGCGACATGCAGTTCACCTATCTGGGCCTGCAAACCCTGTACGACCGCTACTTCATCCACAGCAAGGACACCCGCTTCGAGCTGCCGCAGTGCTTCTTCATGCGTGTGGCCATGGGTCTGGCTGTGCGCGAGGACGACCGCGAAGCGCGTGCCATCGAGTTCTATAACCTGCTGTCCAGCTTCGACTACATGAGCTCGACGCCGACCCTGTTCAATGCCGGCACCCTGCGCCCGCAGTTGTCCAGCTGCTACCTGACCACGGTGCCGGATGACCTGCACGGCATCTACAGCGCCATCCGCGACAACGCCATGCTGTCCAAGTTTGCCGGCGGCCTGGGCAACGACTGGACCCCGGTACGTGCACTGGGCGCCTACATCAAGGGCACCAACGGCAAGAGCCAGGGTGTGGTGCCGTTCCTGAAGGTGGTCAACGACACCGCCGTGGCGGTCAACCAGGGCGGCAAGCGCAAGGGCGCGGTCTGTGCCTACCTGGAAACCTGGCACATGGACATCGAGGAATTCGTCGAGCTGCGCAAGAACACCGGCGATGACCGCCGCCGTACCCATGACATGAACACCGCCAACTGGATTCCTGACCTGTTCATGAAGCGGGTCATGGAAGAAGGCGAATGGACCCTGTTCTCGCCCAACGACGTGCCGGACCTGCATGACCTCTACGGCCAGGCCTTCGAGAAGCAGTACCTCGAATACGAAGCCATGACCCGCGATGGCCGCATGAAGCTGTTCAAGCGCATTCCGGCGATCAATCTGTGGCGCAAGATGCTGTCCATGCTGTTCGAGACAGGCCACCCGTGGTTCACCTTCAAGGACCCGTGCAACCTGCGCAGCCCACAGCAGCACAGCGGTGTGGTGCACTCCTCCAACCTGTGCACCGAGATCACCCTGAACACCAATCAGGACGAGATCGCCGTGTGCAACCTGGGCTCGGTCAATCTGACCCACCATATCGGTGCGGACGGCGGCCTGGACATGGACAAGCTGCGGACCACCGTGCGCACCGCCGTGCGCATGCTGGATAACGTCATCGACATCAACTACTACAGCGTGCCGCAAGCGGAGAACTCCAACCTGAAGCACCGCCCGGTAGGCCTGGGCATCATGGGCTTCCAGGATGCGCTGTACATGCAGAAGATCGCTTACGCGTCGCCGGAAGCTGTGACCTTTGCTGACCGCTCCATGGAAGCCATCAGCTACTATGCCATCGAGGCCTCCGCCGAGTTGGCCCAGGAGCGTGGCAGCTATCAGAGCTTCGACGGTTCCCTGTGGAGTCAGGGCATCCTGCCGATCGACTCCATCGAACTGCTGGCCCAGTCACGGGGCAGCGAGAAGTTCCTGATGATGGACCGTGGCCAGACGCTCGACTGGGATCGTCTGCGCGAACAGGCGCGCCAGGGCATGCGCAACTCCAACGTGATGGCGATTGCGCCGACGGCGACCATTGCCAACATCACCGGGGTGTCGCAGTCCATCGAACCGACCTATCAGAACCTGTATGTGAAATCGAACCTGTCCGGCGAGTTCACCGTGGTCAACCCCTTCCTGGTCAACGACCTGAAGGCGCGTGGCCTGTGGGACAACGTCATGGTCAACGATCTCAAGTACTACGACGGTTCGGTGCAGCCTATCGACCGCATTCCGCAGGATCTGAAAGAGATCTACCGGACCGCGTTCGAAGTGGAACCGCGCTGGCTGGTGGAAGCGGCCAGCCGTCGCCAGAAATGGATCGACCAGGCGCAGTCGCTGAACCTGTATATCGCTCAGGCGAACGGCAAGAAGCTGGACATCACCTACAAGATGGCCTGGCTGAGCGGTCTGAAGACCACCTATTACCTGCGCGCCATCGGTGCCACCACGTCCGAGAAGTCGACCATCAGTGATGGCCGCCTGAACAGCGTGTCGGCTGCACCGACGAGTGATACAGCGAGTTTCGAGCAAGCCGCGGACGTACCGCAGGCCTGTTCTATCGACGACCCCGATTGTGAGGCGTGCCAGTAAACGGGCACACAACAGGACGAATCAAGGAGTATCCTTATGCTGAGCTGGGATGATTTTCATGCGGAAGAGAAGCCAGTCCCCCGGACACAGCCTGCAACCACAGCGCCGCAGAAACCTGCGGCACCGGCAGCGCCAGCGGCTGACACTGCTGCAGCACCGGCGCCGCGAGCAGATGCTGATGATCTGGCAGCTGCCGCCGACACCGGAGCGGGAACAGGACACCTGGACAACACCGCCCTCTCCGACGCCGTAAAGCGCGCCCGCGCCAGCGTCAACAAGATGGACGTTGCCGAAGGCGTGGCTGAACTGGAAGGCACAGCAGGCCGAGTACAGGTGGACGACAAGCGCATGATCAATTGCCGCGCTGACCTGAACCAGCTGGTGCCCTTCAAGTACGACTGGGCCTGGCAGAAATACCTGGATGGCTGCTCCAACCACTGGATGCCCCAGGAAGTGAACATGTCGGCTGACGTGGCGCTGTGGAAGAACCCGGAAGGCCTGACCGACGACGAGCGTCGCATCATCAAGCGCTCCCTGGGCTTTTTCTCCACCGCCGATTCGCTGGTGGCCAACAACCTGGTGCTGGCCGTTTATCGCCTGATCACCAACCCGGAGTGCCGCCAGTACATCCTGCGCCAGTCGTTTGAAGAAGCCATTCACACCCACGCCTACCAGTACTGCATCGAGTCACTGGGCATGGATGAAGGCGAGATCTTCAATATGTACCGCGAACTGCCGTCTGTGGCGAAGAAGGCGCAATGGGGTATCCAGTACACACGGGAAATGTCCAATCCGGAGTTCACCACCGGCACCGTGGAAACCGACAAGGCCCTGCTGGAAAACCTGATCGCGTTCTACTGTGTACTGGAAGGCATCTTCTTCTACTGCGGTTTCACCCAGATCCTGTCCATGGGCCGCCGTAACAAGATGACCGGCGTCGCCGAGCAGTTCCAGTACATCCTGCGCGACGAGTCCATGCATGTGAACTTCGGCGTCGATGTGATCAACCAGATCAAGATCGAGAACCCGCATCTGTGGGATGCGCAAATGCGCGACAAGGCCACGCAGATGATCCTGGAAGGCACCGAGCTGGAAATCCAGTATGCCCGCGACACCATGCCGCGCGGCGTACTCGGCATGAACGCGGCCATGATGGAAGAGTACCTGCAATTCATCGCCAACCGGCGTCTGGCCCAGCTGGGTCTGCCGGAGCAGTTCAAGGGTGTCAACAACCCTTTCCCGTGGATGAGCGAGATCATGGACCTGCGCAAGGAGAAGAACTTCTTCGAGACGCGCGTGATCGAATATCAGACAGGCGGTTCGCTGAGCTGGTAATGCAAAAATGACAATAGACCGTCCCGAAATTTTCTTCGAGAGAATACACCCTTATAAAGGTGGGGACGGCTCTGTTGTTCTTGAGCGACTGCTCAATAAAAAGCCTCAGCGCATGTTAGTACCCCCAAGAGAACTTGAGATTCTTTCAAGACGCATCTATAACCTAAAAGATGTTAGGTTCTCGACCGGCTGCTTTTCGGGATTACCGCTACTACTGAATATGCGCAGCACATCGTGCTGCACGGTGCGAATACCAAAGAGCCAAGGAAATCAAACGTTCCACATAGTAACGATGAGGCTCGATAGATCGGGCATCCCCCTATGCTCTGTATGTGTAGATGATGGGAGAGAGCTTACCTTCATATGGACCTTTGAATCTCCGATACAGAAAAGGGAGTTCTTCGACGCCCATATAATTCAAAACACCATAAAGGAAAAGATCGAAGAGTTCAGCCCCACACAAGATTCCGCCGACTTAAGCTCTTTAATCCCCTTCGTCGGGTCGCAAAACTCGAAAACAGGAGTTCACGCTGCCCCCAGGCATATAGGGAAGAGCTACTCGAAAGAGTTTCTCCGAGAAAAAATACTAGACCTCACACCAGCATCCAAACGAGACAAACACCTCCGAAATGCCGGCCTTCTTTTAGAGCTCCAATCTCTTTTTGACAGCAGATGGTGGGCAATAAGTTCTTCACCAGAGCAATGCAAAAACTGGGTGTTATTCTTTGGAGTTGCGTTATCCCCTTTCTGTTCACCCAAGCAGATGGAGCTGGAACTTAAAGCTATTTCCGAGTCCATAGAACAGAAACCTTGGCGCGACATTAAAGAAAAATATAAAGGGATAATTGGATCGATCACATCTTCCTGCCATGATGGATTCATAAAGTACAATGGCTCCATCTACTCCGTGTATGCCCCACACTGGCCCGAATGGGTAAAGGGAGCTCTTAGCATATCTAATGATGAAATCTCTGACCTTGATCTAAAGCTATTAAGCGGAGAGGCCAGTCTGTCACCTCATCTAAGTAACCCTACACGGCGCTTCCTGCCAGTCGGGAACTGGGAGTTCGTACCTGAAAGCCGTTTCTTACTCAAGAAGGTAAGTTAGTTCTCACTCATAGAAACGGTTGCGGCCGAGAAATTCCGTACGTCCATAACTCCCCGTTGCATTCTTGTTATGGTATGTTGTAGAGGCTGAAGGGCGTCATTACCTCTTGGCACCGAACCACTACAGGAGCACATGTATGAGCGATCACCTGGAACTGGATGCGGAAGACCTGCTCACTACCCTGGAACATGTGGAAGAAACACTGACAGTCATGTCCGGCGTCGTCAGCCACCTGAAAGAACAGGTGCTGGCACAACTGGACGAGGGGGAAATGGTGGAGCTCAGCGCCGAGGAATTTCTCGAGTGCTGTGACAACGCCACCGGCACCTGGCACTGACAGCGAGAACCTGACAGCGCCAACCGGAGGACACATCCGCAGATAGCCGGGGCCACCCGGTGTCGGCGGACGGCCCCCTTTTCAATCCTGCCTCTTGCCAACTCAATGTAGCCTGGCACTCATTGACTCGCCCCCCCTGCCCCCCCTGGACTGTCCAGCCGCCTGCGCAATGAACAGGATATGAACAGGCCATTAACCGCAAATTACCAGAACAGCCCCATCACCGCTCTTCACCTCAAGAAGCCCATTTCTGTTCATATCGCGGCTATTGCTGCGCCCTCGCCCCAGTCGTTTCATAGCCACGTTGTCACAAGGCGCCAGCCCAGCGACTTTGCTGCCGCGCTGACCTCGTTATCCGGCAACAGATGCCAACTGGAGACTGACTATGAAAAAGATCATCAAGATGACTGCACTGGCGGGCGCCTGTCTGACTGGCACTGCCGCCATGGCCGCCACCGTAAGCGACACCTTTGAAGTACGTATCACGCTGGAATCCGCCTGTGAAATCAGCGGCACCGTCGCCGGTGGCGATCTCGGCGCCAGCGACCTGAACTTCGGCACCCACCCCGGCCTGCTCGACGCCAACATCGATGCCAACAACGGCAGTGACGGCATTGCCGTGCGCTGCTCCAGCGGCACCAGCTACAGCATCGGCCTGGACGACGGCAACAACTTCGACGACGGCCCGGTTGCCAGCAGCCGCGCCATGGCCAACAGCGGCGAGTTCGTCAGCTATGAGCTGTTCCAGGACGGCGCCCGCAACACCCGCTGGGGCGCACTGGGCAGCGGCGAAGAAGTCGATGCCGTCGGCACCGGCGCTCGCCAGGTGTTCTCCGTGTTCGGTCGCGTACCGGCCCAGGCACTGGATCTGGACGCCGTGGACCTGAGCAACGGCCCGGCCACCTTCACCGACACCATCACCGCCACGGTCGAGTTCTGATCCTGCCGGTTCCGCACCACCCTGCCCGCCTCTGGCTGCCGTAGCAGCCAGAGGCTTCTACAGCCCCCCTCATCTGGAGAAGCGTGCCATGCCGTCAACGCCCTTCCGATACGGCCTTGTTGCCGGGTGGCTGCTGTTCGCGGGGCTGCCTTCCGGCGCGTCCGCACAGGGCGGCACGGAGGCCTTACCGCAACTGGCAGCGCTGGATCTTGCCAGCCTGTCCGTCGCACAGCTTTCGCACAACGATATCGAGGCACTCAAATCCGCCGCACGCGGCGGCGCCTCACACCAGTATCCCGCCTGGCCGGAGGTCGTCATCAATGGCGTCAACACCGGCCAGACGCTTCATGTCATGCTCGCGGGCAGTGACCTGCGTGTACGCCCTGCTTCATTGAGCGCCCTCTCGGTGGCCTTGCCTGAGCCGTTGACGGCCACGGGCGGTAACGACTGGACGTCGTTCAATGCCCTGCAGATCAGCAGCCGTTATGTGCCGGGCGAACAGCGGCTGTATCTGGACCTGCCGCCGGAATGGCTGCCCGCCCAGTTCATTCGCAGCGGCAATCTGTCCGGTTACCGCGAGGTATCGCGCGGCAGCGGCGCGCTGATGAACTATGACGTGTTTGCCACCCACCTTGACGACGGCAGCCAGTCCCTGGCCGCCAGCCATGAGCTGCGCCTGTTCAGCGAATTCGGCACCTTCAACAGCAGCGGCGTCACCCGCTGGAACGATGCAGCGCCGGACGACAACGGCCAGTACGTGCGCCTGGACACCTTCTGGCGCTATTCCGACCCGGCCAGCATGCTCACCTACACGGTGGGTGACACCATTTCCGGTTCACTCGGCTGGAGCAGCGCCACACGTCTGGGCGGCGTGCAGATCGCCCGGAACTTCGCCACACGCCCGGACCTGATCACCTTTCCGCTGCCCAGTTTCAGCGGCTCCGCCAGCGTGCCCACCGCGCTGGAGATTTTCGTCAACAACCTCAAGGTCGGCGAGCAGGCGCTGCAGCCAGGCCCCTTTACGGTGGAAACGGCCCCGCTGCTCACCGGGCTTGGCGAAGTGCAACTGGTCACCACCGACGCCCTGGGCCGCCAGAGCGTCGAAACCGTGCCGTTCTATGTGTCCCCGCAGCTGCTGCGGGAAGGGCTGCTGGATTACTCCGCCAGTGTCGGTCTGCCACGGCAGCGCTTCGGTGTCGCCTCGTCGGACTACCGCGACACCCTGCTGGCCACCGGTGTACTGCGTTACGGCCTCAGCGATACCATCACCGCAGAATCCAGCGCCACCGTCATGGATGACCTGCGCGTGGCCGGCGCTGGCCTGGTGACCCGCCTGGGGCTGCTGGGTGTATCCGGCGTTTCCCTGAGCCACAGTGAAAGCCAGCGCCAGAGCGGCGGGCAGATTACCGCCAGCCATGAATTCCGCCAGCGCCGCTACGCCTTGAGCGCCCAGCACACCCATCGCGAACGGGGCTTCCGCGACAGCGCCAATTATTTCAGTGATCGCGATCTGCTGCGCAGCGCCACGCAAGTGAACGCCAGCCTGCGCGCCGGGCGCCAGGGCAGCGTCAATGCCAGCTACCTGCACACGCGCCAGTTCGATGCCGACGACAATGAATTTCTGGTGCTGGGCCATACCCGCAACCTGTTGCAGCGCGTCTCCCTGAGCCTGAGCGTCAACCAGAACCTGCGCGACAGCGACGACCGCACCCTGTTTGCCTCGGTCAGCATGTCGCTGGACCGTCCGGGCCAGCGTAATCTGAGCGCCAGCGCATCGACCTCCCACAGCGACAACGGCACGCGCTCGCAGCTCAACCTGCGCCGCCCGGTACAGGCCTTCTGGGATGTGGGCTGGAATCTGGGCTATAGCCATGACCACAGCGATGTCACCCGCGCTGACGCCACCTGGCGCACGCCTTACGCGCAGATCCAGGGCGGCGCCTCCCGTGGCCACCAGGGCACCGACCTGTTTGCCAGCGCCGATGGCGCCCTGGTGTATGGCGGCGGCGCTCTGTTTGCCGCCAATCGCGTCACCGACAGCTTTGCCATCGTCGACACCTCCGGCTTCGCGGGTGTGCCCGTTCGGCAATCCAATCTGCTGATCGGCCACACCAACCGGCATGGCAAACTGCTGGTGCCCAATCTGGTCTCGTTCGTGCCCAACAAGCTCGCCATCGACATTGATGATCTGCCCGTCAACGTCCACATCGAGCGCCCGCAGACCGAGGTCACGCCAGCGGATCAGGTCGGCCTCGTGGTACGCTTTGACATCATGCGGCAACACAGCGCCATCGTTGTGCTGCACGATGCCACCGGCCACGCGTTGCCCCTGGGCACCGCCGTGCTGCTGCCGGACGGTTCACGCAGCGTAGTGGGTCATGACGGTGAAGTCTTTGTCCCGCATCTGTTGCCGGACGCCGCATCATCCACCGCCGTGCTGACCGTCCTCTCCGGGGACAGCGATGGCTGCCAGGCGTTGTTCGCCGTACCGGAGCAGCGCAACGCCCTGCCTCGCATCGGGCCGATCACGTGCAGCGTTAATGATTGAGGGAGTGACCCGCATGTTGATGAAACACTTCAGATCCGGCAGCACCAGCCAGCGCCTGGCGCGCATCCTGATGCTGGTATTGCTGTGGACCATGACGCTGTCGCTGGCGCTGTTTTCCGCCCTCTCTCACGCAGGCAGCCTGTCGGTGAGCCCGGTACTGATCACGCTGGAACCAGCACAGCAAAACCGCACGCTCACCTTGCGCAATACCGCCGCCCGCGAAGGCTACTATCAACTGCAGCTTTTCGCCTGGTCGCAAGAGGACGGCGAAACGCGGCTGACACCTCAGGAATCACTGATCGTCACCCCGCCGCTGGCGCTTATTGCACCCGGTGCCTCACAGCTCGCCCGCATCGTCCGCGCAGATCAAGGCGTCTCCAGTGATCGCGAGGGCAGCTACCGGCTGATCATCAGCGAAATCCCCCATGACCTGCTGGAACAGGGCGACGCCGCCGTCAATGTGCTGCTGCGCGTGTCCGTGCCCGTTTTTACCCAGGGGCCTGCCGATGCGGCGCCCCGGTTGCAGGCCAGCCTGACCACCCGGAACGGCCAGCCCCACCTGCGCCTGGACAACCGGGGCAATCGCCATGCCCGGCTCACCGATGCCTCCCTGGCCGACCCGCAAGGGCAGATCACCCCGTGGCGGGCTGGCCTGCTGGGCTATGTGCTGCCCGACTCCGTCTTCTACTGGCCGCTACCGGATGACGGCACTGACGCCACGCAGTTGCGCGTCAGCGTCAACGGCACGGCCACGACACTGACGCTGGAGCAGGCGCCATGAGCCGCGCAGGCTACCCCGCAGCGACGGTCCGCCGGCTGGGCCTGCTGGCGCTGTTGCTGTGCCTCGCTGCGCCGTCCTGGTCTGCCGTGAACTGCAGTATCACCAACAGCCCGGTGCTGACGTTCGGCAATGTGGACCCGTTTACGCAGACCATCCAGGACGCCACTGTACAGCTGAACTGGCAATGCGAACGAGGTCTCTTCGACAGCACCGCCAACACGATGTGCGTTTACGCCAGCGCCGGGAACGGTCCCATCGCGCCCCGTCAGTTGAGCCACCCCGCCGGGGGGCCGCCACTGAACTTCAACCTGTTCCGGGATTCCGCGCGCAGCATCATTCTTGGCCAACCGGGCGAAAGCGAAAATCGCGGCCTGTCCGTCAATGTCTCCCTGCCCTTGCTCAACTTCTCCACCAGCGGCACCGTGACCCTGTATGGCCGTCTGCTCACCCCCCTGCCCGCCAACACACGCGCCGGGCTGCACGAGAATCTGCTGATCAATTCCCGTGTCGGCGTGCGCACCGGCGGCACCGGGCAGAGCTGTGACAATATCAGCAACTTCTCAACGTCCAGTACCTACACCCTGCAAACCCGGGTGAACATTCTGGACCAGTGCCGGGTCGAGACCACCGATATGGATTTCGGCACCCAGGGGCTGCTGCTCAACGCCGTGGACAGCACCTCTGCCGTGCGCGTGCGCTGCAGCAACCAGACCGCCTTTACCGTGCAGCTCAACGACGGCCTGCACGCCGCCGCCGGCAACCGGCGAATGCGCAGCACCAGCAACAACTTCCTGATCTATGAGCTGTTTCGTGATCCGGCACGGAGCCAGCGCTGGGGCAGCAGTGCCGGGCAGCGGGTCGTCGGCACGGGCATCGGACCGGGCAACATCATCGAATTGCCAGTGTACGGTCGTGTGCCCGCCGCCCCGGCAGCAGCGCCGGGCAGCTACAGCGATACCATTACGGTGACGGTGGAATTCTGATCGGTCGAACCTGACGCACGCCGTGCGGGACCACGCCGTCCTGGACAAAGGACTGCATCAAGGCGAGGCAGAGGCTATAGTGTGGGACCGACGTTAGCCCCTGGACCCCACCGGAGCCCCATTGATGAAAGCCTCCGATCTGTTCGTCAAGGCACTGGAAGCCGAAGGTGTCGAATACCTGTTTGCCATTCCCGGCGAGGAAAACCTGGATCTGCTGGAATCCCTGCGCCACAGCCAAATCCGTCTGATCGTCACCCGCCACGAGCAGGGCGCGGGTTTCATGGCCGCCACCTATGGCCGCCTGACCGGCAAGGCCGGGGTCTGCCTGGCCACACTGGGCCCGGGCGCCACCAATCTGGTCACCGCCGCAGCCTACGCCCAGCTGGCTGCCATGCCCATGGTGATGATTACCGGGCAAAAGCCGATCAAGAGCAGCAAGCAGGGGCAATTCCAGATCATTGATGTGGTCGACATGATGCGGCCGCTCACCAAGTTCACCCGGCAGATCGTCAGCGGTGACTCCATCCCCTCGCGGATACGCGAGGCCTTCCGCCTGGCCCAGGAAGAGCGCCCCGGCGCCACCCACCTGGAACTGCCTGAGGACATCGCCCGCGAAGACAGCAACATGAGCGTGCTGCACCCGAGCATGGCACGCCGCCCGACGGCCGAAGACAAGGCCGTGCACGCCGCCGCCGAGGCCATCCGCCATGCCCGCCGCCCCCTGCTGCTGGTGGGTGCCGGCGCCAACCGCAAACTCACCTGCAAGATGCTGCGCCAGTTTATCGACAAGCTCGGCATCCCGGTGGTCACCACCCAGATGGGCAAGGGCGTGATCGACGAGACCGACCCTCACTTCATCGGCAATACCGCGCTGTCCGATGGCGACTTCGTCCACCGCGCCATTCATGCCGCTGACCTGATCATCAATCTGGGTCACGATGTGGTGGAAAAACCGCCCTTCTTCATGCGCCCGGGTGGACCGAAAGTCGTGCATATCAACTTCAATTCGGCCCAGGTCGATCCGGTCTATTTTCCGCAGATCGAAGTCGTCGGGGATATTGCCAACAGCCTGTGGCAACTCAAGGAAAGCCTGGATGTGCAGTCACATTGGGATTTTTCCGACTTCCAGCGCATCCGCGATGCGCTGATTACCCATATTGCCGAGGACGCCGACAGCGACAGCTTCCCGATCAAACCCCAGCGTCTGGTACGCGACGTGCGCCGGGTGATGCCGGAAAACGGCATCATTGCCCTGGACAACGGCATGTACAAGATCTGGTTTGCACGCAATTATCCGGCCTACCTGCCCAATACCGTGCTGCTCGACAATGCCCTGGCCTCCATGGGCGCCGGGCTCCCGTCGGCGATGGCAGCCCGCCTGGTGTACCCGGATCGCCCGGTCATGGCGATCTGCGGCGACGGCGGTTTCATGATGAACTCCCAGGAGCTGGAAACCGCTGTGCGTCTGAAGCTTGATCTGGTCGTACTGATCCTGCGCGATGACGGTTACGGCATGATCAAGTGGAAACAGGCACAGATGAAATTCGATGATTACGGCCTCGACTTCGGCAATCCGGATTTTGTCGCCTATGCCCGTGCCTACGGTGCCCACGGCCACCGCGTCAACCGCACCGATGAACTCGTGCCGTTGATCGAACAGAGCATTGCCGCAGGCGGCGTGCATGTCATCGATGTGCCCGTGGACTACCGCGACAACGACCGTATTCTCAACAACGAAATTCGCGAACGCAGCCAGGCGCTGTAAGCGCTGTCATCAGGAGAGCATGCATGCTGAAGGATGCCTATCCCTACTATCTGGCCAACGAGGCCATCTACGCCAACCGGGATCTGCCGGTCACCGACAAGTATTCCGGTGAAGTGGCCACCCATGTGGCCATGGCGGACCGCAAGGCGATTGATCAGGCGATTGCCGCCAGTGTCGCCGCTGCCCCGGCCATGGCCGCCATGGCCCCCTTCGAGCGCCAGGCGGTACTGGATCATTGCGTGGTGCGCTTCCGCGAACGGGCCGAAGAACTGGCCATGGCCCTGTGCATCGAAGCCGGCAAACCGATCCGCGATGCACGCGGCGAAGTATCACGCCTGATCGACACCTTCCGGGTCGCTGCGGAAGAGGCCGTGCGCATCGACGGCGAAACCCTGAATCTGGAAATCTCGGCGCGCGCCAAGGGCTATCGCGGCTTTACCAAGCGCGTGCCCATTGGCCCCTGCTCTTTCATCTCGCCGTTCAATTTTCCGCTGAACCTGGCCGCCCACAAAGTGGCGCCCGCCATCGCGGCGGGTTGCCCGTTCGTGCTCAAGCCCGCCAGCCGCACCCCCATCGGTGCGCTGATCATCGGTGAAGTGCTGGCCGAAACCGATCTGCCCAAGGGGGCGTTCTCGGTGCTGCCATGCCACCGCGATGGCGCCGAACTGTTCACCGAGGACGACCGCCTGAAGCTGCTCAGTTTCACCGGCTCCCCACAGGTGGGCTGGGACCTGAAAGCCCGCGCGGGCAAAAAGCCGGTGGTACTGGAGCTGGGTGGCAACGCCGCCTGTGTGGTGGATGAAGATGCCGACGTGGACGATGCCGTAGCGCGTCTGGTCTTCGGCGCTTTCTACCAGTCCGGGCAGAGCTGCATCGGCGTGCAGCGTATCTTCATTCACAGCGCCATTTACGACACGCTGAAGAAAAAACTGGTGGAAAAAACCCGGGCCCTGCGCATGGGCGACCCGCGCGACGAGGATACCTTTATCGGCCCGGTCATCTCCGAGGGCGAAGCCCGGCGACTGGAAGACTGGATCAAGGAAGGCGTGGAACGCGGCGGCACCCTGCTGTGCGGCGGTGAACGTGATGGCGCCATGCTGGCCCCGACCCTGATGGAAAACGTCCCGGCAGAGTGCAGTATTGTGGCGGAGGAAGCCTTCGGCCCGGTCGCCGTCCTGTCACGCTTCGATGATTTCGACGCCGTGCTGGAGGAGGTCAACAACAGCGCCTTCGGCCTGCAGGCGGGCATCTTCACCCGCGACCTGTACAAGGCCCATCGGGCCTGGGATCGTCTCGAGGTCGGCGGGGTCGTGATCGGCGATGTGCCCTCATGGCGGGTCGACAACATGCCCTACGGCGGGGTCAAGGATTCCGGCCTGGGCCGCGAGGGCATTCGCTGGGCGATCCGCGACATGACCGAAGAGCGTCTGCTGGTCATCCGCACACCGTAACGCTGCCGTCCCCGGGGCATCCCGTGCCCCGGGGAGGCTCATCGCTTGCACTGTCTTGCACTGCGCTTTGCCCTGCCCCTTGCACTTTCTGCACGCTGGCCACACCATATCGCTCTAACCATAACAATAACGGCATGACGCCAGCATCGGCGCAGCCCATCTATCAGGAACCCTGGGGGAAACGCCCGGCCTGATCCTATTACAACAGTGGCCGGTTAACGGCGCTCCCCCATTTTGGCGTGCTACATCACTCTGACGATGGGGAGAACACTCATGACCAGTACTGCTATGACACCCCGGCCCCGCCCGGCCGTGGGCCCGCTGTTCCGTATCCTGCTGTCCCTGCAACGCTTCGTGCCGCTGTTCATCAAGGTGCCCTTTGTGACCCATGTGCTCGGCCCGCGCCGCACCGCTACCCTGGCCGTGCATACGCCCGGCCCGCTGATGCTGCCGGTCACGCAACGTCTGGCACCGGCCTTCAATGCCGAAGTCACCCGCTATCTGGCGCCCAAGGAGATCCGCGATCTGCTGGATCACATGCCCAACGACGTGTGGATCGCCATTGCCCGCGCCTTGATGGACAAGGGCGAATTCGAGATCACCGCCGGCTTTGCCGATCTGCTGACGGAAAACGAAATTCGCGCCTTTGTGGTCACGCTGAATGATCCCGAAGGTGTGATGAATATTGCGCCGCACCTGGCCGACCCCGAGCGCGTGGTCAACATTGCCCGCCGTTTCTCCAACAACTACCTGACCAGACTGGCCCTCGCGGCCTGCACCGGCGGTCATCACGATATCGCCGCCCGCGTGTGTCTGGGGCTGTCTCCTGACCGGCAACAGGTGGTCCTGGATGCGTTGAACGCCGCGGATCGCGACAAGGTGCTGGCTCATTATTCCGGCGCCGAGCGCTCCGCCCTCGACGGAGAAGCAGAGGGCGCCTAGCGTCGATGATTGACACGCCTCATACCGGCACCGGAAAAACGATGTCCCGACTGGCGGCGCCATGCCCGCCAGCCGGGACGTTCCCCGGTTTCCGTACCGTCTTACAGGGAGCGCATGAACTCCGCCACCGCCATGATCTCGGCCTCGGACAGATCATCCGGAACACCCGCGAGATTTCTGGCATAGGTTTCCACGACCTCTTCCAGGGTGGCGGCACTGCCATCATGGAAGTAGGGCGCTGTCAGCCGCACACCGCGCAAACCCGGGGTCTTGATGCCACCGGCAAGCCCTCCCATGGGCGTCTCATCGGTAATGCTGGCGGTAATGACCGGGCCGGTAAATTCAGCGCTGCCGTGGCAACCGCCGCAGTTGGCGCGACCATAGAAAAGCCGGAAGCCGTCTTCCGCAAGCGCCTCGTCGAAGCCCGCCGGTGCCGGGCTGGTGAAGCTGCGCTGCCAGTCCTGCACATCCAGCAGATCCTGAGCAGGAATGAGATTGGGGGTATTGGCCGCCGCTGCGATGGCGGCCAGCAGTTCTTCGGACGGTGCGGTGCGCAAATGCGGCGGCAACGATCCCGTCTCGGTACCGAAGGCCCCCTTGCCGCCCATCACCAGGTGATAGACCGCTTCAGCCTGACTGGCCAGCCCGTTGGGCAGCCCCCCTTCGATGTCATTGATGAACTCACCGTCCCAGTTGTAGGCATACCCCTGATCGCGAAGATCAAGAAAATTCCACAGCGGCGGAAAGGTGGTGGGATTATCCACATCGTCATCCAGCGGGTTGAACGCCCCGAACGCCCGGACATCGTGCCGCCCGGGACCCCAACCCTGCAGGGCGGCGATCAGTGCGTCACGCATTTCATCATCCTCCATCGCCTGAACGAACGGCGTCAACGAAATGATCGCGCCGGTATTCATGGCAAAGTTGGGCAAACCGTCCAGCGCCAGCGGGCCCACAGGCAGCAGGGTCGGCCCGCCGGTAAGCTCGAATTCAGTCGGCTCGACGTTCACATGGCACAGCGCACAGGTAATGCCGGCGGACGTCAGCATGTCCTCGTTCTCCGGATCGTCGAAAAAGCCGCGCACACCAACCACCGCGTCCGCCTTGAGCAGGGCACGTGTTACGGCGGGATCTGCCAGGGCCTCATCCTTCGCAGCCAGATCGTCGCCAACCAGCACATCGACGATTGGCTGCGGCACACGCGCCAGGTCCACCTGCACACCGACACCCACGGCCGTCGCCGGATCGAGACCGTTAAGCAGCTCATGCAATCCGAGCACGCCGCCCCAGATATCTTCATTCTCATAGGTTTCGTACAAAAAGATCTGCTCGCCGCGCGCCACACCGTCTCCGGACGCAGACTGCAACGTACGATGGACCGCCTGATACAGGCCCTGACCATCGGTCAAGGCGATGGTGCGCTGCATACTGGCGCGGAAGAAGCTGCCCCGGGTCCGCGCCCAGCCGTCAGCGCCGAAACGCATCATCTCGGCAATCTGCGGATGCTCAGGTGCTGCGGCAGCCCGAATTTCCACGGCAATACGCTCGCCCTCCAGCACCGTCGTATTCAACAGCTGTACGTCGTAGGCGGCGCTGACCGCCATCAGGTTGGCCGGTTGCGCCGGCGGACGTCCGGCACGCACCACGCGCACAATGCCGTCATTCTCCAGCGCCCCCGGAGGGATATCCACGGTCACCTGTTCGTCGGCGGTGGTGAAGACACCGCCTTCGAGCGCGGAGACCGGCTCAGCGAGCAGCAACACATTCGGCCGGGCACTGCTGCTACCCCCGCACGCCGTCAGGAGCGACATCAGGACCGTCATCACCCAGATGCCAGGATGCGCTCTGAACCCTCGTTTGAATATGCTTCTGCACACGATGAAAATGTCTGGAATTTTCACGACCCGAACCTCCATTTTTCTTTGGCGCACAGGCGCGCGCACCGCTCGAACCACGCCACCGTCTTGATAGCGGATCATTGCAAGCTGTGCCTCGGAACGTCAGGATCAGGTGAATATTCACGATCAACGCCGGCTTTTTTTCCTGTGTTGTTGCGGCGTAACGAGGAAGTAGCGAAGCGTAAGGAAAAAGACCGTGAATTCACATCAGCGCGACGTGATATTCACGGTCAGCCTTCACGTTCAGTCGCGATATTTTTCAGCGATACCAGAGAATCGCGCGGCGGCGTCGTTGAACTCGCGGCGCAAGCGCGCGGCCAGTTCGCTGACCGGCGGCACATCGCGAATACCGCCGATACCCTGGCCGGAACCCAGAATGTCTTTCCAGACTTTTTTCTCGGTATTGCCGCCCGACCCGAAATCCATCTTCGACGGATCGCCTTCCGGCAGCTTGTCGGGATCGTAACCGGCTTCGGCCACCGATGCCTTGAGATAATTGCCATGCACACCGGTAAACAACGAACTGTAGACCACATCATCCGCCGAGCCCCGCACCAGCATGTCACGGTAGCGCTGGTCGGAATTGGCTTCCTGCGTGGCGATGAAGCGCGTGCCCATGTAAGCCAGGTCGGCGCCCATGGCGATGGCACCCGCCACCGAAGCGCCATCAGAAATGGCGCCGGACAGAATCACCGTGCCATCGAACCAGGATTTCACTTCGCGCAACAGCGCAAAAGGACTCAGCGAGCCCGCATGCCCGCCGGCACCGGCACTGACCAGAATCAGGCCATCGACACCTTGCTCAGCGGCCTTGCGCGCATGGCGCTGGTTGATGACATCGTGGAACACCAGGCCGCCGTAGGAATGCGCCGCCTCCACCAGCTCCGCTGGCGGCCGCAGGCTGGTGATGATGATGGGCACCTGCTCTTCGACACACACTTCCATGTCGGCCTTCAGACGGTCGTTGCTCACATGGCAGATCTGGTTGACCGCAAAGGGCGCCACCGGTCGTTCCGGATGTGCCTCGGCATAGGCCGCCAGCTCCGATTTGATGCGTCGAATCCATTCGCGCAGCGCCGACTGTGGCCGGGCATTCAAGGCCGGAAAGGAGCCGATGATGCCAGCCTTGCATTGTTCGATGACCAGTTCGGGTCCGGAAACGATGAACATGGGGGATGCCAGCACCGGCAGGCTGAGCCGACCGGACAACATTTCAGGCAGGGCCATAACGCGATATCCTCAATCATAGGGTCGCGCAAACCTTAGCAGGTCACTCTCTGGCGGTGAAGAATGTATACCCGATAACGGATCCATGATCTGTATCAGGGTTTTATTTTCAAGCACAGGCAAGGATTGCAGTATGACACTGGTAACACTCAATATCGGCAGCACGTCGGCCCGATTCGCCTGGTTTGAGGCCCGCCCCGACGGTTGGCATGTGCAACGTCGGCGCATCGAGGTGCTGCCCACCCAGCCCAAATTCCGGAACGCGGCGCTGGGTGAGCTGGTCGATGCCCTGCCGCGCGAGGGCAGCATCCTCTATCGCGTGGTGCATGGCGGCAGCGGCCATCGCGGCGAACTGGCGACCCACGACCTGCTCGACGAGCTGGAAAACCTGACCCCGATGGCACCGCTGCATCAGCCCCCGGTACTCGATACGCTGCGCCGGGCCATGCAGAGTCGTCCGGGTTGCCGGCATATTGTCGTCTACGACAGCCTGCCCCCCGGCCCACTGCCCGATGCCCTGCGTCATTACCCGCTGCCGGAATCCATTCGCCCCTCCTGGCCCCTGCAGCGCATGGGTTTCCATGGCTTTGCTCACCAGTCGCTGCGAGCGCAGTCCTCCCTGCCGCCCGATCCACAGCGGCGGCTGATCACCCTGCAGCTGGGTGGCGGGGTGTCATTGACCGCCTGGCGTGGCGATCAGATGGTGGACACCTCGATGGGCGCCACCGCGCTGGAAGGTCCGATGATGGGCACCCGCAGCGGCGATATCGATCCGGGCTTGCTGCTGGCACTGATCAGCGAAGGCGTGGTCAGTGCCACCAACCTGAGCAGCATCCTGTATCAGGACAGCGGCCTGCTGGGCATGTCCGGCGGTCGCAGCGACCGACCGGACCGTCTGGACCAGTCCGGCGACCCGCGCGCGATGCGCGCACTGGAGGCCTATCACCATCGATTGCGCCGCTATCTGGGCGGCTTCCTGGGCGTGCTGGGTGGCTGCGATGAACTGATCATCGGCGGCGGCGCCGGTGAGCAACAGCCCGAGTTGCGGGAGGCCCTGCTGGACACCTTCGGCGAACTGGGCCTGCGTCTGGACCCGCAGCGCAACCTGGCCGCCACGCCACCGGAGCAGGCCACCAATATCGAGGCCGACGACAGCCGCATCCGCATCCGTGTCGGCCGTGTCGATGAAGAACAGGAGATGGTCGCCGCCTGCGCTGCAGAGCCCGGCCTGCTACCCGACTTACCCAAGGAGAAAGTGATTCATGACCGCGTCCACGACTGACCCGCACCGCGACAACGACATCGAAGCCCTGCGCAAGCGCGACCCGGCCTTCGATGCCTGGGCCGCCGGCCATGGCGTGATCCGCCATACCCGGACCACCCAGCAACGCATCGCGGGTCTGCTCGAACAAGCCCGCGACGAGGCTCAGCGCACGGCCTGGCTGAATGCCTTTCGCGCCGCCGACCAGCTTGCCTGCATGGGCATGTGGCTGGTGGCCCACATGACCTATGTGCGCCGTCCCCGCCTGGACGGCAGCCCGCTCACCGCCGACGATTTCAAGCCCACGCCGGAAGGCCACACCGGCGGCGCCCTGAACATGGTGCCCGCCTACACCGGCTACCTGCTGGCCAACACTCTGACCGGCCACACCCGGGCCTGGATGATGGGCCAGGGCCACTGTGTGGCGGCCATTGATGCCATGAACCTGCTGCTCGACAACATGCTGCCCGCCCATGCCGAGCGCTACGCCCTCACCGATGACGGGCTGGCCCGCTTCACCGGCGATTTCTACCACTATGGCGTCAGCCCTGACGGCGCCCCGCTGTCGCCGCTGGGCAGCCATGTCAACGCCCATACCGCCGGGGGCATCAGCGAAGGCGGCTATCTGGGCTTTGCCGAATTGCAGTATGTGCACATGCCGCTGCCGGGCGATGCCCTGGTCGCCTTCCTCAGCGATGGAGCCTTTGAAGAGCAGCGCGGCAGCGACTGGAGCCCGCGCTGGTGGCGTGCCGAGGACACCGGCACCGTGTTGCCGGTGATGATTGCCAATGGCCGCCGTATCGACCAGCGCACCAGCATGAAACAGTCCGGCGGCACGCCCTGGTTCCGTGAGCATCTGGCCCTGAACGGCTTTGACCCGGTGAGTATCGACGGGCGCGACCCTGCAGCGTTTGCCTGGGCACTGATCGACGGCGAGGCCCGGTTGGCACACCGCAGCCGCCTGCAACGGGAAGGCTCGCTCGATTACCCCTTGCGCCTGCCCTACGTGATCGCTGAAACGGTCAAGGGCTTCGGTTTTCCCGGCGCGGGCAGCAACGCCGCGCACAACCTGCCGCTGGAAGAGAATCCGGCCCGCGACGAGCAGGCCCGCGAGCGCTTCAACGCCGGCGCCCGGGAACTGCATGTGCCGCTGGACACGTTGCGGGACGCCATCAGCGCCTTCAACAACCACGACCAGAACGGACGCCCCCGGGAACGCGAGCACCCGCTGGCCGACCCGGCCCCACGGGCCGCCATTCGTCCGCCACTGACCCCGACCGCCCCCGGCGACAGCGTCTCGCCCATGGCCGCCATCGATGATGCCTTCGTGGCCGTGGTGCGCGCCAACCCGGACCACCGTGTGCGCGTGGGCAACCCGGATGAAATGCGCAGCAATCGCCTGAATGCCTCACTGGACCTGCTGCGCCACCGCGTCACCCACCCGGAACCGGGCATTGCCGAATCCCTGCACGGCAGCGTGATCACGGCCCTGAACGAGGAGGCCGTGGTCTGCGCGGCGCTGGCCAACAAGCAGGGCCTGAACCTGGTGGCCAGCTACGAAGCCTTCGCCGTGAAAATGCTCGGCGCGATGCGCCAGGACATCATTTTTGCCCGCCACAAGCGGGCTGCCGGACGGCCTGCACAGTGGCTGTCATGGCCGGTGTTGTGCAGCTCGCACACCTGGGAAAACGGCAAGAACGAGCAGTCGCACCAGGACCCGACCCTGTGCGAAGCCTGGCTGGGTGAAATGAATGACGTGGCCCCGGTGCTGTTTCCGGTGGACGGTAACAGCGCCGCCCAGGCCCTGCTGGATCTGTATGCCACACGCGGGCGCCTGGCCGTGATGGTGGTACCGAAGAACGCCCTGCCTGCACAACTGGATGCAAGCCAGGCCAAGCAGCTCAGCGACGATGGCATCCTGTGCCTGCACACGGATGTGCAGCCGCAGGTGCAGCTGTTTGCCATCGGCGCCTATCAGTTGCTGGAAATGCAGCGCCTGAGCCAGCGTCTGGGCGAGCGCGGCATCGCCCATGCCCTGTTCGCCCTGCAGGCACCCGGGCGATTCCGCGCCGCCCGCGATGCGGAGGAGGCGCAGAGTGTGCACGATGCCGCCAGCCGGGCACGGCTGGTGCCGGAATGCGCGGCCCGGGTGTTCCTGTGCCATGGTCGGCCAGAGGTGTTCTCCGGTGTGCTGCGGCCGCTGGATACCGGCGCCCGCAGCCAGTTCCTGGGTTACCGCAACCGCGGAGGCACCCTGGACACCTTCGGTATGCTGTATGCCAACCAGTGCACCTGGGCCCACGCGGCACACGCGGTCGCCGAGGTATGCGGGCTGGCACCGGCGGCGCTGTTGACGACGGAGGAGGCTGACGCTGTCAGCCAGCGGGGCAATCCGGACCTGTTGCGGTGAGGTGACGGCCTGAGGTCAGCGAGAGCATGCCGGGCTGAGCACCGCAAAGCCCGGCACGCCTGTAACCCCGTCAGCCCTCCCCGGCCCCGCCAAACCGGCGTGCTATGGCCTTGTCGATTTCCACCAGCAACGGCACGACCAGCGCCACCGCCGCAGCCTCCAGCCAGTGCGCCGGACTCAGCGCCTGCGACTCGAACAGCGCCTGCATCGGCGGCAGCACCGAGTACAGCCATTGCAGCACCAGCACCGCAGCCACCGCGATCAGGGCCGGCATCAGTCCGCGCACACTGGGTTCGTGCCACAGGGGCGCGTGCAGGCGGCGGCAGCAGAACAGGTACCAGACCTCGACAAATACCAGCGTCAGCACGGCCATGTTACGCGCCAGCGTCAGGTCTTCCGCGTAACGCATGAACTGACCGATCACCAGCAGCGTGCCGACAACCCCCACCAGCGCCAGGCGGCGCAACAGCAAAGGGGTCACCAGCCCTTCCTGCGGCGATCGCGGCGGGCGCCGCATCAGCCCGGACTCGCCGTGCTCGAAGGCCAGCGCCAGCGCCAGCGTCACAGCGGTAATCATGTTCACCCACAGGATCTGCACCGGCGTGATCGGCAGCGCTGACATACCGATGACCAGCGCCAGCAGCAACACCGCCGCCTGCACCACACTGGTGGGCAAAATGAACTGGATCGCCTTGACGATGTTGTCGTACACCGTGCGCCCGGCCCTGACCGCCGCCGCAATGGTGGCAAAGTTGTCGTCCGTCAGCACCATGGCCGAGGCATCGCGGGCAGCGTCCGTACCCTTGCGCCCCATGGCCACACCGATATCGGCGCGCTGCAGGGCCGGCGCATCGTTGACGCCATCGCCGGTCATCGCCACCACCTCGCCACGGGCCTGCAACGCCTCCACCAGGCGCAACTTGTCGGCCGGGCTGGTGCGCGCATAGACATCCACCTCCACCAGCGCCTCACCCAGCGCAGCATCGTCCAGCGCGGCCATGTCCTTGCCGGTCAGCACCCGTTCGTGGCGCAGACCAAGCTGCGCGGCAATGGCACCGGCGGTGCGCGGGTTGTCGCCGGTAATCATCTTCACCTGAATGCCGGCGCGGCGGCACTGGGCCACCGCCTCAATCGCTTCATGGCGCGGCGGATCGGTGGTGCCGGTCAGGCCCAGGAACACCAGCCCCTGCTCGACATCCGCCGTGCTGATACGGGCGCTGTCGCCGGGCATCGGCTTCCACGCCAGCCCGAGCACGCGCAAGCCATCGCTCGCCAGGCGCTCGAGCGCCGCATGCCAGTAATCGGTGTCCAGCGGCGCGGGCCCTTCCGGCTGCTGCTGTTGCGTGCACAGTCCCAGCAGCCTCTCCGGTGCCCCTTTCACCAGCATCAGGCACCCCTCCTCGTGGCGGTTCAGGGTGGCCATGTAGAGCCGCTCGGTGGCAAACGGGATGACATCCAGCCGTGGCCAGCGCTCGCTGGCTTCCGCGGGTGACAGACCCGCCTTGCAGGCCAGGGCATACAACGCGCCTTCCGTGGGGTCACCGTGCAGCACCCAGTCGTCGCCTTCGTGACTGATATGGGCATCGTTGCACAGCAACGCCACCTGCGAGGCCAGCGTCTTCAGGGGCAGCACCTCACCGGCATCACCGTCGCCGGCATAATCCACCTCGCCCTGCAGCGCATAGCCCTCGCCGGACACCTCGAAATCACCCGCCGCCGTCACCAGCCGCCGGGTCGTCATCTCATTGCGGGTCAGGGTGCCGGTCTTGTCGGAACAGATCACCGTGACCGACCCGAGCACCTCCACCGCTGGCAATTTGCGAATCACCGCGCGGGAAGCCGCCATGCGTTGCACGCCGATGGCCAGGGTAATCGTGACCACCGCCGGCAGCCCCTCGGGAATGGCCGCCACGGCCACGCCCACCGCCACCCGGAACAGGTCGGCCACGGGCATGCCCACCACCAGATAACCCCACACCATCACCAGCGCGGTGATGGCCAGAATCAGTGCGGCCAACTGCCGCCCGAACATCCCCAGTGAGCGCGTCAGCGGGGTATCCGGCGCGCTGACGGTGTCCACCATATGGCCGATGCGGCCCAGTTCGCTGTCCGTGCCGGTACCCACCACCAGACCGCGCGCGCCACCCGCCGTCACCAGCGCTCCCATCCAGGCCATGCCATGGCGATCCGCCAGCATGGCCTCCCGGGATACCGCCTCTTCGTGTTTCGCCACCGGCACCGATTCGCCCGTCAGCATCGACTCATCGCAGTGCAGCTCGCGGACTTCAAACAGCCGCAGGTCCGCAGGCACCCGGTCGCCCGCCGCCAGCAACACCACATCACCGGGCACCAGCGCGCTCGACGGTATCTGCCGCGTCTCCCCGTCGCGCACCACCAGGCACTCCGACACCAGCATCTGCTGGATGGCCCGCAGCGCCGCCTCTGCCTTGCCTTCCTGCACAAACCCGACCAGGGCATTGATGATGACCACGGCAGCAATCACCAGCGCGTCCGTGGCGTAGCCCAGCAACAACGTCACCAGGGCCGCGCCCATCAGCACGTACAACAACACATTGTGGAACTGGCCCAGCAGACGCCGCCAGGCGCTACGCTGGCGCCGGGCCAGCAGGCGATTTTCGCCATACTGCTCCCTGCGTTTCTGAGCTTCGGCGTCGCTCAACCCGCGTCGGTCTGTGCGGCACGCCTGCATGGCCTCTTCGGCGGTCAGTGCGTGCCAGGCTGGGGCGTTTTCTGACATGGACATTACCCTTTAACGCTGTACTTCATTCAACGGCCAGGGCTCGCCCGGTACCGCAATACTCACGTCATGGCCCTGCCCGGCCAGACCTTCTGCCAGGCTTTCCAGGGCCTCTGCCTCGCCATGCACCAGGCGCAGGGCGGGCTCACCACCAATGGCTGACGCCCAGCGCATCAGTTCCGTGCGCCCGGCATGGGCAGAAAAACCGCCCAGCGTATGCACCTGCGCATGCACCGCATAGCGCTGGCCGAACAGGCGCACCTGCTTCGCGCCGTCCACCAGTTGCCGGCCCAGCGTCCCGCGCGCCTGAAAGCCCGCAAAGATGATGTGATTGCGTGCCTGCCAGAGACGGTGCTTGAGGTGATGGCGGATACGACCGCCAGTGCACATGCCACTACCGGCAATGATGATGGCGCCACGTTCCATGCGGTTGATCTGCATCGAGTCCTCCACGGTGGGTGTGGGCGACAGTATCGGCAGAAACTGGCTCAGGGTATGGGCACCGAAATGCCGCATCACGCGCTGATCGTCATGATCCAGCGCGTCCAGCCACTGGTCATACAGGCGTGTCACTTCGATGGCCATGGGGCTGTCCAGAAAGACATGCCAGTTCTTCAGCAACCCTCGGTGGTACAGGCAACCGAGATGGAACAACAGCTCCTGGGTGCGGCCCACGGCGAAGGCCGGCATCAGGATATTGCCGCCATCGCGCGCCGCCTGCTGGATGATCTCTTCCAGTTCTGCCACGGTGGCATCCTGGGAGCGGTGGTCCCGGTTGCCATAGGTGCTTTCCATCAGCACCAGATCCGCCACCTCCGGCACTTCCGGCTCGCGCATCAGCACCCGCTCGGAGGCGCCCAGATCACCGGAGAACACCAGCCGCCAGGGCCGCTCGCCGCCACGATTGAGCGTGACGATGGCGGAACCGAGAATATGCCCCGCATCAAGAAAACGCAGGGTCAGATCACCCTCGATGGCCACCGCCTGATGCCAGGCCACCGGCTGGCAGCACTGCAGCACGGTCAGCACATCATCCATGCTGTAACGGGGCTTGATCTGCCGACTGCCCGCGCGCCGTCGCCGCGTGTTGGCGCTCTCCAGATCACGCAGGTACAGACTCGCCGCATCTTCGAGCATGATCGCCAACAGGTTGCGGGTGGCCTCGGTGCAGTAGATCGGCCCGTAAAAGCCCTCGGCCACCAGCAGCGGCAGCAAACCACAATGATCCAGATGCGCGTGGGAGAGCACCACCGCATCGATATCCCGCGGGCGAAATGCAAAGCGTTCCTTCTGCAGGCGACTGACACTGTCGCCCCCCTGATGCATGCCGCAGTCGAGCAACACACGCGCTGTATCCGTTTCCAGCAAGTGGCACGAGCCGGTGACTTCGCGGGCCGCACCCAGTGACGTGATCGTGTCCATGGTTCTCCTGATATAGACCGCTCAGCCGTTATGGCTGCATATCTGTTGCGCCGCATAATCGGCCGCATCGCGGTACGGCCGCAGAATCTGGTCGATCCCGGCGTCGCGCAGCAACTCGGCGTCCTGCTCGTGATGGATGGTCACCGCGATCTTTCCCCGGTACCCCTGAGCCCGCAACGTTTCCGCCAGGTTCTGATTGAGCTTCAGATCCGGAATACTGCTGATGACCCAGCGTACCGCGCCCAGCTCCAGATGCTCCAGAAAGTCGCGGCTCTCCAGATCACCATAGGCCACGTTCAGCTTCTCGCGGCGCGCCTGACGAATGATTTCCGGATCGAAATCCAGACCCAGCACACCGACATCGCGCTGGTGCAACTGTTTCACCAGACGGCCACCGTAGCGCCCCAGCCCGAACACCAGCACGCTGGCTTCTTCCAGCCTGGTCTGCGCCTGCTCGGCCTCCCGGAACGGGTTGCGCCGCTCGAAGGGGCGCAGATAAGGCGCCAGCCAGTCGTACAACTTGCTTGAATAAAGAATCATGTAAGTGGACAGGGTGATGGTGACAATGCCCACCAGCGTGATGAGCCCGAGGGTATTGTCATCCACATGCCCCAGGGCAATGCCCATGGCCACAAAGATGATGGAAAACTCGCTGATCTGCGCCACCGTCAACCCCGCCAGGAAACCGGTGCGCCGCCGATACCCCATGATGCCCATGATGACCATCACGATCAGCGGGTTGCCAATCAGTACGAACACCGCAAAGATCAGTGCCGCACCCAGCTCCTCGCCCAGGGCCGCAAATTCCAGCTGTGAGCCCAGGTGAACGAAAAAGAAAAGCAGCAGGAAATCACGCACGCTGCTCAGGCGCGCATTGACCGCCTCGCGATAGCGGGTCGAGGCCAGCGAGAAACCCGCCAGGAAAGCGCCCACCTCCTTGCTGAAGCCGATCATGTCGCCCAGCGCCGCCAGGGAGGTGCCCCAGGCAATGGCAAACACGAGCAGCAATTCCGGCGAACGCGCCAGCAACTCCATCAGACGTGGCAGCACATAGCGCATCATCACCACCACCAGCACGATGGCCGCCGCCAGCTTGGCGATAATGCCCAGCACCAGCATGCCGGTCTGCTCTGCGTCGATCCCCTCGCTGGCACTCATGCTGCCCACCACCATCATGGCGATCACCACGGCAATGTCCTGGACAATCAGGAAGCCCATGGCAATACGGCCATGCAGCGAATCGATCTCGCGCTTGTCCGAGAGCAACTTGACGATAATGATGGTACTGGAAAAGGTCAGCGCCACAGCGACATACGTCGCCTTGACCCAGTCCATGCCCAGTCCCAGAGCGATAAAAAAACCGAAAACAATTGTAAAAGCCAGCTGCCCGAGCCCCGTTGCCAGCGCTACCGGGCCAAGATGGCGGACCAGATGCATGTCCAGCTTCAGGCCGACCACAAACAGCAGCACCGTGACGCCAATCTCGGCCAGCAATTCGATCTCGCTCTCGGCGCTGATCACATTGAGCAGTGCCGGACCAATCAGGATGCCCACCAGAATGAACGCGACAATCAGTGGCTGGCGCAAGCGCACGGCAATGGCACCCACCACCGCCGAGGCAAACAGCAATGCCGCAAATTCGTAATACAGATGCTCCATCGGTCCCCCATTGTCCGCCGCTATGGCTCTTCACTATGACTACCAACGATAGTCGCTATTCATGTGGCCTGCATCTGGGCGTAGTATGAAGGAACCCCCGAAATCCGCGACAAGGGAGCGTGTCATGACACAGATTGGCCAAGATACCCTGAACACCGCCACGACGCTTGAGGCAGGTCAAGACAAGGTACATTACTTCAGTCTGAAGAAGCTCGCCGACAAGGGCTGGGGCGATCTGGACAAACTGCCCTTCTCTCTCAAGGTGCTGCTGGAGAACCTGCTGCGCTTCGAGGACGGCAAGACCGTCCGTACCGAGGATATCGAAGCCCTGGTGCGCTGGCCTGAAACCCGCACCTCTGATCGCGAAATCGCCTACCGCCCGGCCCGGGTACTGATGCAGGACTTTACCGGCGTGCCGGGCATTGTTGACCTGGCCGCCATGCGCGACGCCATCGTCGCCGCCGGCGGCGACCCCCAGCGCATCAACCCGCTGGCGCCCGTCGACCTGGTCATCGACCACTCGGTGATGGTGGACAAGTTCGGCAACGCCCAGGCCTTTGCCGAGAACGTGGACATCGAGTTCCAGCGCAACCGTGAGCGCTACGAATTCCTGCGTTGGGGCCAGAAAGCCTTCGACAACTTTCGCGTGGTGCCACCCGGCACCGGCATCTGTCACCAGGTGAACCTTGAGTACCTGGCCCGCGGCGTCTGGTCTTCCGAAGACCCCGAGGGCAAGACCTGGGCCTACCCGGACACCCTGGTGGGGACAGACTCCCACACCACCATGATCAACGGCCTGGGCGTGCTCGGCTGGGGCGTGGGGGGCATCGAAGCCGAGGCGGCCATGCTCGGCCAGCCGGTATCCATGCTGATACCCGAAGTCATCGGCTTCAAGCTGACCGGCAAGCTGAAAGAAGGCGTCACGGCCACCGACCTGGTGCTGACCGTGACCGAGATGCTGCGCAAGAAGGGCGTGGTCGGCAAATTCGTCGAGTTCTTCGGCCCCGGCCTGGCAGACCTGTCACTGGCTGACCGCGCCACCATTGCCAACATGGCCCCCGAGTACGGCGCCACCTGCGGCTTCTTCCCCATTGATGAACGCACCACCGAATACCTGACCCTGTCCGGCCGCGACGAGTCCACCATCGCGCTGGTGGAGGCCTACTGCAAGGCCCAGGGCCTGTGGCGCCAGGATGGCCAGCCCGACCCGGTGTTCACCGACACGCTGGCCCTGGATCTGGATGACGTGGTCCCCAGCCTCGCCGGGCCCAAGCGCCCCCAGGACCGGGTCGCCATGACCGACGTGAAACGGGTCTTCCTGGAACTGCTGCGCGACACCCTCGGCAACGACACCGACATTGCCGATCTTGAAGACGAAGGCGGCGGCCAGACCGCCGTAGGCGGCACCGAACATGCCGGCGCGGTCCCCATTACCGTCGAGGGCGAAAAGCATATGCTGGCCCATGGCGACGTCGTGATCGCCGCCATCACCTCCTGCACCAATACGTCAAACCCCAGCGTCATGCTGGCCGCTGGCCTGGTGGCCAGAAAAGCCATCGAGAAAGGCCTGCGCCGCAAGCCCTGGGTCAAGACCTCCCTGGCCCCTGGCTCAAAAGTGGTCACGGACTACCTGGCCAAGGCCGGCCTGCAGGACGTGCTCAACGAACTCGGCTTCAATCTGGTCGGCTATGGCTGCACCACCTGCATCGGCAACTCCGGCCCCCTGCCGGAAGAGATCGACAACGCCATCGCCAAGGGCGATCTGGTGGTCGCGTCGGTGCTGTCCGGCAACCGTAACTTCGAAGGCCGCGTGCACCAGAGCGTGCGCACCAACTGGCTGGCCTCGCCGCCGCTGGTGGTGGCCTACGCCCTGGCCGGTACCGTGAAGATCAACTTCGACAAGGACCCGATCGGCTACGACAACGAGGGCAACAAGGTCTTCCTGAAAGACATCTGGCCAAGCAGCAGCGAGATCCAGCACGCCCTGACCTCGGTCACCGGCGCCATGTTCCGCAAGCAGTATGCCTCGGTATTCGACGGCGACGAGATGTGGCAATCCCTGCCGGTGGGCGATGCCATGACCTACGACTGGCGCAGCGATTCCACCTACATCCAGCACCCGCCATTCTTCGAAGGGCTGGGCAAGCAGGTGCCACCGGTAACATCGGTGAAGAACGCCCGCATCCTGGCCCTGCTCGGCGACTCCATCACCACCGACCATATCTCACCGGCCGGGGCCATCAAGGGCGACAGCCCGGCAGGCCACTACCTGCAAGGCCATGGCGTGGAGCCGATCGACTTCAACTCCTATGGCTCGCGGCGCGGTAACCACGAAGTGATGATGCGCGGCACCTTCGCCAATATCCGTATCCGCAACGAAATGGTGCCGGACACCGAAGGCGGCTTTACCAAGCACATGCCCGGCGGCGAAGAACTGCCGATTTACGGCGCCGCCATGCGCTATCGCAAGGAAGGCGTGCCGTCCGTGGTCATTGCCGGCAAGGAATACGGCACCGGCTCCAGCCGCGACTGGGCCGCCAAGGGCACCAACCTGCTGGGCGTGCGCGCCGTGATCGCCGAAAGCTTCGAGCGCATTCACCGCTCCAACCTGATCGGCATGGGCGTGCTGCCGCTGCAATTCCCTGAAGGCACCGACCGCAAGACACTCAGGCTCGACGGCAGCGAAGAAGTGGATATCCCTGATCTGGATGACAACATCAAGGCAGGGCAAAAGGTCGAGGTGGTGTTCCGCAAGGGCGACAATACCGAGAAGGTCTCCATGGTGTGCCGCCTGGATACCGCCACCGAGGTGGAATATTTCCGTCACGGCGGCATCCTGCACTATGTGCTGCGCAACATGATGTCGTGAACCGGCAGGGCGCCGCCGTCAGGCGGCGTCATCGCCGTCCGGGGGCAGAAAAGGCTCGCGCAGGTGGTCGGCGAAGCGTTCGCAGACATCGGTCCAGGTAAAGATGCCGGCCAGTCGGTCATGGTGCACGATGACCACGACCGACTGGTGGCTTTCGGCCATCATTTCCAGCACTTGATCGGCCCGCATGTGGGCATCCACACAGGGCACCGTCTCCACCCAATCCACCAGGGCATCCGGTGTATCCGGGAGCGCGGCCAGGGTCACCAGGCCGATGACCTGATGTTCGCTGTCGGTCACAGGCAAGTGGTGAATCCCCTGCCGCATCATCAGGGTACGCGCCTGGGCCACGGTGCCGCTGGCTTCCAGGTGCCAGGGGAAGGGAGTCATCAGGGCGCTGATCGCGGGTATGCGCTTCATCCCGGGGTCCTCATGTCGCTGTCCGGCCTCTGTTGAGCCTACACCCTGCGCCGACGGGCAGACAGATGCGATGCCGGGCGGCGGATTTGCTATGATCCGGGTTCTGGAGTGAGAGGCGTCGAAGTCTGGCGCGCTGTAGCCCGGCCTCGGGGAGGGGTAAGCCCTTCCAGAAGCCGCCGTGAACCCATCCCTGGGGGCTTCTGGAAGGGCTTACCCCTCCCCGAGGCCTCAGTTCAGTACCAACGACACGAACGCCACCTCGTAGCCTGTCGCCAGAACCAGACTTGCGGTTGGCTGGAAGTGGTTAACCGGGCTGCGCGTGACGGCCCTCGGGGGGCGGGTAAAGGGTTTCTGGACCTTCGAGAGGCATGGATGCCGAACGAGAGCCTACAGGGATGTATTCACGGCGTGTCCAGAAACCCTTTACCCGCCCCCCGAGGGCCATAACCACCCAACCCAGAAGAAACGGAAAACATGATGAAAAAACACGCCCTGCTGCTCACCACTCTGCTCACCACAGCAACGGCCAGCTTCGCCGACGACGCCACGCTGCGCGACGAAGCCCGTGATGCCGCTGCCCGTGAGCAGCGGGAACTGCAGGAGCGCGCCGAGGCGCTGGCACAGCAGCTCGAGGATGCCAGGCAACTTCAGGCCCTGCAGGACGAGTATCTGCGGCGTCTGGAGGCCGAACTGGGTGCGTTGCGCGACGATGACGCACAACGGACCGGGCGCTGAGCATGTTTGACTGGTTGCGTCGCAAGCGCCCGCCCCGGCATCGCAGCGTCCCTGTTGCGGAGCCAGAGCCTGCCGCGCCAATTCCAGTGGCGCCGGTCGACGACACAGACCGCTTGCCGGACATTGGTGCAGGCCCGTTCATGATTCGTCCGCTGGAAGACAGCGATTTGCCGTGGCTGCCGCGCATCTTTCGTGCAGCGATCAAAGGTCAGGGGGCCGACTTTTATACCTCAGCGCAGTGCGATGCCTGGGCCGCGACGGCCGAGGATGAAGCGCAATTCGTGGCACGCCTGGGTGAAGGTGTCACCATCGTCGCCGAGCTGGATGGCAAGCCCGGGGCCTTTGCCCAGTTGTATCCCGATGACACCATCGAGATGCTGTACGTGGCGCCAGGCCTCGGCGGTTACGGCATTGCCACCCTGCTCTGCCAGTATCTTGAAGACGAAGCCCGTATCGCAGGTACGGCCACACTGCACACCGCCGCCAGTCTGGTGGCGAAGAAATTCTTCGAGAGCATGGGATTTCGCAGTGAGGGCGAGGAAAGCGTGGAGCGCCACGGCGTCGCCCTGACCCGCCATAAAATGGTCAAGGCGCTGCGTTAGCGCACGAAGTACAGGCTGATGGCGGGCACGTAGGTGATCAGCAGCAGCGCGATAATCAGCACCGCCATGAACGGCAACGTCGCCGCATACAACGACGTGATCGGCTGGCGGAAGCGATAGCTGGCGATAAACAGGTTCATGCCCACCGGCGGGGTGAAATAGCCGATCTGCATGTTCGCCACGAAAATGATGCCCAGGTGCACCGGATCGATGCCGTAACCAATGGCCACCGGCAGAATCAGCGGCACCATGATGACCAGCGCCGCGAAGATATCCAGCACCGCCCCCAGGATCAGCAGCACGATATTCAGCAGGATCAGGAACATCAGCTTGCTGGAGACGTGTTCCTGCATGAAGCCGAACAGGCTTTCCGGCACCCCCGCGTAAACCAGATAGCCCGCAAACGACATGGCCACCGCCAGAATCAGCAGGATGCCGCCCACCATGGTCATGGATTCGCGCATGACGGCGGGTAGGCGTCGCAGCCCGACCTCTCGATAGATGAAGACTTCCACGATGGTGACGTACAAGGCCGTGATCGCGGCCGCTTCGCTGATGACAAGAAAACCGGAGAAGATGCCGCCCAGCACCACGAACGGCAGCGGCAGTTCCCAGCGCGCTTCCCAGGCGGCCTGGCGCAGTTCTTTCAACTGGAAGGTCTGGCGCGGAATCGGGTTGCGGCGCGTTGCCCACAGGCAATAGACGTAGAGCAGCGCGATCATCAGCAGCGCAGGCAGGATACCCGCCAGATAAAGATCAACAATCTCCACCGAGGGCATGTCCAGATTCTGCGACATCTGCTGGGCAATGATGCCGTAGATCAGCAGCGGCACGGACGGCACCAGCAGCAGGCCAAGGCTGCCGGAGGTGGTGACCAGGCCGGTGCTGAAACGCTTCGGATAGCCGCCCTTGAGCAGGGCGGGCAACAGCAGGCCGCCGAGGGCAACGATGGTCACGCCGCTGCCGCCGGTCAGGGCGGTAAACACGGCGCAGGCAATCAGGGCGACAAACGCCATGCCCCCGGGCATCCAGCCGAAGGCGGCCTGCGACAGGCGCAACATGCGATCGGCGGTTTTCGATTCGCTGAGCAGGAACCCGGCATAGGTGAACAGCGGCAACGCCATCAGCACCACCGAGGTGCTGACCTGATAGATATCGATATGCAGGACGGACAGGTCGATGCCGAGGCCGTAGTAGCCCAACGCGGCAGCCGCCAGGATAATGGCAAACAGCGGCGCCCCCATCAGGGCCAGCAACACCAGCAGGAGGACCAGCAGCCAGATCATGCGCCGGTCTCCACCAGGGGTTTTTTCTTCAGCGCCGGGCGGCGCCCCATCACGCCAAGCACGGTCAACACGGCGTAGCGCAGGGCGATGGAGACAAAGCCAAGCGGGATGATGATCTGCAACCACCAACCCTGCACATCCAGATGGCCGATGCTGAGCAGCACACCGCCAAACTCGGCTTCATCACGCACCGCGTTCAGGCTGTACCAGCCCGCCACAGCGCAGATCATGCAGGTGAACAGGTCCACGCACACCGCCAGCCAGCGCAGCAGCGTTTCAGACAGGTAATGGGACAGGGCATCCACACTGATGTGATCGTCGTTGCGCGACGCAATCATGGCGCCCAGCAAGCCGATCCACAGCACCGCGTTCTGCAGCAGGGGTTCGATCCAGGTGAGGCTCATGCCGAGAAAGTTGCGCAGCAGGATCTGCAACACCGCCAGCAGGATCATACCTGCCAACACCAGCACGATAAGTGCATCCTCGAACCGATGCAGCAACCGGATCAGCCCCATGGATGCGCTCCGTCGCGGCGATCAGCCGCCACGGTACTCGTCCAGCAGGGTGTTCAATCGCTCCAGCATCTCTGCACTGATTTCGCCACCTTCCACCAGTCGATCGGTGGCCTGGTTGGCCAGCTTGCGCCACTCGGCCAGTTGTTCGTCATCCGGTTTTACCGGCTCCAGCCCCTGCGCTTTCAGCGCCTCCATGGCGCGCTGGTTGTCCGCGCGCTCCTTGCGGTCCATCTCGGCAAAGGCCTCGCCCAGCACACGCCGCAGCGTGGCCTGGTCCGCGTCGCTGAGCCGCGCCACATGCTGCTTGCCCAGCGCCAGAATGCCGTAGGTGTACAGCAGCGGCATGTCGGTGTAGTGATTGACCCGGGAATACCACTGCAGCGTCAGCGCCGGCACGGCCGGGGCGGCGAACGCATCAATGGTGCCGGTCTGCAATGAGGTCAGCACCGCACCGAGATTCAGCACCACCGGCGACACGCCGAATTCCCGCGCCGCCATGGCGGAACCGGAATCCCCGGCGGGCAACCAGACCTTCTGCCGACGCAGGTCAGCCACACTGGCCACCGGGTTGCGGGTCATCAGATAGGCAAAGCCGCCATCCACCGGCCCGAAGACCACCCAGCCGTTTTCCTCGAAGCCGTCCCGGATCACCGGGTCGAGCGTTTCACGCACATGATCCACTTCGTCCAGCGAGCGAAACGACAACGGCAGGTTGAGAATCTGGCTGTCCTTGTAATGCGAGGCGAAGGCCCCGGCCTGGGCCAGTTGCCCGTGCAACTGGCCGATGCGGATACGGCGCTGTACCGCGCGGTCATCCCCCATGGTGCCGCCCGCATAGACACGAATGCTGACGCGGCCGTCGGTTTCCTCCGCCAGCTGCTTGCCTGCGGCGCGCAGTGTATTCACGGCGCTGGTGCCGTCCGGATACAAGGTGGAAATCTTCAGTTCCATGGCCCCCAGGGATACGGGCAAGCTGATCAGGCCGACCAGCGCCATGCGTCGAAACGTCTTGAACACTGACATGCGAACTCCGGTTCAGTCAGAAGTAATCTGCGGATTCCGCCAGCAGGCGCTCGGCCTCCTTGCGGGCAAAGGTATTCTGCAGGGTCAGGCCATGCTCTTCAGGATCAGCATCCAACACCTGCTGTAACAGCTCGTCATGAAGGGCCTGATCGCCAGCCATGCGCGCGTAGCGTTCGGCAAACAGGACTTTGGCCAGCAGGTTGCGACCATCGGACAATTCGATGGCGCGTTCGAAATGCATGCGCGACGCTGCGGGGTGTCCACCAAGCGCCTCCGGCAGCAAGCTGTCCAGCACGGCCAGGTACATGGTGGCCTGGCCATGCTCATGTCGTTCATCCAGTGTCACGACCCGATCCAGAATGACCCGTACACGGGCCAGATCGGCCACCGCGTTCCAGTCGTCACTGTGTGCCTGGACGTACCCGGCCCAGGTGACGCCCAGGGTATAGAGGGCGGCGACATCGCGCTTGCGCGTGCCATCGAGGGCTTCCTCCAGACGGGGCACCGACATGCCACGCACCTCGCACAGCGTCTTGCGGCGACTGCAGGCCGCCCGTTCGGCGTAGCCCAGCGCCTTGGCGGACAGGGCACGCTGGCGTTCCGGCTCTTCCACCACCAGGCCCGCGTAGGCGCCGTAGAGACTGGCGCCACTGCGCAGCAGGTCTTCGCTCCTGGGCCAGTTGACGATCAACCCGTCCACCATCAGCAGGTAGGTGGGCAAGCCATCGGCCACCAGTTCGACGTCGTCGTTGTTGAGAATCCCGTACGGCAAGCTGTCACCCACCCGGGTGACCGCGCAGGCAGAAAGGCCCAGTGTGAGCAGCGTCAGCAACGCCAAGTTATTGATTATGCGCATACTTCATCCTGAGCAAAAACGACTGCCTTTATAACAGGGGGGCTGTGGCAACTCAAACCACGCCCCATGACGGCACTAGCGGCGGTAGTACTTTTCGCGCCGGTACCAGCCCGTCGCCGCGCCCAGTGCACAGCCGCTCAGCAGGCCAAACAGGTGCGCCTCGTTGGCCACAATGCCCGCCAGACCGACATAACAGATCACCAGCCAGGCCAGCATGAACAGCACGATCTCGCGGCGCAGCCCGTATCCCGCCTGCGGATTGACCTTGCCGTAGATCCACAGATACCCGAGTAACCCGTAGACCACCCCCGACAGGCCACCAAAGGCGGGACCGGAGGCGAGAAATTGCGCCATGGCCGACACGACCGCCGTCACCAGCGTCACCCCGACCAGCTGCGGCCCGGACTGGAAGCGCTCAATGATGCGCCCCAGCTCCATCCACCAGAGCAGGTTGAAGGCCAGATGCAGCAGGCCGAAATGCAGTAGCATGGGCGTGACGGCACGCCAGGGCTCCAGCGCCAGCATGCCCAGCGATTCCGGGAACATCAGGTAGCGGTAGACCGTGGGGCCCATGAACTGCTGCGCCAGGAACACCACCAGCGTGACGCCGAGCACCGCCCGGGTCACCGGGCCCATGCTCGACAGCCAGGCGCCGCTGAACAGCGGCGGCTGGTCCAGATCGCCGCGGTCCCCGTCCTGACGGGCTTGCGCCGGCGCACTCGCCTGCCAGGCCGCGCCAGCAAAACGCGGATCAGCCGGGTTCCGCAGAAACAGTTCCACCAGGGCGCGCGCTTCATCAAAACGAGCAGCATCCTGCAAATACAGCACCACCTCGCCCTGCTCGTCGCGAACCCGTGCGGCGATACCGTCGCCGCGCAAGGCCGCTACCAGCAGATGGGCGGGCTGGGCATGTCTGAAACGGGCCAGTTCAATCATCCTGAGCTTCCCGAAGGGCCTCCATGACTACGATACGTTGTTCGGCAGGCAGCGCGGCGATCCGTTCCACCTCCCGCCAGAAGCACGACCAGTGTCCACCACAATCGAGCAGCAGGGCGTCAAATGCCGGCACCCAGTCATTGTAGTCACTGAAGGTGTTGAGCTGGGCATTATTCAAGGGCCCGGCAAACCAGTTGGCGTAGCGCCCCAGCGCGGGCTCGGCCTCACGCGCCTGCTCGAAGGTGTCACGCAAGCGCGCCTGTATGGTCTGCTTGCCAGCACGCAGACGGGCCGGCTCTTCTTCGCTGGCGTACAGCCGCGCCAGGTCGGCCCGGGCGTCGCTGACCATGGCCAGCACCCGGGCGCGCAACGCGGCCGACAGGGTGATCTCGTCAATCAGCGCAGGATCTCCCTGCGCGGCGAGCCAGCGGCGGGCGCCCTCGCGGCCCACCGTGGTGGCCAGACTCTCGTTGAAACGCGTATCACCGCGCAGATAGAAACGCCGGTGGGCCAGTTCATGAAACAACAGGTCGGCCACCTGGGCTTCATTACCGGCCAGCATGGGTGTGGTCAGCGGATCGGCAAACCAGCCGAGCGTGGAATAGGCAATGGCACCGCCACCGTAGACATCATACCCCTGAGCGCGCAAACGCTCGGCCTCGCGCTCGGCACGCGCCAGGTCAAAGAAGCCACGATAGCTGGTGCACCCCGCCACCGGAAAACACCAGGTGCGCGGGCTCAGGGAAAATTCGGGGGCGGCAAACAGATTCCAGACCACGAAGCCGCGATCCAGGGTCACGTAGCTGCGATAGGCGTTATCGACCGGCAGCGCCAGTTCATTCTCGGCAAAGACCAGCATCGCCTCGGTGCGCGCCAGGCGCTCGCGCACGGAAACCGGGGTGTCCGGGTCAGCCAGCACCTGCTCCACCGGCGTGCGGGCACGCATCAACTCGCCATGCCCGCGCGCCAGATGCATGTAATAGCCCGCCTGGCAGCCGCTCAACACCAGCAGCATGGCGATCACCAGGCAGCGTCTCAGGGATCTCATGTCGCATGTCTCCGTGAATCCGGAGGGCATTATCCATGGGACAGGGCACGCTGCACCAGCGCATGGGTGGTCTCGGCAAGCTGCTCGGGGGTCATGGCCGCCACCTCGGCCGCTGGCAGCGGCGCGCAGCAGGTCACCGTGACGCGAATGCGGTCACGCAACA
Source organism: Isoalcanivorax indicus (assembly GCF_003259185.1). NCBI lineage: Bacteria > Pseudomonadati > Pseudomonadota > Gammaproteobacteria > Oceanospirillales > Alcanivoracaceae > Isoalcanivorax > Isoalcanivorax indicus. Next base: position 2,288,670 of record NZ_QGMP01000001.1, read on the forward strand.
GCAATGCCCAGAGGTGGGTGTGAAAGGCATCGTCACCGATGAACGGCACCTGCGAATCGGGGTGCCCCTGCTCATTCCGGTAACGCAGGGCCACTGGCTGAACCGGAGCTGCCGCCTGCACCGGTGCGGCGAACAGCGGACGAAAGAAACGCCGCACTGCGTGGCCATCCGTGGTGGTGCCTTCGGGGAACACACAGATGGTGCGGCCGCTGCGCAGGTGAGCCGCGATTTCGTCGGCCTTGAGGCGTGATTCACCACTGCCCCGGCGAATGAACAGGGTGCCGGCCGCCAACGCCAGCCGACCGACCAACGGCCAGTCCTGCACTTCCGCTTTGGACAGGAAATGCACGTCACCGTGGGCACACAGCACAGGGATATCCAGCCATGACACATGATTGCTGGCCAGAAAGGCGCCCGCCTGCGGGGCCGGGCCACACCACACCACCTCGACCCGCAACAGACGCAACAGCTGCGCCGCCCACTGGCGCGCCGCCCGGCGCACCGGCGCGGTATGCGGCGCCTGCACGGCACGCAGCCTCAGCGCCAGCCACAGGCCATAGCCGATGTGCAACAGCACCCGCAGCAGGCGCCACAGACGCCGCAGTGGCGGCCAGGGCGATGCGCCCCGGCGACGGCCCAGCACACCCTGCTGGCTGCTCATACCGCGCGGACCACCGGGTTCAGGAAGTGCTGCACATAGCGGGCGGGCAGATCATCCACCGCCATCAGGATAAAGAAATCCAGGCAGTTGAAATCCGGATCCCAGCACGGCTCACCGCAGACGCGGGCGCCCATGCGCAGGTAGGCCTTGAGCAACGGCGGCAAACGTGTGGCCACCGCCTCCGTCGGCATCGGACCGGCATGGCTCAGCCGCGGCACCGGCTGCAACGGCGTGACACGCTGCCCCACCGGACTCATGTGCCGGGCGCGAATATCGCTGATGATGGCACGCAAATCATAGCCTTCATTGAACGATACGCTGGCACAACCCATCAGGTAGCGAATGTCCTGCTCCACCATGAAACGCGCCAGGCGCGACCACAGTACCGTGATCACGGCGCCACCCCGGTAATCCGGGTGAATACAGGTGCGGCCGATTTCAGCCACCTGCCCGGGCAGACGCTGCACCATCGACAGGTCAAACTCACTGGCGGAATAAAAACCGCCGGTGCGTCGCGCCGCCGCTTGCGTCAGCACGCGGGTATACCCCACCAGCTCGCCGGTCTGGTTGTCACGCACCATCAGATGCAGGCAGTGCTTGTCGAAGCGATCACGGTCGAGCCCGAAGGGCGCCTTGATGCTGGCACCGTATTCTTCGCTGAAGATGCGGTAGCGCATGCGCTGGGCGCGCATGATGTCGCGCCGTGAACTGCTGAACCAGGCGCTGAAGCGCCCGCTCTGCTCCGCATCCTGCGGCAAGGGCGCACGCAACATGCCTGCGGTGGCCACGAACGGCTTCGCCAGCGCCTGTCTGATACCCTGAATAGCCATGTACGACTCCCTGAGCCTGTTTCGCGCAGTGTCGATCCGGCGAATTGCTGTGGGGTGACAGTGAGATGACAATTCGGAGACAGACCATGAGCCAGATTCGCTACCCGCTACCCATGGAAGTGGAAAAGGACAAGACCTATCACTGGTGCGCCTGCGGACGCAGTGCGCGGCAACCGTTCTGCGACGGCAGCCACATGGGCACCGGCATCACTCCGGTGGCCTACACCGCCCCCCGGGACAAGATCGTCTATTTCTGTGGCTGCAAGCAGACCCGCGAGGCGCCCCTGTGCGACGGCACCCACAAGACGCTGTGACGCCACACCGGCTGTATCAGCCGGTATTGCGCAAGCCCGCCGCGATGCCCGTGATGGTGACCATCAGCGCGCTTTCCAGACGTGGGTCCGGTTCATGGGTGTCGCGCAGCCGCCCCATCAACTCAGCCTGCAACAGATGCAGCGGGTCGGTGTAGGGATTGCGCACCTGCACCGACCAGCGCATTACCGGATTATTGGCCAACAGGTCGCGGCGCCCGCTGACCCCCTGCAACGCACTGACCGTGCCCTGTAGACGCTCGCGTAATTCCGCCCCCAGTTCCCGCAAGGTGCGGTCGCGGGTGAGACGCTCTTCATAGTAACTCGCCACCGCCACATCGGCTTTCGCCAGCACCATTTCCAGCATGTCGAGCATGCCCTGGAAAAACGGCCAGTCACGCTGCATCGCATCCAGCACCTGACGTCGCTGCGGGTCGGCCAGGGCTGAATTCAGGGCCACCCCGGTGCCCAGCCAGGCGGGCAACATCAGACGAATCTGCGTCCAGGCAAACACCCACGGAATGGCGCGCAGCGACGCCAGGCCGCCTGCGCGCTTGCGTCGCGCGGGCCGACTGCCCAGCGCCAGCCGGGTCAGTTCCTGCTCCGGTGTCACCGTGCGCAGGTAATCCACCAGGGCCGGGGTGTCACGCACCACCTCGCGATAAGCGGCCACCGCCTGCCCGGTCAGGGCCGCCATCTCCGCCCGCCAGTCCTCGCCGGGGGCCACCGGCGGCAGCAAGGTCGCCTCCAGGGTCGCGGCCACATACTGTTCCATATTGTGGATGGCGATCTGCGGCATGCCGTACTTGAAGCGAATCACCTCCCCCTGCTCGGTCACCCGGATACGCCCGGCCACCGACCCCGGCGGTTGCGACAGCAACGCTGTACGGGTCGGCGATCCACCGCGGCTGATGGAGCCGCCACGACCATGAAACAGCGTCAACGCAATGCCATGTTCGGCGAACAGCGCGGTCAGTTCCTCCTGTGCCCGGTACTGCGCCCAGGCGGCAGCAAGAAAGCCCGCATCCTTGGCCGAATCGGAATAGCCGATCATGATTTCCTGGCCGTCGCCTACCGCCTCGCGGTAGCTGTCCACGGCCAGCAGGGCACGCAACGTCGCGCCAGCGCCCTGCAGATCACTCAGGGTTTCGAACAGGGGTACCACCCGCATCGGCGAGCTCACGCCCATCATGCGTTGCAGCAACATGACCGCCAGAATGTCCGACGGCGAGGTGGCCATGGAAATCACGTAGGCGCCCAGGGCTTCCGCCGATTCACTGGCGATCACAGCGCAGGTGTCCAGCACCTCGCGCACCTCATCGGTACATTCTTCGCTGCGATAGAAACGCGCATCAATCAAAGGCCGCCGGCTGTCCAGTTCAGCCAGCAGAAAACGCTGCCGCTCGGCCTCGGACCAGTCCAGATAACAGCCCAGCCCCAGATAGCGTGTCACGGCATCCAGCACCGCGCTGTGGCGCGACGATTCCTGGCGAATATCCAGCCGCAACAGGGTGACACCGAAGGCATGGGCGCGCCGCACGGTATCGCGCAGCGCGCCGTCCGCCAGGGCCGCCATGTTGCACGCACGCAGCGACCGGTCGATCAGCATCAACGGCGCCAGCAGATCCTCCCGGCAGCGGATGATGTCGCCCCCCGGTGGCTCGGCACCATTGACCAGCGACTCCATGTGCGCGCGGGTATGGCGCAGCCTTTCGCGCAGACCTCGCAGGACAATGCGGTAGGGTTCGGCAGACGGCCCCGTGTGCGCCAGCAGTTCATCGCTCGCTTCATGCATGGCGAAGTCCGCCAGCAATTCCTCCACGTCACGAATATACAGATCCGCCGCCATCCAGCGCGCCAGGCGCAACACCTCGCGGGTCACGCTGGCGGTGACATTCGGATTGCCGTCACGGTCGCCGCCCATCCAGGAGGCGATACGGATCGGCGCCACCGCTGCGGGCAGGGGGCCGCCCAGCAACTCACTGGCTGCGTCGTCGAGCTCACGCAGGAAAACAGGCAGTGCCTGCCATAACGACTGCTCCAGCGTGGCAAACCCCCACTTGGCCTCATCCACCGGCGTCGGCCTTTCGCGCCGGATTTCGTCCGTACACCAGGCCGACAGGATGCTGCGCCGCAGACCTTCGCGACAGCGCCCCCGTTCATCTTCGCCCAGATCAGTACGGTCCAGCGCGGCCAGCCATTCAGCCATCTGGTCATACTTGCGAATCAGGGTGCGGCGCGACACCTCTGTCGGGTGCGCGGTCAGCACCAGCTCCACCGACAGTGTCGACAAGGTCGTGCGCACGGTCTCTGCAGACAGCCCACTGTCCAGCAACCGCTGGATCACCTGACGCAGGCTTTCGGTACTGCCGATGTCGGCATCGTACCCCTGGCGACGGCGGCGCAAGCGCACGCGGTGCTGCTGCTCGGCCAGATTGGCAAGATTCAGGAACTGGCTGAACGCCCGCGCCACATCCAGCAGTTGCTGTTCATCCAGCGGCGTCAGCAATTCGCTCAGGCGGCGCATATCCACCGCCCCGCTCGATCGTGCTTCCACGGCTACCTGACGAATGCGCTCCACCAGGGCAAACAGCGCCTCGCCCTGTTGTTCACGCAAGGTCTGGCCCAGCATATCGCCCAACAGGCGTACATTTTCCCGCAACGGGGCATGCAGATCGGCTTCCGTCACCTGTTCTCTCCCGATTGGTCAAATCATGCTCACAGCATACGCCGGATTGATGGGTTCTGCGCTTGCCGCCATGATCCGGATACCGCACCATTGGCGGGCGATGGTCGGCGCTCACTCGGGGGAGGCTGCCCATGACGCAGCCCGCTTGTGGATGACCAGAATTGTGACTATGAATCTACCCAGCTCGCTTGCCACCGATCGCGGTACCAACACACTCCAGCTGACAGCACGCATACTGTTTGCGTTGCTCGTCGCCGCCTATTTTATCGCCTTGCCCGCACTGCATCTGCCGCTGCACGGCGCGCTGATGGCATTGCTGGTGGCACTGTATCTGTTGTTGCAGGGCGGCCTCTTCTTCCGCCCTTTCTCCGGTGCGCCGCTGGTCAGCAATCTGGTCGACCTGGCCGCCCTGGGGGTGCTGATACTGCTTGATCCCGGCGAGCCGCCCCCGACACTGGCACTGATGATCGTCGCGGTACTCAGCACCGGCCTGCTCAATGGCCTGCCGCGTTTTCTCTACAGCCTGGCCATCGCTGCCGCCGTGTTGCTTGTGGTACTGCCGTTGCGGCTGCAGCAGTCGGACACCCCGCTTGCCGCCAGCTCCCTGTTCCTGCTTGCGGTGATGCTGACCTGCGCGGTCTATTTCGGCCTGCTGCTGTATCGCAACAAGGTCCTGACACGGCTGGCCCAGGAGGCCACCTGGCAAGACCCGGAGACCGGCCTGATCAGCCGCACCGCCCTGAGCCACACGGCAGGCTGGCTGTTGCCCCTGCACGAGCGTCTGTCCAGCCCGCTGACCGCCGTCATGCTGCGCCCGCATGACCCGAGCCAGCTGGATGCCCTGGCCAGCGGCCTCAGCCAGCGCCTGCGCCGCAGCGATATCGGCGCCCGCGCCGACGAGCTCTGTCTGGCCCTGCTGCTGCCCGACACCAATGTCGCCAATGCCGAGCGGGTTATCACCACTCTGCGCGAGCATACTCCGCCGTTCACCGCCGTGATGACCTCCGTGCCCCGGGAAACCAGCCTCGACCTGGTGATCGACCACCTGGGCGAGACGTTCCAGCGCGGTGACACCAGCGACCGTGAGCTGATCCACGCCCCGCCGCTGCGAGTCTGATCTGTTCTTCACCCCTGAGCGCCCCGAGCGGGTTACACTCAGGGGTGACGACTGCGGGTAAACAGAAGAAGGTCCCCATGCGCATCGCGGCGCGCACGCTTTGCTGTCTCAGTCTGATGGCAAGCCTGACCCATACCGGGCAGGTCACGGCCAACGACGTCAGCACACGCATTTTTGGAGGCGAAGAGGCCCAGGCCAGTGACTGGCCCTGGATGACGGCGCTGCGCATCTCTTTCAGCGATGGCACCGCCGGTTTCTGCGGTGGCCAACAGATTTCTCCAGACTGGGTGCTGACCGCTGCGCATTGCCTGGTCAAGGACGGTCACAACGGTGCCCGCGTGGAGGCCACGGTGGCCGACGTTTTTTACGGCGCACCCACCTTTCCCAATGGCGATTTTCCAGCCCCCGGATCGGGCGATGAACCGGCGGGACTGATGATCCTGCATGGCGCTTTCAATTTCCGGAATCTGCTCGAAGGCTACGACATCGCCCTGATTCCCGTCAGCGAAGCGCCCCTGCTCCAACGCTATCCGGATCTGGCTGATGACACGCTGGTGCAAGCTCTGGAGGCAGCCCCCGCGCTGGACCGCGACGACCGCATGACGGCGCTCGGCTGGGGCGAAACCGCACCGTCTTCCGGCATCTCCGAAACCCTTCAACAGGTCGCGCTGGACTATATCAACCGCGCTGCCTGCGGCAGCTTCTGGTTCAGCGCTGACACCGACCTGCTGGTATGCGCTGGCGAACCCAACCCGCCCTTCGATGCCGAACTCGGCCAGGACACCTGCCGCGGCGACAGCGGCGGCCCCTTGCTCACGGGCACGCCCGACGATCCCGTGATCGTCGGCCTGACCAGTTTCGGCTCCAGCCAGGGTTGCGGTCTGGCCCACGTGCCCAGCGGCTACACCAGTACTGCCGACATGGTGGACTGGATTGAGCAGATCACCGCATCACCACCAGGGGGCGCTCCTGCCCATCCCTTGATTGATGCCGCCATCGCTATTCCCCGTTATCACACGATGCCTGCAAATACCCCGGACGGCTACACCATCGATTTTTCGCTGCGTAATGACAGCAAGATGAATGCGGCCACACTGCAACGTCTGACCCTGACCGGCGAGAACATGGACAACCTGTCGCTGTCTCTGGAAAACAGCGTCTGCCCTGATGCCGACTGTGATTTATCCGCTGAAATGCCGCTGGCGCCGAACGACGAACTGGCGGGCCAGGTCGCGCTGTCGTCGTTACCCGCAGGCGACGACCAGCGCGTAACGATGTCGCTGCAACTGGACACGCAAGAGCACGATTACCGCAGCAGCAACAATCGTCCGACGGTGCGCATTTTTCTGACCGACAAACCTGATCTGAACCTGGTGGCCCCCGGCTTTGTGCGCGGCACCTTCACTCAGCAGCAACGCCGTGCCAGTGTCCGCACACGCCTGGAAAATCTCTCTACCCATGCCAGCACCGAGGGCGCAGGCCTGAGCATCGTGTTACCGCCCGCCACGCAACTGCTGAACAGGCAAGCCTTGCAGTGCACCCAGTCTGCCGAAGGGCTGTTCTGCCCGGCACCGCCCCTGGCGCCCGGCGGTCAACACAGCATGACACTGGAGCTGTCCTCACTGGATGGCCTGCCGCGCACCCTGCAGCTGACAGCCCACACCCCCGCCGGCACCTTCGGGGTGGGTCAAACCGAGGCCGCCGTCGCCGTCCAGTACCCGGACACCGAAACACCGGTATTACGCATGGGCAGCGGCGGCGCGCTCTGGGGCGGGCTCCTGCTGATTCTCATTCTTCTGCGACGCCGCCACGTCAATCGACATGTCTGGCCAGATCCATCCCGTCATAAAGTATGCGCAGGACATCAATAACCTGCTCGCCGCCGATGCGGAAAACAATGAAGTGTCGACCCTTGCGGCCCTGCCTGGCGACATGGAGCAAGCGCACATTCCCGGGCAAGCCACCCCGTTGCCGCGCCCCCGGTGTGTCAGGCCCCGCTTCAAGCGCGGCAAGCGCCAATGCAATGGTTTCTGCGTAGATCGTCGCCTGATATGTCCCGAAGCGGGTCGCTGTCCAGCGAATGATTCTGGCCCTGTCCGCCCTGGCGCTGGCCGTCTCCCGCACCCTCCAGACGGCGCTCATGTCCTGTCTTTTTGTGCGTCGGCCACTTCCGCGATGATGGCCGCCGCTTCCGCCCGGAAGTCGTCGGCCAGGGCGCTGGCGGAATCGAAGGTGGTGTAACGTCCCGCTTCGATATCCTCCATCCCTTCCTGCACCGCCGTCCGCAGCGCTTCCAGCTTGCAGGCGTACTCGGCGCGGCGCTCTTCCACCAGCCGCAAGCCCTCGCGCAGCACCTCGCTGGCGTTCTGGTATTGGCCGCTTTCCACCAGTTCTTCAATCAGCGCGGCCTGGCGGTCGGTAATCACTACATTTCGGGTCGGCATGGCTTGGCCCTCACCGGATTGGCATATATTGCCAATCTAGACATAGCACCCGCGGCGGTCAACCGTCGCGAAAACCCTGTTTCGGCAACTCATCACGCCGACGACACAAAATCCCCCTATACTGGAGGCACACATTTTTTAGCCGGATGTCTCCATGCACGTTTTACATCAGGTTTCCATCCCCGCCCTCCTCTGCCTGGGCAGTGCCGTGCTTTCCTCCGCCCACGGTTCGGGCCTGACACCCTATATCTACGGCGGCGACGATGCCAAGCAAGGCGCCTGGCCATGGATGGCGTTGCTGGCGATCGTCGATCCCGCTTCGTCCCCCGGCAGTCGCCAGGTTCGCGTCTTCCGCTGTGGAGGCATCCTGATCAACGAGGACTATGTCCTGACCGCGGCCCACTGCCTGTTCAACACCGATGAAGACCCGCCGTTGCAGGCGCAGGACATACGGATCGCCTTCAACCAGATCGAGGCACCCGGCAGCCTCAATGGTTACCAGACCTTCGCTGCCGAAATTATTATTCACCCGGATTACGATGAGTACCTGAGCTCAGGCCTGAACGATGACATTGCGCTGTTGCGGCTGAACGAACCCGCTTCCGTCGTGACCACTTTCCCAGCTCTGGCCAGCCAGACAGATATCAATACACTGGAACTGCTGACGGACGCTGAACGTGATGACATCGCCCTGGCACTGGGATGGGGACAGACAGAAGATGGCAATGTTGCGTCAACGCTGCAACAGGTGCTGCTGGATTATATTCCGCGCGGGAAGTGCAACCAGGCCTGGGGCGGCGTTCACATCAGCGACAAGATGGTCTGTGCCGCCGAACCCCATCCGCCAGAGACGGCAAGCGATGGCCAGGATACCTGCTTCGGTGACAGTGGTGGCCCCCTGCTGATCGACGCTGATAGCGAAACGCCCATCTCCATCGGTATTACCAGCTTTGGAACAAGCGATTGCGGCAACCCGAATCCACCCGGTGTGTACACCAACGTGGCTTTTTACCGGGAGTGGATCAGCGCCGTAGTGCACGGAACAGCCCCTGTCGACGAGCCGGCGGCTCCCCCTGCCGACGCGCCTGAAGAATCCGCAGATGATCCTGCCTCCGACCCGGAAGCGGAGACGGACCTCGCCCGGACAGGCTCATCGGGCGGCTTCAGCATCAGTTGGCTGCTGCTGGCCTTGCCACTGCTATCGATGCGCCGTCAGTCGCGCCGCGCCAGCAGATCCGCAAGATAACCCACCAGTTCATCGGCATCCGTCAGCAGACCACGGAAGGCCAGATGCCCGTCCGGCCGCACCAGCCACAAGCGGCCTTCGCTGCCGAAGCGCTCGGCGAAGGCCTCACCGGCATGGCACCACAGCTGCATGGCCGCGCCCGGCATCGGCTGGCTCAACAGATCCTTCAGGGCATCGGGCCAGTCACCGGGGGCGATCAGTTGCACGCCCAGCAGGGCACCGAATTCGTCCGGCAAGCGGGTCAGCAGTGCATAGATGGACAGCACTGCGGCATGGTCCGTATCCAGCGTGTCGGGCAACTGGATCAGCAGCTGGAAGGCCCCGTCACGCAGACAGTCATGCAGCCGCGCCTCCACGTTCTCCGCCTTATCCCCACACGCCGCCCGCAGCGGGGCGTCCGGCACACGATCGCCCGGCAACGGCCCCCGGTCGCGGCGAGCAGGCAGATCTCCGGAGCTGCGCGCCACAATCGGTGAGTGCCGGTAATTCACATCCAGCTGGCTGGCGCGCCGCACCAGACGCGCACCCAGCCCAGGCCGGTTGCCCGCCAGGCGCAGCACCCCGTCGCGCACCCGCCGCCATGGCGCTGCACGCGTGAACGAGCCCTTTGACAGCAGATCGACCGCCGTCAGCATCTGCCGTGCCACCGGGCGGCGTTCCTGCTCGTAGCTGTCCAGCAGACGACCATCACCATGCCCTTGCAGATAAGCCGCCAGCTTCCAGCCCAGATTGAAGGCATCCCCGATGCCGGTGTTCATGCCCTGCGCGCCCAATGGACTCTGGATGTGGCAGGCATCGCCCGCCAGCAGCACGCGGTTGCGGCGATACCGCCCGGCCAGCCGTCGATGGATCGAAAAACGGCTCAGCCAGCGGGGCTCGCCCAGCCCTGGCGGCGTCTCCAGGCAGTGCTCCAACCGCTCACGAAACGGCTCGATATCCAGCTGCGGAGCGAGATCCTCATCATCACGCTGGTTGATGATCAACCGCCAGCCCTGCGGCAAGGGAATGGCAATCAGCACCCCCTCCCCCAACAGAAAACCATGGGAACTGTCGCGGGGCAGATCCCATTCGATATCCAGGTCAGCGAGCAGAAAATGATCCGGGTAACGCTCACCGTCAAAACTGATGCCCAACACATCGCGCACGCGGGAATTGGCGCCATCGCAGCCGACCATGACATCCGCGCGCAGGAACTGATCACCGGCCGCCCAGTGCAGACGCGCCACCACACCATCGTCATCCTGGGAAAAGTCACGCAGATCGCAATCGCGCACCAGCATGCCGCCCAGCGCGGCGAAACGGTTCGCCAGGCACGCCTCCACTTCAGCCTGCGGGCAGGACAGCACATGCGGATAGGGCGCATCCAGCACATCCAGATCCAGCGTAAACAACGGCCCCCGGTCGCCGTAGACACTGACCGCGCGCTGCGCCAGGCTGCGCTCACTGATGGCGGCCTGCACCCCCAGTGCTGCCAGTATCTCCTGGGTCCGGGCATGCAGCCCCAGGGCACGCGACCAGGGCAACGGCGCGGGCAGCTTGTCGACGATCAGGCAATCGATGCCGCGCTGGCGCAGGGCAATGCCCAGCGTGAGGCCGGTGGGCCCGGCGCCAATGATGAGGACCTGGGTGCGTGTCGGCCATCCCTTCATGGACGCTGCCTTTTCTGCCACATGCTTTATCCTTGTACTGAATGAACCCTTACTGCCACCGTCGGGGGCGACATGAAAACCCGTTATGCCGAGCTACCGGCCTATACCACGCGCGATGCATCAGAGATCCGCGAGCTGCTGCATCCGGACGTGCATGCCGCCCTGGGCGTGCGCCATCAGTCCCTTGCCGAAGCGCGCGTGGCGCCCGGAGCCGCTACGGTATTGCATCGGCATCATCGTAGCGAGGAAATCTACCACATCACTGCCGGCGGCGGTCGCATGACACTGGGCGAGGAAACCTTCACCCTCCGCGCTGGCGATACCGTCTGCATTACCCCCGGTACGCCGCATCGGCTGGAAAATACCGGTGACACGCCACTGGTCGTGCTGTGCGCCTGCTCGCCGCCCTATGCGCACGATGATACCGAGCTGCTTGAGGCGCCATGAGCGACACCGCGCAGCAAAAAATCATCCACGTCGATTGCGATTGCTTTTACGCCGCCGTGGAAACCCGCGACGACCCTCGCCTGCGCGGTCGCCCGGTTGCGGTGGGCGGTGACCCCGGTCGACGTGGCGTGATTGCCACCTGCAATTATGAGGCCAGGCACTACGGCGTGCGCTCGGCCATGGCCTCTTCCCAGGCGCTGCGGCTGTGCCCGGAGCTGGTCATCCTGCCGCCGCAGTTCGACAAGTACCGCAAGGTGTCCGCCAGCATCCAGCAGATATTTCGCCGCTATACCCCGCACATTGAACCGCTGTCGCTGGATGAAGCCTTTCTGGATGTCTCCGAAAGCACGCATTTCGACAACAGCGCCACGCGCATTGCCCAGGCGATTCGCGACGCCGTGCGCAAGGAAGTCGGCATCACCGTATCGGCGGGCGTAGCCCCGAACAAGTTTCTCGCCAAGATCGCCAGTGACTGGCGCAAGCCCGATGGCCTGTTCGTCATTCGCCCGGAGCAGGTCGCTGATTTTGTCAGCGCCCTGCCCGTACAGCGTCTGTCTGGCGTGGGGCGCGTGACGGCGGGCAAACTGGACGCCATGGGCATACGCACCTGCGCCGACCTGCAGGGCTTCGACAAGCTGACCCTCAGCCAGCAGTTCGGCAGCTTCGGCGAACGTCTGTGGCACCTGGCTCGCGGCGAAGACGACCGCCGTGTGCAAAGCAGCCGCCGACGCAAGTCGGTGAGCGTGGAAAAAACCTATGCCGAGGACCTGGTCTCGCTGACCCGCTGGCGGGCGCAACTGCCCGACCTGCTGGTGCGCCTGCGCGCACGCCTGAGCCAGCTGGATCACGGCTATGTGATCCAGGGCCTGACGGCGAAGGTGCGTTATCAGGATTTCTCGCAGGCGACGTGCGATGGGCCCGGGGAGCAGTTGGATGAAGCGGCCTTTGCCCCGTTACTCGACGCCTTGTGGGAACGTCGTGGGGAAGCGGCGAGGCTGGTGGGTATCGGGGTGCGGCTACGCGATCTGAATGCGCCGGAGCAGCCGGATCTGTTCGAGGAGGAGCGCCAGCGCGCGCTGGCGAATCAGCGCGCGCAGCTATGATTCAGTGATCAGGATTCAGTAATCAGCCGTGCAAACGGACCTGATACCGGGAACCGGCCTGGCGAGCAGCGCTGTGCACAGCACCCAGCTCGGCCATCCAGTCATCAAACTGCTCGGGCAGCAGCTGCTCCATGATCTCGGTGCCGCGACGACGCACAGCGTCCATCTGGCCGTCGAGATAATCCCGCAGTGTCTGCGCGCACTCGGCGCAACGACGGTACTGCTCTACGCCGGGGTGCTCACGGGCATCTTTCACCGCACGATCCAGTTCGTTCAAGTATTTGAGCAGCATGACCTGAGGCTCCTGACGTTGGCATTGAAATGCTGAAAACCACACTAGCAGCGTCAGACCACAGGCATAAGCGCGGGTGCTTGAAAGATTGTGTCAGGATATTACTGTGCACCAGTGACTCAATGGTCACACTACAAAAATAGGAAAAACGCATTAGTACGGCGCGATGTGGCTTACGCTTCATCGCGAAGCTGCCGACAGAGGAAGCTCCGGACAGGTGGGCCACCCTCCAGCAGAGAGGCGTTGAGGCGGGGTGCGCCCTTCCGGGACCGCTCAAGCCCTCCCTGGGCGCTCTTTCTTTGGCCATCCCTGGCCAAAGATGTCCCTCCAGGGCGCACCCCGCCTCAACGCCGCAGCGAGATTTGAAGGGCGGTGGCTATAGAGACTGCTGGAGGAACAAAACCACCGGCCATCTGCCAGCTTGAAGATCGGGCTGTGCGTGACGGCCCTCGGGGGGCGGGTAAAGGGTTTCAGGACTGTCGAGAGGCATGGATGCCGAACGCAAGCCCCCAGGGACGGGTTCACGGCGTGTCCTGAAACCCTTTACCCGCCCCCCGAGGGCCATAACCACCACACCAGACAGAATGGGGCAAGCAACCAATCCAGCCGGCTCGCAGCCCCCCGGAGATTTGCCGCTTAGCGCGGCTGCATCCGGATGGCGCCGTCGAGGCGGATTGTCTCGCCGTTCATGAAGCTGTTCTCGATCATATGGCACACCAGCGCCGCAAATTCCGGCGGATGCCCCAGACGTTTCGGGAACTGGGTCATGTCGATCAGCGGCTGTTTGACCTTGTCCGGGGCCGCATTCATCAACGGCGTGTTGAAGATACCCGGCGCGATGGTGTTGCAGCGAATGCCCAGCGGCGCCAGGTCACGGGCGATGGGCAGGGTCATGCCGACCACGCCACCCTTGGTGGCTGAGTAGGCGACCTGGCCCACCTGACCGTCGAACGCCGCCACGGAAGCCGTGTTGACCACCAGACCGCGCTCGTTGTCCTCGCCCGGGGCGTTCTCCGCCATGGCCGCTGCGGCCAGACGAGTCACATTGAAGGTCCCGATCAGGTTGATCTTGACCACCATCTCGAACACACCCAGATCATGCGGCTTGTTCTCGCGGCCCACGGTCTTCATGGCAGAACCGACACCCGCGCAGTTGACGCACACATGCAGCGCACCGAACTTGTCGACCGCAGCCTTGATCGCCGCCTCGACCGAGGCCGCGTCCGTGACGTCGCAGGCCACGCTGGCCGCGTTGTCGCCCAGATCCGCCGCCACGGTGGCAGCGCGCTCGGCGTCACGGTCCAGAATCATCACGCGGCCGCCCTTGGCGACAATGGCTTCAGCAGTGGCCTGGCCCAGGCCCGAAGCACCGCCGGTAATGACGGCCACGACATTGGCGATATCCATGGTGTTCTCCTCATTCTGGATTTGCGATAAAAGGGGCTGACGCCGGAGTATACAGGCTGGTATCCGCTGACGGGGTGGCAGGAAGTGACACGCCTGACCACAAGGATTGGCACCCACTCGGCGGGGCATGACCCAGGGGTTGATAGCACCCTGACATCGGCCCGGAAAGGTGGCTATACTGCGAAGCGCGTACGGGCCTGTCACCCGTCCGGGGGAGGAAAGTGGATGTTTGAGTTGATCAGTGCCGCCCGTCGCCGCAAACGACCGCCGACGCACGGCATCTTTGACACGATTTCGATGGAGTTCCGGGTTGGCTTGCTCGATCTCGATCTGAATCTGCACCTGAATAATGCCAAGTATCTGCGCTTCATGGACCGTTGCCGCCTGGAGCACTCGGTGCGCACCGGCCTGCTCAACAGCATGATCGAGGCACGCTGTAATGTGGTCGTGGCCAATACGGAAATTGCCTACGTGCGCGAGTTGCGTCCGTATCAGCATTTTGCCGTGCGCACACGGGTGCTCGGCTGGGATGAAAAGTACATGTACTACGACCAGCGTTTCGAGGCCCAGGGCAAGCTGCACACCCATGCGCTGCTGCGTGTCGTGAACATGTATGGTGGCAAATCGATCAGCCCGCAGGCGGTGCAGGAAATGACCGGCATGAACATGACGTCCCCCGCCCTGCCGGAATATGTAGAGCAGTGGAAGCGTCTGTTGCAGAGCAAGCGGCGCTATACCGAACAGGGGCTGGATATCCCGCCTGCCTGATGGTCAGTGCGGTTCCCGTGACGCCCCGGAGCACGCCCTGCGACGCCCGTCGCAGGGCGCTGTTGTATCAGTCGTCCAAGCTCCGGAACGGCGCCCAGCGCGGTTCCCGATACGCCTCACCGCCGTAGTACACACCCGGTTCATCAAGACGCAGGTTGCGGATTTCGCGCAGGGCGAGGCCCTCGGGCACCTGTTGCAGGGGTCCGGCCTGAACGAATTTCTCCGGATCGATGCCATGACGCTCGAAATCCAGCGGCTGGTCTTCGGAATAGCGGAAGTAATAGGTGTTGCCGCCTTCCACGGCCAGCGGCAGCTCGAAGATGGTCTTCAGAAACAGGATGCTCAGCGGTCGGCGGGCGTAGAAGTCGTACTCCCCCCCATGCAGCTCCAGCCAGGTATAGGCCCCGCTCTTCAGCCCGAACAGCATCTGCTCGTTAATGAAAAAGCTCGGTGCCTGCACCTCCTCGTAGCCCCACTGATTCACGGGTCGATAGAGATAGACCATGGCGTTACGGGGATCAAGGGTATCCATCGGTTCGAAGGTATTGCCCTGGGCGGCCTGGATGAAGGCACCCGGCGTGCGGGGGATGGCCATGGAGCAACTGGCCAGCGACAGGGCCAGCAGCAGGGTCAGGATCGCGCGCATCGTTGTTATTCTCTTTGTTTTTGATTGCACAGGCGCCTAACTATCGCCGATTTGCAGGGCCTTCACAAGTTACCGTATGGCCGCAGCGACGGGCCTTGGGTACACTTGCCGCCATGACTGTCAAACGTGTCCGCACCCCCTGCATCGGCGTCTGCTCAACGGTTTTCGGCGATACCGTTTGCCGGGGCTGCAAGCGCTTCGTGCATGAAGTGGTGCACTGGAACGCCTACTCCGATGAAGAGAAGGCCGTGGTCTGGCGCCGTCTTGATGGTCTGCTCAAGCTGGTGGTCAGCAATTATGTGCGGGTAGACCATGCCGATCTGCTGCAAACGGGCATGGAATACCAGAACCTGCGCTTCCAGCCGGAGCTCTCGCCCGAGGGCTGGGTACCTGATCTGCTCAAGGCCGCCGGCCACCAGCCGCTGGACTATGCCGCCTTTGGTCTGACGCTGCTGGTGGACCCGGCCACGCACTCGCCACGGGGGCTGTACGACACCATCAGCGCCGAATTCTATGCCCTCTCCCATGCGCATCACGAGCGCAGCTACAGCCAGCCCGCGCGGCTGATCGACCTGGCCCGCGAGGTCGCCGAGGACCTGGGCGCCCGCCAGGCCTGAGCGGCTGCGGCCTGTCTCTGCACGGCTTCCCGGCACGGCATCCCTTCACCCCGCCTTCAGTTGGTCCTGCTGACCGGCGCGTCTGGTCGTTTGGGTCAACCAAGCGCTTGTCCGGGGCTGGCGTTGTGCCATACCCGATTGTACCATCGAGTAATGTCACAATACTTAGAGGAACACCCCATGAATATGGCCGTCCTCCCGATCCGCCGCGATCTGAAGTTCAATCTGCCCGCTGACAAGGCCACCGACTGGCACCACGCTGGCATGCATGTGGCGCAGTTCTTCAACACCATGAGCCTGTTCTTCCCGGTGGGCGAGCGCTTCTTCATCGACTCGGTGCGCCACTTCCGTGACCAGATCGACGACCCGGAACTGAAGAAGGCCGTCACCGCCTTTATCGGCCAGGAGGCCATGCATGGTCGCGAGCACGACGAGCTCAACGAGCTGCTGCAGAACGCCGGTGTGCCCGCCAAGGCGCAGGAAAAGTTCGTGCACGCGCTGCTCAAGGGCATCCAGAAGTACGCCCCGGCCAAGTTCCAGCTGTCGGCCACCGTGGCGCTGGAGCATCTGACCGCGATTCTGGCGGACTCGCTGCTGCGCAATCCGGAAACCCTGGCAGGCTCGGACGAGCGTTTCACGGCGCTGTGGAACTGGCATGCGCTGGAAGAAACCGAACACAAGGCCGTGGCCTTTGATGTCTACACCAAGGTCATGGGCAAGACCCTGCCGGGCTACCTGCTGCGTACCTCCTCGCTGGTACTGGCCACGGGCATCTTCCTGGCCATCCTGTATCCCTATTACATCGAGAACGTGCGCCGCAAGGGCGGCCTGTTCAACCTGCGCGGCTGGATGACGTCACTGCAATATCAGTGGGGCAAGCCGGGCACGCTGCGTCAGGCGGTGGGCGACTGGCTGGACTGGTTCAAGCCGGGCTTCCACCCCTGGGATCATGACAACCGCCACTTCCTGACGCAGATCGATGCGCTGCTGGAAGCGATTACGGATAAAGAGGCTGCCTGAGAGGCGTCCCGCTTTTTTGCATAACGGCAAGCTCTCCGGCTTGTTGCTGTGGGCCACATGATGTGGCCCCTTTTTTTGGGCCACGTGTTTTGGCCCGATCAGTGGTCGCCAGCATCCCTCCTGCCCGGTAGGCTGATGCGCGGTGCACGTGCCCGTTTTCTGTCATGGAGCTCTCATTTTGCCAAGCCTGACTGCCCGACTGATCAAGGCGTTTTCGCGCCGCATGATTCGCCGCGAGAACCTGCAACACGATGACCTCATCCGGCATCTTCGCAAGACCTTCAATCACACACCGGGCCTGACGCTATTGCCGCGCGGTATTCGCCTGCGCACGATCGAGACACCCGGATTCAGTGGCGACCTGATCACCGCCGCACGCCCGACCATGACCGTGCTGTATATCCACGGCGGTGCCTACATTGCCGGGGTGACCAGGACCTACCACAACCTGGCCGGACGACTGGCCAAGGACCTGCAAGCGGCGGTCTATCTGGTGCGCTACCCGTTTGCGCCGGAGTCGCCTTTCCCCGGTGCCGTGAACCGCTGCATCGAGGCCTATGAGTGGCTGCTGGCCGACGGGCATGCGCCGGAGGATATCGCCATTGGCGGTGACTCGGCGGGCGGTGGCCTGACTCTGGCCCTGCTGCTGGCCATCCGCGATCGCGGGCTGCCGCGCCCGCGCTGCGCCTTCACCTTCTCCCCGGCGGGCGATGGCCACTGCCGGGGCCCGAGCATCGATGCCAACGACCACAGCGACTGCATGCTGTCGGCCTCCATGGTGCGCACCGTCGCCGATATCTATATGGCCGATGCCGACCGCAACAACCCCTATGCCTCACCCTGTCTGGGCGACTACACGGGCCTGCCGCCGCTGATGATTACCGCCGCCACGGACGAGTGCCTGTACAGCGATGCGGAAGCGATTCGCGCCCGGGCCGAAGCCGCCGGTGTGCCGGTGACCTGGGTGGCCCGTGAGGGGCTGTTCCATGTCTGGCCGATCCTGTTGCCGTGGCTGCCGGAAGCCAGGGAAGATGTGAGCACGGTGGTGGCTTTCATTCGCGCTCAGAAGTGAGCGCGCAGGCCCAGTGAAATGATGCGCGTATCAATCCGGTCCATGGCATACCATCCATAGCCGATATCCAGGCTGACCGGGGCCAGGGGGCCGAAACGAAGGCCCGCTTCCAGCATCGGATCCGTGCCTTCGAGACGACGCAGGCTGCGCCCGAAGCCGGGCCTCAGCCGCGTCTTCCAGTGCCAGGCCCCGGCCCGTCCGTAGATCCCGACCACCTGGCGCGGGGCCCAGGTCGCATCCAGCGCCAGCCGCACGCCGCGCCCGTAAAGGTTCTGCCCGTCCAGTTCGCTGAACACCCGATCCATATCCATTTCGATCCAGGCGATATCCAGGGCCAGAGCGGTCGTGACATGGTAGCCACCCCCCAGCGTAAACCCCAGATTCCCGTCACGGAACGAGCGCTCCCCGCCATCGCGCAGGTAATCCGGGTCAGCCCGGTGATCCAGTACCGCCATGCCGGTGTGGATGTAGAAACCACTGCCGTTCTCGCGGCTATCCGCCAACACGGTCATCGGCAGCGCCGTGAGGCAACAAGCCAGCAGGACGGGGTATCGTGGTGAGGTCATCTGGCCGCACTCCCAGGCATCGTTATGCCATGGGAGGGCCCGCAGCGCGGCACTGGACGCGCGTCAGTGACGTAACCGCCAGCGCTCGACCCGGTCGCGCCAGCGCGGGCCGAGCACCGTATGTCCGGCCGGGTGCAGCGCCCAGGGCATATAAGACTGGCTGTCGCCACGATACAGCCACTCCGGTTCCGTGCCCGCAGGCAGGTGCAGCACCCGGAAACTGTCACCGTCGAACAGCAAGGCCCGGCCGTTGCTCGTCACGGCCATACCCCGCAGTGCCGGGGCCTCGCGCACCATGAGGCGGCGCTTTTCGTCGAGATCCCAGGCTTCGACATAGTGATGGCCTGCAGGGGTGCCGTAGACATTCTCGGCCTGGTGACGGAACGCACGGAGCAGATAACGGCCATCGGCACTGAGCGCCGTCTGCTGCGCCTGCGCCGGCTCACCGGCACGCCCGAAACCCTGAACCTCATCCCGAGGGAGCTGCCAGCGCGCCTGCTCCACCCACTCGCCACCGGCCCCCGGCGTCAGGTCGACCATCACCCCGTATTCGTCCACCACGCGGACGCCATCACCACGGATGGCCAGGCCGCGCACGAACCCCGGTAATGACACCGGCAGTGTCTGCGTGGTGCCGGCATCGACATCGAACAAACGCACTCCGCGCCCGGGGAACCCCCCTTCCACCAGCACGCGCCGCCCGTCTGCACTGAACGCGGCGGCCGACAAATCACGGGCCAGATGCCCGTCCTGATCACGCCCCTCCTGATCACGACCACCCAGCACCACCTGCTCGCCGGTCTGCAGATCAACGCGCTGCAAGACATAGTCGTCCGCCAGCACCAGGGCATACCGCCCGCTGGCGTCCACCCGCAGACTGCGCGGCTGGTCCAGCGCCAGCGGCACCTGCGTCTGCAGGGTGCCCTGCTCGGCATCGAAGCGGCGCAGCCCTTCGTTCTGCAAGGTGACGACGGTGCGGCCATCGCCACTGAAGGCCATCGCTTGCGCGTGGGACAGGTCGGCATCGTCATCAGCAAATCCCAGCGACCAGGTTTCCTGCACGGGCAGGGTGGCGCGGGTGATGGCGAAGTCGAGGGCGGGATTGCTGCCGCGCACCGTGGGCACCTGGCGCCCCTGAGTGCGCTCCGCCACGCGGTCGGCCACAAAGCGGCGCAATTCGTCGACGCGAATCTGGCGGTCGCCGTTGAGGTCGGCCGCCATGGCTTCCAGCCCCTCCAGTACCGCTGCGGTAAAGACACCGTTGTTCCAGCGGGCTGACTCCAGCGCAAACTCCATCGCGCCGGATGCGGCAATCACATGCGCGCCACTGCCTTCGCGCAGCTCGACAAAGATATCTTCCAGCAGCGGCCTGTCGATCTCC